>NZ_MOWM01000263.1 GCF_016082275.1 Variovorax sp. E3
TCAGGTCGAGCAGCGGCACGCAGCGCGCGTGCGGCACGCCGGCCGCAGTTGCAGCTCGGCGCACAGGCTCACGAGCCGGGGCTGGCCGGCCGCGAGCCATTCGGCATGCGTCGGCCGGCGGCCCAGCCGCAGGCCGGGCACCACCTCGACCGAAGCCGGCAGCTTGCGCGTCCAGAGCCAGGCGTTGACGGCCGCGCCGAGCCGGTAGGGCGCGAACAGCCAGCGCGCCGCCCAGCCCATGCGGCCCCGGCCGTTCATCTGGAAGCCGCGCGCGCCGAAGCCGATGTAGTTGAGCGCCACCAGCGCCAGCGATGCCGCCGGCCACGCGAGCCACAACGCCACGCCGCCGCCGAGCAGCGCGGCCGCGAGAAACAGCGCCGCGCCCGCCGCATAGAACCCCGCCAGCTTCCAGCGCTGCGCGTCGCGCGTGCGCCGCCAGGCGCGCGGCATCGACACCACGCGCTCCAGCGGCCACAGCCACACGCAGAAAATGCCGAGCAGCGCGCCGGTCGGGATGTCGATGAAGTGGTGCTGCCACGTCGTCAGCACCGACGCGCAGATGGCAAAGGCCCACACATGGAGCACTAGCCGCGCCCACGCCGCGCGCAAGAACTGCCGGTACCAGTCCCACAGGATCACGGCCAGCGCGATGTGCAGCGACGGCGCCTGGTTGAACGGCTGGTCGAAGCCGCGCAGCGCATTGAACAGGAAGGCCGGCGCCCCCTCGACCGGCGGCTGCCCGAAGCTGAAATGCAGCGGCCATGCGATGAAGCAGGTGCAGGCGATGAGCGTGGCCGTGACCAGCCGCAGCGCATGCCGGTCGAGCGTGTGCCTGCTGCGCGCCAGGAACAGCGACAGCGCGTAGAAGACGTTGATCGTCCAGTACGGAAAGATCGTCCACGGCCAGAATGGCACGTGCCGCTCCCAGTCGAAGGCCATCGACGGCACGTTCGCCCGCGTGGTCGCCCACCAGTTGGCGAAGCCGTAGGTCGCGTAGAACAACGGCCCCAAAAACACCAGCCATGCGGCGGCGCGCTTCCAGGGCCGTTGTGCCAGCCAGGCGCTCATCGCTCGGTGCGCACCGCCAGCGACACCGTGAAGATGCCCCACTCGTCGACCCGCTGGTCGATCTTGCGAAAGCCCGCTTCTTCGACCAGTTGGTCCATTTCGTATTGCGTGCGCCGGCGCATCACCCAGGCTTCGCCCTGGCGGTGGCTGGTGAGGGCGCGCGCGATCATCTCGAGCTGCGGATGCCACGGCTGGCCGGTATAGACCAGGTAGCCCCGGTCTTCCACCGCGTCGCCCACGCCCGCGAGCGAGCGGCGCACCATGTCGTTGTCGGGGAACAGCTCGTACAGGCCCGACACCACGGCCAGCGTGGGGCGCGGCGTCACGGTCGCCAGGCTCATGCGGTCGAAGGCGTCGGCCTGCACGAACTGGGCGACTTCTTCCAGGCCCTTCTCGGCGATGAGCGCGCGGCCGTCGCGCACGTTGATGTCGCTGTAGTCGCGCAGCAGGACCGAGCTGGCCTTGACCGGGCTCGCGAGCACCGCGTCGAGCACGTAGCGGCCGTGGCCGGCGGCGATGTCCATCACGCGCACTTCGCGGTGCATTTCGGCCAGCCGCTCCATCGCGATGCGCAGCAGCTCCTCGACGTGGATCTTGCGCTGGCGAATGCCGCGCCAGCCGATCGATTCCAGATAGGTCTTGTCGACCGAGCGGCCCAGCGCTGAGCTGCCCTTGGGCTGGTTGCGATACACGTAGTCGAGCGTGCTGCCCGAGTCGAAGCCGGTGTCGTGGCCCAGCTTGATGCCTTCGGACAGGGTGCCGCCCAGCTTCAGGCTGGCGCGCGTCATGGCCCAGTAGGCGCCGCGCGGCGACAGGGGCGACAGCGGCTCGGCCAGCGCGCGCGACTCGTCGGCCGTGTCGCCGCTCAGGTGCGCCTCGCGGCGGTCGACCGGCACGGCCGGCTCGTCGAAGCGCTGCAGGATGAATTCGCGGATCTGCGCGACGGCCGGCGCGCGGTCTTTTTCGCCCAGCGTGTCGTGGAAGAAGCCCGGCAGTTCGGTCTTGGTTTTCACGGCGCTGCCCAGCCGCTCGAAGAACTGGTGCTGCGGCTTGTGGTGCACCACCCAGTCGGCGCCCGAAATCAGCAGCTGCACCGGCAGCGTGATCGCGTTGGCGTCGGCCACCACGCGGTCGGCCGCTTCGTACAGGCCCAGCAGGATGTTGACCGCGATGGGCCGCGAAATCAGCGGGTCGCTCTCGTAGCTGGCGATGCGCTCGGGGTCGTGCGTGAGGAACTTCGCCTTCACGTAGCTGTTGACGAAGAACAGCCCGCGCATCTTGTGCATCAGCCCGAGCCCGGCGCGCGCGAACGGCACGTAGAGCTTGACCTTGAAGGCCGGCGAGGCGAGCGTGAGGCCGCGCACCTTGGGCGCGTAGTCGTGCGCCCAGGTCGCGATCAGTACCGCGCCCACACTCTGCGCGACCACATGGATGTCTTGCTCGGGCACGCCGTGCGCGGCGCCGATGTGCTGCACGAAGGTCTGCACGTCGCGCACCGAGGTGCCGAAGCTCGGGCTGTAGCCGCGCTGCCCCGGCGAGCGGCCGTGGCCGCGCGCGTCCCAGGCGAAGAAGTCGAAGTCGGGCAGGTCCAGTTCGTCGACCAGGTGCGCCATGCGCGCGCCGTGTTCGTGGCCGCGGTGGAACAGCACGATGGCGCCGCGCCGCGCGCCGCTGGTGGCGGGCCAGTGGCGGTAGAACAGCGACTCGCCGTCGTGCGTCTGGAAATGGCGTTCGTCGGGAACGCGTGGGGTGTTGTCGGTCATTGAATCCCTGTGAGTCTTGTCTGTTTGTCTATTTGGATGCGATGCTGCCGCCCGCGGCTTCGGCCAGCGCGCGGCGGATGCGGTTGACGGTGGTCCAGGCCACCAGCACCGCGAGCAGCGGCATCAGCCAGGCCGTCCAGCCCGGCAGCGGCCAGCCCAGCGCCACGTAGAGGCCGAGCGCGCCGAACACGAAGGCCCGGTCGCTCTTGCCCAGCGGGCCGTCGTAGCGGCGCGAGGCGCCCACCGTCGGCCCGAGCGCGCCCGCGAATTCGCTGAGCCCGGCCAGCACGATCACCGTGCCGACCCAGAAGCCGCTGAACGGCAGCACCAGCGCAAAGGGCAGGTAGAGCGCGGCGTCGGAGACCACGTCGTCAGTTCGTTGAGCAAGGCGCCCAGCTTGCTCTGCTGGTTGTGCTCGCGCGCCAGCATGCCGTCGATGGCGTTGAAGGCCATGCGCAGGAACATCCACAGCGGGATGAGCGCGAAGGCGGCAAGAGAGGGCGCCGCGAAGAAGAGCCAGAGCCCGAGTGCGACCGATACGACACACGCCGCCAGCGTGACCTGGTTGGCGGTGACACCCATCGCATGCAGGCGGACCACCAGCGGCCGCAGCAGGGCCTGGAAACGCGGCTTCAGTTCGTAGATCGACACGTGCTGGCTTCCCCTCGTTCGTTATATGGCCGAAGCATTCTGCCAGTGTGGCAGGCACTAAACTCAAGCCGAAGACCCTCAAATGACTATCCAGACAGACGACTTCGCGCCCGCCCCTCAACGCGTGGTGTCCGCCGCCCCCGCCTCGCCCAACGAAGAGGCGATCGAGCGGGCCTTGCGCCCCAAGCTGCTCGACGAATACGTCGGCCAGGCCAAGGTGCGCGAGCAGCTCGAAATCTTCATCGGCGCGGCGCGCAAGCGCAAGGAAGCGCTCGACCACGTGCTGCTGTTCGGGCCGCCCGGCCTGGGCAAGACCACGCTGTCGCACATCATCGCGGCCGAGCTGGGCGTGAACCTGCGCCAGACCTCGGGCCCGGTGCTCGAAAAGCCCAAGGACCTGGCGGCGCTGCTGACCAACCTGGAGCCCAACGACGTGCTCTTCATCGACGAGATCCACCGGCTGAGCCCGGTCGTCGAAGAAATCCTGTACCCCGCGCTGGAGGACTACCAGATCGACATCATGATCGGCGAGGGCCCCGCGGCGCGCAGCATCAAGCTCGACCTGCAGCCCTTCACGCTGGTGGGCGCCACCACCCGCGCCGGCATGCTGACCAACCCGCTGCGCGACCGCTTCGGCATCGTCGCGCGGCTGGAGTTCTACACGCCCGAAGAGCTGGCGCTGATCGTGCGGCGCAGCGCCGGCCTGCTCAAGGTCGAGACCGACGCGGCCGGCGGCTTCGAGATCGCCCGCCGCTCGCGCGGCACGCCCCGCATCGCCAACCGCCTGCTGCGCCGCGTGCGCGACTACGCCGAGGTCAAGGGCGACGGCCGCATCACCGAGGACATCGCGCACCGCGCGCTGGCCATGCTCGACGTCGACCCGCAAGGCTTCGACCTGATGGACCGCAAGCTGCTCGAGGCCGTGATCCACCGCTTCGACGGCGGCCCGGTGGGGCTGGACAACGTCGCGGCCAGCATCGGCGAGGAGCGCGACACCATCGAGGACGTGATCGAGCCCTACCTCATCCAGCAGGGCTACCTGCAGCGCACGCCGCGCGGGCGCATCGCCACGCTGGCCGCCTACCGCCACCTTGGCGTGACACCACCCTCGAGCCGTTCCGACGGACAGGATCTTTTCGGAGTTTGACGAGCCAACGCCCATGCACACCCATGACCTGAGCGCCTGGAAACACGACCACCACTTCGGTGCCGACACGCCCGTGCCGAGCGCAGCACGGGCTGGTGATGTGGATCACCGCCGTGATGATGGTGGTGGAAATCGGCGCCGGCTGGTGGTTCAACTCGATGGCGCTGCTGGCCGACGGCTGGCACATGAGCTCGCACGCGCTGGCCATCGGCCTGAGCGCCTTCGCCTATGCGGCCGCGCGCCGCTACGCGCGCGACCCGCGCTTTGCCTTCGGCACCTGGAAGATCGAGGTGCTGGCCGGCTTTGCCAGCGCGTTGGTGCTGCTGGGCATCGCGGCGCTGATGGTGATGGGCTCGCTGGAGCGGCTGTGGTCGCCTTCGGCCATTCACTACCCCGAAGCCATTTCGGTGGCGGTGCTGGGGCTGGTGGTCAACCTGGTCTGCGCGCGGCTGCTGGGCGGGGCCCATCACGGGCATGACCATGGCCACGGGCATGACCACGGGCACGGCCATGACCACGGGCACGGCCATGACCACCACGCGCACGACGACCATGCGCACGGCGACCATGGCCAGGACCTGAACCTGCGCTCCGCCTACATCCACGTCGTCGCCGACGCCGCCACATCGGTGCTGGCCATCGCGGCGCTGCTGGGCGGCTGGTTCTACGGCTGGGCCTGGCTCGACCCGGTCATGGGCATCGTCGGCGCGGTGCTGGTGGCGCTCTGGGCCAAGGGCCTGCTGAAGGAAACCGGCAAGGTGCTGCTTGACCGCGAAATGGACCACCCGGTGACCGAGGAAATCCGCGAAGGCGTCGAGACCATGCTGGCCGATTCGGAAACCCGCGTGGCCGACCTGCACGTGTGGCGCGTGGGACGCGGCGCCTATGCCTGCGCGCTCACGGTGGTGACGCACTCGCCGACGCTGACGGCCGACCAGGTGCGCGCGTGCTTTTCGATGCACGAGGAGATCCGGCATTCGACGGTGGAAATCCAGCGCTGCGCGCATTAGGTTCTTGCTCCTTCCCCCTCTGGGGGAAGGTTGGGATGGGGGCAGCCAGAGCGCCCG
>NZ_MOWM01000264.1 GCF_016082275.1 Variovorax sp. E3
CCCAAAGCAAAAAACCCCAGTCAGGAGTCTGACTGGGGTTTTCTGGGCTGTAAGAGCCTGACGATGACCTACTTTCACACGGGAACCCGCACTATCATCGGCGCTGAGTCGTTTCACTGTCCTGTTCGGGATGGGAAGGAGTGGTACCAACTCGCTATGGTCATCAGGCATAAAGGGTTGTTCTCGAGATCACATGATCTGGAGAACGAATTCATAGAGTTTGGAATCAGCTTTTGGCGAATTATTTTGAATGCGTCAACTTGGCATAACACCTTGATCTGATTGATCAAAGTTATAGGGTCAAGCCGCACGAGCAATTAGTATCAGTTAGCTTAACGCATTACTGCGCTTCCACACCTGACCTATCAACGTCCTGGTCTTGAACGACTCTTCAGGGGGCTCAAGGCCCCGGCAGATCTCATCTTGAAACGAGTTTCCCGCTTAGATGCTTTCAGCGGTTATCTCTTCCACACTTAGCTACTCGGCAATGCCACTGGCGTGACAACCGATACACCAGAGGTGTGTCCACTCCGGTCCTCTCGTACTAGGAGCAGGCTTCCTCAAATCTGCAGCGCCCACGGAAGATAGGGACCAAACTGTCTCACGACGTTTTAAACCCAGCTCACGTACCTCTTTAAATGGCGAACAGCCATACCCTTGGGACCGGCTACAGCCCCAGGATGAGATGAGCCGACATCGAGGTGCCAAACACCGCCGTCGATATGAACTCTTGGGCGGTATCAGCCTGTTATCCCCAGAGTACCTTTTATCCGTTGAGCGATGGCCCTTCCATACAGAACCACCGGATCACTATGTCCTGCTTTCGCATCTGCTCGACTTGTCAGTCTCGCAGTTAAGCACGCTTATGCCATTGCACTATCGTCACGATGTCCGACCGTAACTAGCGTACCTTCGAACTCCTCCGTTACGCTTTGGGAGGAGACCGCCCCAGTCAAACTGCCTACCATGCACTGTCCCCGATCCAGATAATGGACCTAGGTTAGAACCTCAAACACACCAGGGTGGTATTTCAACGTTGGCTCCACAAGATCTAGCGACCCTGCTTCAAAGCCTCCCACCTATCCTACACAGATCTGTTCAAAGTCCAATACAAAGCTACAGTAAAGGTTCATGGGGTCTTTCCGTCTTTCCGCGGGGAGATTGCATCATCACAAACATTTCAACTTCGCTGAGTCTCAGGAGGAGACAGTGTGGCCATCGTTACGCCATTCGTGCAGGTCGGAACTTACCCGACAAGGAATTTCGCTACCTTAGGACCGTTATAGTTACGGCCGCCGTTTACTGGGACTTCAATCAAGAGCTTGCACCCCATCATTTAATCTTCCAGCACCGGGCAGGCGTCACACCCTATACGTCCACTTTCGTGTTTGCAGAGTGCTGTGTTTTTAATAAACAGTCGCAGCCACCGATTTTTTGCAACCCATTCATGCTCCGTTGTTCACTTCACACTAATAGGGCACACCTTCTTCCGAAGTTACGGTGTCAATTTGCCGAGTTCCTTCTCCTGAGTTCTCTCAAGCGCCTTAGAATACTCATCTCGCGCACCAGTGTCGGTTTGCGGTACGGTCGTTGTTAGCTGAAGCTTAGTGGCTTTTCCTGGAACCTCGTTCAGTCACTTCACGGACAAGTCCGCTCGATCGTTGGCCTCGGTATATGTGCACCGGATTTGCCTAATGCACGCCTACATCCAACTAAACCAGAATAATCCAATAACTGGATGACCTATTAAGATCCGTCCCCACATCGCACTAACAATCGGTACAGGAATATTGACCTGTTTCCCATCAGCTACGCATCTCTGCCTCGCCTTAGGGGCCGACTCACTCTACGCCGATGAACGTTGCGTAGAAAACCTTGCGCTTACGGCGAGGGGGCTTTTCACCCCCTTTAACGCTACTCATGTCAGCATTCGCACTTCTGATACCTCCAGCACGCTTTACAACGCACCTTCACAGGCTTACAGAACGCTCTCCTACCACTTGCAATAAATTGCAAATCCGCAGCTTCGGTAACTGGCTTAGCCCCGTTACATCTTCCGCGCAGGACGACTCGATCAGTGAGCTATTACGCTTTCTTTAAATGATGGCTGCTTCTAAGCCAACATCCTGACTGTTTTAGCCTTCCCACTTCGTTTCCCACTTAGCCAATTTTAGGGACCTTAGCTGGCGGTCTGGGTTGTTTCCCTCTTGAGTCCGGACGTTAGCACCCGGTGCTCTGTCTCCCAAGCTGTACTCATCGGTATTCGGAGTTTGCCTTGGTTTGGTAAGTCGCCATGACCCCCTAGCCAAAACAGTGCTCTACCCCCGATGGTAATACTTGAGGCACTACCTAAATAGTTTTCGGAGAGAACCAGCTATTTCCAAGTTTGTTTAGCCTTTCACCCCTATCCACAGCTCATCCGCTAGTTTTGCAACACTAGTCGGTTCGGACCTCCAGTACCTGTTACGGCACCTTCATCCTGGCCATGGATAGATCACTTGGTTTCGGGTCTACACCCAGCGACTGATCGCCCTATTCGGACTCGATTTCTCTACGGCTTCCCTATTCGGTTAACCTTGCCACTGAATGTAAGTCGCTGACCCATTATACAAAAGGTACGCAGTCACCCCTTACGAGGCTCCTACTTTTTGTAAGCACGCGGTTTCAGGATCTATTTCACTCCCCTCCCGGGGTTCTTTTCGCCTTTCCCTCACGGTACTAGTTCACTATCGGTCAATGATGAGTATTTAGCCTTGGAGGATGGTCCCCCCATATTCAGACAGGATTTCTCGTGTCCCGCCCTACTTGTCGTTAGCTCAGTACCACACAGGTCATTTCACGTACGGGGCTATCACCCGCTATGGCCAGCCTTTCCAAGCTGTTCCGTTATGTCTTGTGCTATCACTAACAGGCTCTTCCGATTTCGCTCGCCACTACTTTCGGAATCTCGGTTGATGTCTTTTCCTCGAGCTACTGAGATGTTTCAGTTCACCCGGTTCGCCTCGCATGACTATGTATTCATCATGCGATCCTTTCGGTGGGTTTCCCCATTCGGAAATCTCCGGATCAAAGCTAATTTGCCAGCTCCCCGAAGCTTATCGCAGGCTATCACGTCCTTCGTCGCCTATCATTGCCAAGGCATCCACCACGTGCTCTTATTCACTTGACCCTATAACTTTGAGCTCTCCTTGCGGAGATCCAAAATCGTTTCAAGGAATTACCAGGTCTTTCACCTGGCGCGTTATGCCGTTACATTCAAAATTCGATTTGACTCGAAATTGAAGTTTCTTTTGACGCAATCAAAAATTCTATGCTGCTGATGGCACGGTCTGCACTAAACCTTTACGAATGTGCAGTTTCCATCAGCAGCGCTGATTCGACTCTATGAATTTTTTAAAGAACAGCCGATTGATCAAGAGATCCTGATCAACAACAAAGAAGCCTCATGCTCGCGCACAAAGCCGCTTTGGTGTTGAATTAAGTATCGATTTATTGGTGGAGGATGACGGGATCGAACCGACGACCCCCTGCTTGCAAAGCAGGTGCTCTCCCAGCTGAGCTAATCCCCCAAAACTCTCACACGAGAAATCAGAAGATTTGGTGGGTCTAGTTGGGCTCGAACCAACGACCCCCGCCTTATCAAGACGGTGCTCTAACCAGCTGAGCTACAGACCCATTCATCAAAACCTTCTCTCGAAGATCTCGACTTCTTCCAACAACCGATAAGTGTGGGCGTTTAAATTAAATTGCTTGTTTCCAGAAAGGAGGTGATCCAGCCGCACCTTCCGATACGGCTACCTTGTTACGACTTCACCCCAGTCACGAACCCTGCCGTGGTAATCGCCCTCCTTGCGGTTAAGCTAACTACTTCTGGCAGAACCCGCTCCCATGGTGTGACGGGCGGTGTGTACAAGACCCGGGAACGTATTCACCGTGACATTCTGATCCACGATTACTAGCGATTCCGACTTCACGCAGTCGAGTTGCAGACTGCGATCCGGACTACGACTGGTTTTATGGGATTAGCTCCCCCTCGCGGGTTGGCAACCCTTTGTACCAGCCATTGTATGACGTGTGTAGCCCCACCTATAAGGGCCATGAGGACTTGACGTCATCCCCACCTTCCTCCGGTTTGTCACCGGCAGTCTCATTAGAGTGCCCAACTGAATGTAGCAACTAATGACAAGGGTTGCGCTCGTTGCGGGACTTAACCCAACATCTCACGACACGAGCTGACGACAGCCATGCAGCACCTGTGTTACGGTTCTCTTTCGAGCACTAAGCCATCTCTGGCGAATTCCGTACATGTCAAAGGTGGGTAAGGTTTTTCGCGTTGCATCGAATTAAACCACATCATCCACCGCTTGTGCGGGTCCCCGTCAATTCCTTTGAGTTTCAACCTTGCGGCCGTACTCCCCAGGCGGTCAACTTCACGCGTTAGCTTCGTTACTGAGTCAGTGAAGACCCAACAACCAGTTGACATCGTTTAGGGCGTGGACTACCAGGGTATCTAATCCTGTTTGCTCCCCACGCTTTCGTGCATGAGCGTCAGTACAGGTCCAGGGGATTGCCTTCGCCATCGGTGTTCCTCCGCATATCTACGCATTTCACTGCTACACGCGGAATTCCATCCCCCTCTACCGTACTCTAGCTATGCAGTCACAGATGCAGTTCCCAGGTTGAGCCCGGGGATTTCACAACTGTCTTACATAACCGCCTGCGCACGCTTTACGCCCAGTAATTCCGATTAACGCTTGCACCCTACGTATTACCGCGGCTGCTGGCACGTAGTTAGCCGGTGCTTATTCTTACGGTACCGTCATTAGCCCTCTTTATTAGAAAAGGCCGTTTCGTTCCGTACAAAAGCAGTTTACAACCCGAAGGCCTTCATCCTGCACGCGGCATGGCTGGATCAGGCTTTCGCCCATTGTCCAAAATTCCCCACTGCTGCCTCCCGTAGGAGTCTGGGCCGTGTCTCAGTCCCAGTGTGGCTGGTCGTCCTCTCAGACCAGCTACAGATCGAAGGCTTGGTGAGCCTTTACCTCACCAACTACCTAATCTGCCATCGGCCGCTCCATTCGCGCAAGGTCTTGCGATCCCCTGCTTTCATCCGTAGATCGTATGCGGTATTAGCACAGCTTTCGCTGCGTTATCCCCCACGATTGGGCACGTTCCGATGTATTACTCACCCGTTCGCCACTCGCCGCCAGGATTGCTCCCGCGCTGCCGTTCGACTTGCATGTGTAAGGCATGCCGCCAGCGTTCAATCTGAGCCAGGATCAAACTCTATAGTTCGATCTTGATTTTTGCGCCTGACCTCGCGGCCAGGCAAAACTCATAAAAAAAGAATTGAAGTGAACTTCACTTCTATCTTCATGAGCGTTTTTAAGTCTTGCGACTTGTTCCGAAGAACTTACGCAATTACCTTCAAACGCCCACGCTTATCGGCTGTAAATTTTTAACGATCATCGAAGCAGCTTGTCGCTTGCTTCGTTTGCTTGCTGTGATCAGCGAAGCCTTGTAGTCTAACACGATTTTTTAAGTATCGTCAAACTTTTTTTCGCTTTCTTCAACTTCTTCTCAGCAGTCGGCAACTTTCGCCGCCAGCCGCCGAAGTCATTTCAGCGAAGCCTTCGATTATGCACTGCTTTTTAACTCAGCGTCAACTTCGAAGGAAGTTTTTTC
>NZ_MOWM01000265.1 GCF_016082275.1 Variovorax sp. E3
CTTCGGGGCGGCGGGGGCGACGACGTGTCCGGCGACGCGGCGGCCGAGGCCCCGCCCGGCGGCGCCACGCGCAGCACCTGCCCTGCTTCGAGCCGGTCGGGGTCCTGCAGGTTGCTCCAGCGGGCGATGTCGCCCGGCGAGCGGCCGGTTCTGGAGGCGATGCGATAGAGCGTGTCGCCCGGCTGCACCACGTATTCGCCGGGCCCCGCCACCGGGGCCTTCGTCGTCGTGCACGCCGCCAATGTCAACGCCGCGATCAGCGCGATGCCCGCGCGCCAGTTCCTGCCTGTCACAACCACTAGCCGTTCCTTTTCTTCCTGATGACGGTGGAGCCTACCAGCAGTGGCTGAAGACCCCGCGCCACCCGGTACGGCGGCCGTGGAAGGCGCGAATTCAGCGCGCGGCGCGCCTGGCCACGCACATCAGGGACAGCGCGCTCGCGGGCGCGGCCGGGTCGCGGCCCGACAGCCGGTTGCCCATGCGGTACTTCCATTGCGCGGGGCCCACCTCGCCCTGGAAGGCTTGCGCGCCGACCTGGTGGTTGTGGGGATACACCCGGACCTCGAAGCCCAGCGGCTCGAGCGTGCGCCGGAAGAAGTCGGGCGTCACGCCGTCGCCCGGCTGGTGGTGGACCTCGGTGCGCAACCCCCACGACTGCTGGCTGCCGGTCTTGTGAAAACCGCGCCGCGTCGCGCGGTAGACCCACAGCCGCGCGTCCCACATCCATTTGGCCAGGCCCTTGTAGTCCCACGCGGTCAATTGCGGATCGTGGTCGGTAATGAGCAGGCCGTCGGATTTGACGAGCCGCGCGCCCTCGCGCAGCACCGCGTCCATGTCGTCGCAGTGGTGCAGCGACGCATTGATGGCCACGATGTCGGCCACCCCCGATCGAAATGGCGTGTGCGCCGCGTCGGCCAGCACCGCCGTGTAGCCCAGGCGCGAGGCCAGCTCGAGCGAACCGGCGGCCACGTCGACCCCGACCAGCAACCTGGGCTTGCCGCCCAGCGTGGCAAAGACATTGCCGGGCCCGCAGCCCAGGTCGATGACCACCTTGTCCGTCCAGTCGCCACCGGCGGCGACCCAGCGGCTTCTGAAGAATTCGTCGCGATGGCAGAAGGCCAGGTATTCCCTGGCCCAGGCCTCGTTGCCGAAATAAATGGCATTGGCCGTCAATGCATCTGAATTGCTCGGGAGAATCGACTCGTAATAGTAGCCGCAACGCTTGAGAACTACATCGGGTAATAAGATGTCGCTAAGCATTTGAAACTTTCAAGGAGTGGATTCTGCATGAAAGCAGATACGCCTTGAAGTCTTGGTTTTTTAATTATTTTGTACAGATATTTTTTATCCGGTTACAGACTCGATTAATTGATAACAGCCGGATCTTTTGGCGGCGTTTCATTTTGCAGGGGCGCGAACCACTCGTTTTTCGCATGTCGCCCTCTGCCGGCGGCGGCCGGAACCCGGTCATGCGGCGGAACGCCTGGACCAGCCGCCCGGCGCCTGTCCCCCTCTGACATCCCCATGAGTACCCCGCTTTCGCAGACCCCCTTGCGCACCGAGGGACGCCAGCGGGGGCCGCGCTTTGCCAAAAACTGCTCATCAGTTACCCCGGACGGGACAATTGGGGTAGTACGTTTTGGAAATAACTATGTCTACTTGTAACGTAGACCAAAAGACCTCACATCGGCTTCAGTAAACACCCTAGGATCGAGTCACGAAAAAAGCATGACTTCCGAATTCAAACTTCAATTGAATAACTGGCCATTTGGCCTATTCATTGGGCTCCATTGTATTTCTTTTCGGGTACTTACATGGAAATTCAAACTGTTTCGCCGGCACGCCGGGACGCTCCAGACGCAGCGCTGGACGACCTGTTCGTGCCGCGATCCAACCCCGAAACATCGCGCGCGCCACACCGGCGCACTGACGCTCGACCCCGAATTCACGCGGCGCCATGCGCACGAACTGGCCGCCATCGGCCAGTTGCCCGACACCCTCTGGACCGGCGCCTGGCTGCTGCTGCAGTCGCGCTGGCTCGGTTCGCTCTGGCCGGTGCTGCACGAAGCGACCGGCCCGCAACCCTTGCATGCGGCGACGACCATGGCCTTCGACGCCACCCGGCCCGCCCGCGCCTGGCTCGCCGAACTCGACCAGGGCCGCCGCGCCGCTTTCTCTGTCGCGACGCGCGCGGGCGTGCAACCCGTTGCGCTGTGGCTGCGTGATGGCGCTGCTGCCGCCGGCACCACCAGTGCCCGCCTGTGCCTCTGGCTGGATTCGCGCCCGGCACCCAAAGCCTCCACATCGACGTCGCGGCGGACCTGATGGACGGCGCCTCGGCCGCCCAATTGCTGGCCGCCCTCGCCGACACCGCCGCCGACCTGCTCGAGCGCCCCGATGCCGCGCTGAACGACATCCGCTCGCTGCCCGTGTCCGACCGCGACGACCAGCTGCGCCGCTGGAACACCCCTGTGCCCCGCCTGGACCCATCGCTCACCGTCACCGGCCGCTTCAGCCAACAGGTCAGCGCCACGCCCGACGCCGTCGCCCTTATCGAAGGCGACACGCGAATGAGCTACGGCGAACTCGACCAGCGCGCCGCCCTGCTCGCGCAGCGCCTGCAACAGCTGGGCGTACGCGGCGGCGACAGCGTCGGCCTGCTGATCGACCGCTCGCTGGCCGCCGTGGTCGCGCAGCTCGGCATCCTGAAGGCGGGCGGCGTCTACGTTCCCGTGCCGACCGACTTTCCCCCCGAGCGCATGGCCTACATGTTCAGCGAGGCACAGGCGCGGCACGTGGTCACGACGCAGGCGCATCGCCACCTCGTGCCGGCCGAACAACGTGTTTTTCTGTTCGAAGACGCTTCGGACAATACGGATCGCAGTGCATGGAATGAACCGGCCATCGACGGCGAGTCGGTCGCGTACGTCATGTACACCTCGGGCTCGACCGGCACGCCCAAGGGCATCGAGATCTGCCACCGCGCCATCTTGCGGTTGGTGGTCGGCGCGAACTACGTCGACCTCGCGCCCGGCCGTGCCGTGCTGCATGCCGCGCCGCTGGGCTTCGACGCGGCCACGCTCGAGATCTGGGGCCCGCTGCTCAACGGCGGCTGCTGCGTGGTGCACGACGAACGCGTGCCCACCGGCGCCGGCCTGGCCCGCACCATCGCGCGCCACGACGTACACACCGCCTGGCTCACGGCCGCGCTGTTCAACGCCGTGATCGACGACGACCCGGCCCACCTCGCGGGCCTGCGCCACCTGTTCACCGGCGGCGAAGCGCTCTCGGTGCCGCATGTGCGGCGCGCGCTGGCCGCCCTGCCCGGCCTGGCACTGAGCAACGGCTACGGCCCGACCGAGTGCACCACCTTCGCGGCCACGCACCGCATTCCGCGCACGCTGCCCGCCGACACCCGCTCGGTGCCGCTCGGCCGCCCGATCAACGACACCGTGCTGCGCGTGCTGAGCCCGGCGATGGCGCTGCTGCCGGCCGGCTTTGTCGGCGAGCTGTGCATCGGCGGCCACGGGCTGGCGCGCGGCTACCTGCGGCAGCCCGAACTGAGCGCCGAGCGCTTCGTGCCCGACCCCTTCGGCGGCCCCGATGACCGGCTCTACCGCACCGGCGACCTCGCGCGCTGGCTGCCCGACGGCACGCTGGAGTTCATCGGCCGGCGCGACGGCCAGGTGAAGATCCACGGCCACCGCATCGAGACCGGCGAGATCGAGGCCGCGATCCTCGCGCACCCCGCCGTGCAGTCTTGCGCCGTGCTGGCGCGGCCCGATGCCGATGGGCAACTGCGGCTCGTGGCCTACCTTGTCGCACGCGGTCCGCAGCTGTCGTGGGACGCGCTGCGCGCCCACCTCGCGGCCCGCCTGCCCGCCGCGCTCGTGCCTTCGGCGCAGGTGTGGCTCGCGCAGTTGCCCGTTACCGCCAACGGCAAGCTCGACCGCCGCGCGCTGCCCGAGCCCGCCGCCGGCCGGCCCGAGCTTTCGCAGCCTTACGAAGAGGCGCACGACGCCTTCGAGCAGCAGGTGTGCGAGTCGTTCGCTCGCGCGCTGCGCATCGACAAGGTCGGGCGCAACGACAACTTCTTCGACCTCGGCGGCGACTCGCTGCTGGTGCTGCAGGTGCTGGCCGACCTGAAGCGCGGCTCGGCGCTGCCGCTGTCGACCAACCTGTTCTTCCGCGACCCGACGCCCAAGGCGATGGCCGCGCGGCTGCGCCCGCCGGTTGAAACGCCCGCCGCATCGCAAGCACCGGCACCGCGCGCGACAACCGCCACCGCTGCCGATGCCGTCGCCCTGATCGCCACCGCCGGCCGCTTCCCCGGCGCCGCCGACGTCGAGCAGTTCTGGGCCAACCTCGTCGCCGGCCGCGACACCGTCAGCTTCTTCGACGACGCCACGCTCGACGCCGGCGTGAGCCAGGCGCTGCGCAGCGACCCCGCTTACGTGCGCGCACGCGGCGTGATCGACGGCATCGAGGACTTCGACGCCGCCTTCTTCGGCATCGGCCCGAAGGAAGCGCAGCTCATGGACCCGCAGCAGCGCGTGTTCCTCGAGATCTGCTGGGAGTGCCTGGAGCGCGCCGGCTACGTGCCCGACGCCGCGCCCGGCCCGGTCGGCGTGTACGCCGGCATGTACAACGCCACCTACTTCCAGCGCCACGTGAGCACCCGGCCCGACCTGGTGGAGCCCGTGGGCGAGTTCCAGGTGATGCTGGCCAACGAGAAGGACTACATCACCACGCGCGTGGCCAACCGGCTCAACCTCACGGGGCCGGCCGTCAGCGTGCACACCGCCTGCTCGACCTCGCTGGTGGCCGTGGCCCACGCCTTCCATGCGCTGCGCACGGGCCAGTGCTACATGGCGCTGGCGGGCGGCGCGTCGATCACGTGCCCGCCGCGCAGCGGCTATCTCTACAACGAGGGCTCGATGCTCTCGCCCGACGGCCACACGCGCAGCTTCGACGCGCAGGCCCGGGGCACCGTGTTCAGCGACGGCGCGGCCGTGGTGCTGCTCAAGCGGCTGGCCGACGCGCAGGCCGACGGCGACACCATCTATGCCGTGCTGCGCAGCGCCTGCGTGAACAACGACGGCGGCGCCAAGGCCAGCTTCACCGCGCCCAGTGTCGACGGCCAGGCGGCGGTGATTCGCGCGGCGCTGGCGGCGGCGGATGTCGACGCACGCAGCATCTCTTATGTCGAGGCGCACGGCACCGCCACGCCGATGGGCGACCCGATCGAGGTGGAGGCGCTGGCCGTGGCCTACGCCGAGCACACCGACGCGCTCGACTACTGCACGCTGGGCTCGCTCAAGAGCAACGTCGGCCACATGGTCACGGCCGCCGGCGCGGCGGGGCTCATCAAGACCGCGTTGGCACTGCACCACGAGCAGATTCCCGGCACCGCGCACTTCGAGGCGCCCAACCCGGCGATCGACTTCGCGCGCACGCCGTTCCGCGTCAGCGCCAGCCTGCAGCCGTGGCCGCGCGCCGACCTGCCGCGCCGTGCGGGCGTCAGCTCGTTCGGCGTGGGCGGCACCAACGCGCACGTGATCGTCGAAGAAGCGCCGCTGCGTCCCGCATCGCCGGCGGCCACGGGCGACCAGTTGCTGTCGCTGTCGGCCCGCTCGGAGGCCGCGCTCGCCGTCGCCGCCGAACAGCTCGCCGC
>NZ_MOWM01000266.1 GCF_016082275.1 Variovorax sp. E3
CCCGGCGGCACGCCGCCGGCGCGGCCCCCGCGCCGTTCTTCGGCGGCGCCGACCCCACGCCCGTGGCCGAGGTCGGCGAGCTGGGCCTGCTCAACCCGCTGGTGTCGGCGGCCGGCAAGCTGCTGGTGCTGATCGGCAAGCTGCGCAACCTGGCGCAGCCGCCCAACGTGCCGGCGCTGCGCGCCTCCACCGCCGACGCCGTCAACCAGTTCGACCAGAACGCGCGCCGCGCCGGCGTGGGCAACGAGTCGGTGCTGGCCGCGCGCTACGTGCTGTGCACCGCGCTCGACGAGGCCGTGGCCAACACGCCCTGGGGCGTGCAGGCCGGCTGGAACAAGCAGAGCCTGCTGGTGCAGTTCCACAACGAGACCTGGGGCGGCGAGAAAGTGTTCCAGCTGCTGGCCAAGCTCGCGCAGGACGTGCCCACGCACCGCCAGCTGCTGGAGCTGATCTACAGCGTGCTCGCGCTCGGCTTCGAGGGCCGCTACCGCGTGGTCGACAACGGCCGCGCGCAGCTCGACTCGGTGCGCCAGCGCCTGGCCGACCTCATCACCAAGGACCGTCCGGCGGTCGAGCCCGAGCTGTCGCCGCATTGGCGCGGGCAGGGCGCGGGCACGGTGCGGCTGCGCGAGTCGCTGCCGCTGTGGGTGTTTGCCGTGGGCTTCGCGCTGCTGCTGGCGCTGGCGTGGTTTGCGCTGCGCATCACGCTCAACTACCGCTCCGACACCACCTACGCGGCCGTGTCGAGCCTGCGCGCGCCCAACATCCAGATCGCGCCGCCCGCGCTGCCGGCCAAGACGCCGCGCCTGGCGCGCTTTCTGGAGCCCGAGATCAAGCAGGGCCTCGTCACGGTGACCGACGAGGCCGACCGCAGCGTGGTGCGCCTGCGCGGCGACTCGTTCTTCGGCTCCGGCAGCGCCGAGCCCATGGCGCAGTCGCTGCCGGTGCTGCGCCGCATCGGGCAGGCGCTGGCCGAGGTGAAGGGCGAGGTGCTCATCACCGGCCACTCCGACAACCAGCCGATCCGCTCGCTGCGCTATCCGTCCAACTGGCACCTGTCGGCCGCGCGCGCCGACGCGGTGAAGGGCGCGCTCAGCACGCTGGTCGACCCCGCGCGCATGCGCTCCGACGGCAAGGCCGACGCCGAGCCCGTGGCCGCCAACGACACGCCCGCCAACCGCGCGAAGAACCGCCGCGTCGACATCGTGCTGCTGACCGAAACCGGAGCGGCGAAATGATCAAGAAAATCTTCGGCTTCCTGTTCAGCCCGCTGCTGCTCACGCTGCTGGCGCTGATCGTCGTCGCGTTGCTGATCTGGTGGGTCGGCCCGCTGGTGAAGATCGGCGCGCTCGCGCCGCTCGAAAGCGAGATGGTGCGCGCCGTCGTCATCGGCGTGATCGTGCTGGTGGTGTTGTTGCGCGCGCTGTACCGCCGCTGGCGCGCGCGCCGCGCGAGCCAGCACCTGACCGACGGGCTCATGAAGGCGCCCGCCGCCAGGACCGGCGCGCCGGCCAGCGGCGAGCAGCAGATCCTGGACACGCGCTTCAGCGAAGCCGTGGCCACGCTCAAGCAGATGCGCCTGCACGCGGCCGGCAAGAAGCGGGCTGGCGCGACTGGATGTCGATCTCGGGCGGCAGCTATCTGTACGACCTGCCGTGGTACGTGTTCATCGGCGCGCCGGGCGCGGGCAAGACCACCGCGCTCGTCAACTCGGGCCTGAGCTTTCCGCTGGCCGAGAAGTTCGGCCCCGGCGCCATTCGCGGCGTGGGCGGCACGCGCAACTGCGACTGGTGGTTCACCGACGAGGCCGTGCTGATCGACACTGCCGGGCGCTACACCACGCAGGACAGCCACCAGTCGGAAGACAAGAGCGCATGGGAAGGCTTCCTGGGCCTGCTGAAGAAGGCGCGCCCGCGCCGGCCGCTGAACGGCGTGTTCCTCACGGTGAGCGTGGCCGACCTGCTGAGCCAGGGGCCGGAGGCGCGCACGCAGCTCGCGGCGTCGATCCGCGCGCGGCTGCTGGAGCTCGACGCCAAGCTCACCACGCGGCTGCCGGTGTACGTGCTCGTCACCAAGAGCGACCTGCTCTACGGCTTCACCGACTACTTCGACGACCTGGGCAAGGAACAGCGCGCGCAGGTCTTCGGCTTCACCCTGCCGGCCGACGAGAACGTGCAGCAGGACGAGAAGGGCCTGTCCACCGCGTTCAACCGCGAGTTCGCGCTGCTGCACAACCGCGTGAACGACGGCCTCATCGCGCGCATGCAGCGCGAGACCGACGGCACGCGCCGCGCGGCCATCTTCGGCTTTCCGGCGCAGTTCGGCTCCATCGGCTCGCTGCTGTCCGACCTGCTCGAACAGGTGTTCACCGGCTCGCGCTTTGCGCAGCCGCCGTGGGTGCGCGGCGTGTACTTCACCAGCGGCACGCAGGAGGGCAGCCCGATCGACCGCGTGATGGGCAGCCTGGCGCGCAGCTTCGGCATCGAGCGCGCGATGCTCGCGCCGCAGAAGTCGAGCGGGCGCAGCTACTTCCTCACTGCGCTGCTGCGCGAAGTGGTGTTCCCCGAACAGCGCCTGGCCGGCGCCGACGTGAAGCTGGAGCGCCGCCGCCACACGCTGCGCTTCGTCGGCGTCACCGCGATGACGCTGCTCACCGTCGGCCTGCTCGCGGCCTGGGGCTACAGCACGCTGCAGAACCTCAACTACCTGAAGTCGGTCGAGGCACGGGTCGACCCCGCCAGGCAGAACCTCGCGGCGCTGCCCGCGCGCGTGCAGAACCTGGTCGAGGTCGCGCCCGTGCTGCAGAGCCTGCGCGACATCTGGAAGACGCCCGACAACCGCCAGGGCGACGAGCCGCTGTCGATGACGCTGGGCCTGTACCAGGGCGACAAGCTCGACGCCGCCGCCATGCTCACGCACCAGCGCGCGCTCAACGACGCCTTCCTGCCGCAGATCGCCAAGCGCATCGAGGACCAGCTGCGCACCGCGCAGAAGGACAACCTCGAGTACACCTACGAGGCGCTCAAGAGCTACCTGATGCTCTACCAGCCCGAGCACTTCGACCCCGAGGCGCTCAAGGCCTGGATCACGCTCGACTGGTCGCGCAACCTGGACCGCGGCATTCCCGAAGACCAGCGCAAGCAGCTCGAGGACCAGCTCGACGTGCTCATTGCGCAAGGCCCGCCGCGCTCGCCGCTCAAGATGGACGAGAACCTGGTGCGCAGCGTGCGCGCCGTGCTTGCGAGCTACCCGCTGGAGCAGCGCGTGTTCAGCCGCCTGAAGCGCCAGCGCGCCACCAAGGACATTCCGGGCTTCAGCGTGGCCACCGCCACCGGCCCCTCGGGCCCGCTGGTGTTCGAGCGCATCAGCGGCAAGCCGCTGACCGAGGGCGTGCCCGGCATGTTCACCTACGACGGCTATCACAAGCGCTTCCAGAACGAAGTGACCGTGCTCACCGGCCTGCTCGCCAATGAAGACCCGTGGGTGCTGGGGCAGGACCGCAACGCCGCCGACCGCCTGCGCGACGTGGCCGCGCTCGGCGCGCTGACCGACCGCGTGCGCCGCCTCTACCTGGAGGAATACGTCAAGCAGTGGGAGGCGCTGCTGGCCGACGTGCGCCTGATCCGCGTGAGCGGGCTCGAGAAGAACATCGAGACCGCGCGCATTCTCTCGGGCGTCGATTCGCCGCTCGCGAACTTTTTGCGCGCGGTGGTCAAGCAGACCACGCTCATTCCGGCGGCCGACGCCAACAAGGACGTGGTCAGCAAGGCCACCGAGACCGTGCGCAACACGCGCAAGGGCCTGGAAGATCTGTTCGGCGGCGACCCCGGCCGCCAGGTGGCGCCGGGCAAGCGCATCGAGAGCATCGTGGACGACCGCTTCGAGTCGCTGCGCCGCCTCGTCACCGCGGGCGGCCCCAACCAGCCCGCGCCCATCGACGACGCGCTCAAGCTCTTCAACGAGGTGTACGTGTACCTCAACGCGGTCGACACGGCCGTGAAGGGCCGCACCTCGCCGCCGCCCGGCGACGTGGCCGGCAAGCTCAAGTCCGACGCGGGCCGGCTGCCCGAGCCGGTGCGCTCGATGGTCGAGAACCTCAGCCAGGCCGGCGCCGCGCAGGCCCAGGTGGCCGAGCGCGGCAACCTGAGCCAGGACCTGCGCCCCGTGGCCGAGTTCTGCGCGCGCGCCATCGCGGGCCGCTACCCCTTCGTGCCGAGCAGCAAGCGCGACGTGCTGCCCGAGGACTTCGGCCAGATGTTCGGCCCCGGCGGCCTGATGGACGACTTCTTCCAGAAGCGCCTGGCCGCGCTGGTCGACACCAGCACCAAGCCGTGGCGCTACAAGCCCGTGGCCGAGCGCGGCGCCATCACCACGCAGGCGCTGGCGCAGTTCGAGCGCGCCGCGCGCATCAAGGACATCTTCTTTCGCGGCGGCGGGCGCGGGCCGTCGATGCGGCTGGATTTCAAGCCGGTGGAAATGGACGCGGGCATCACGCAGTTCATCCTCGATGTCGACGGGCAGCTCGTGAAGTACGCGCACGGGCCGGTGGTGCCGATGGCGGTGCAGTGGCCGGGGCCGAAGGGCAGCAACCAGGTGCGCATCCAGGTGAGCCCGCCTTCGACGACGGGCAGCTCGGGCGCGGCGGTCGACGGGCCCTGGGCGCTGTTCCGTGCGCTGGACGACGGGCAGCTCGAAGCCGGGGATGCGCCGGAGAAGTTCTTCATCACCTTCCAGATCGGGGCGCGCAAGACGCGCTTCGAAGTGACGACGAACAGCGTGCAGCATCCGATCCGCCTGCGCGAGCTGCGGGAGTTTTCTTGTCCGGAGGGGCTGTGAACGCCGCGGCTTCTTCATCTTCCTCCTCCTCTTCTTCCTTTGCGCTGCTGGCATCGGATGCGTTGCCGGGGTGGTTCGGCAAGTTGCCGGGCATGGGGGACTTCGCGCATCGGCGTTTGCCTGAAGGGTTTCGCGCGGTGTGGGATGCGTGGCTGCAGCGCGGGCTGGCGCGGTTGCGGGACCAGCGTGCCGATTGGACGGAGCGGTATCTGGAAGCGCCGATCTGGTGCTTTGCATTGGGCCCGCAGGTCGTTGGCGAACGGGGCTGGATCGGGGTGCTGATGCCTTCCGTCGACGGGGTGGGGCGGTATTTTCCTTTCACACTGGCTGTCGAGCTGGATGCGGCCGTCGGGGCCGAGCTTCGCGGGGAGGCGCTGGTTGCGGCGCTGCAGTGGTGGACTCGGGGGGACTTCAGGCTGCGCTTGAAGGGCTTGAGGGGGATCTGGATGGGGTGAGGTTTGATGGTGTGCTGCAGCGGCTGTTTGTTGTTGCTGCTGCTGCTGCTTCCGATGGGCGGGAGAGTGTTGTCGAGTCGCTGGGTTTGCCTGCGGCGGGGGCTTCTCTTTGGTTGGGGGATCCTTCTGTTTCCGGAGGGGTTCGGATGCCCTGTGTCGGGTTGCCTGTTGATGTGCAGTTCGATGCCTTGTTTCTTGGCTTCGCAGAGGAGGGGTGAGATGAAGGACGCTCTTCTTCTTGCTTTCCGAGGCCGGGTCTCGCCCCGGCAGGCGACCTACTTTTCTTTGCTTCGCCAAAGAAACGTAGGCAAAAGAAAGGCGACCCTACTGTCTGCGTCCCTCCGCTTCGCTACGGGCAACCTGCGGTGCTCGCGTTTCGCGGGG
>NZ_MOWM01000267.1 GCF_016082275.1 Variovorax sp. E3
CGGGTGCGCTGGCCGCGCCCATCGCCGGACGCATCGCGGACCGCCGCGGGCCCGAGCTGGTGATTCGCCTGGGCGCCGCGCTGGTGGTGGTGTCGTTCGCGGCGATGCTGCTCGCGCCGCAGATGGCGCCCGCCGCGCGGCTGTGGCTCATCGTGGCCAGCGCCATCGGTTTCGACTTCGGGTTGCAGGCCGCGCTGATCGCGCACCAGACCGTCGTCTACGGCATCGACCCCGGTGCGCGCAGCCGGCTGAACGCGGTGTTCTTCACCGGCGTGTTCATCGGCATGGCGACAGGCTCGGCGCTCGGCGCGCTGGTGCTGGCGCAGTGGGGCTGGTCGGGCGTGGCGGCCATGGCCGCGCTGTCGGCGCTCGGCGCGCTCGGGGTGCGGATGTGGCCCGCGGCCGTCAAGGCCCCGGTGGTGTGCCCGGCCGCCTGAAGGCTGGCCGGCGACTCACCACTCGCCGGCCTCCATGCGGATCGCCACTTCGCAGTCGTCGAAGATTTCGAGCTTGGCGATCTTCACGCGCACGCCCAGCACGCCGGGCAGCTGCAGGAGCCGCTGCACCAGCTTGCCGATCAGGCTTTCGAGCAGGTTGACGTGTTCGGCGGTGCACTCGTCGATGATGATGAGGCGCACCTTGCCGTAGTCCAGCACGTGGAAGATGTCGTCGTCCTGCGGCAGCAGCGGCTGCTCGCCGAGGTTGAGTTCCGCGTCCACCTGAATCGGCTGCGGCGCGACCTTCTCGTGGTCGAGGATCCCGAGGTTCGCGTCGAAGCGCAAGCCCAGCAGGGTGAGTGTTTGGCGGCCGTGGGTGTGGGGGGAAGGCATGGGGGTCTCACATGAGCGAGAAATCGCGCTCGAATTTCATCAGGTGCTGGCCGCCGTCGACCAGCAGCGTGGTGCCGGTGATCGAGCTGTTCTCCAGCGCGAACTTCACGGTGGCGACCACGTCGGCGGCGGTCGAGGAGCGGCCCAGCGGCGACAGCTTGTGCAACTGCGCGAACTTGTCGTCGTCGAGCATGTGGCTGGCCAGCGTGAGGCCGGGCGCCACGCCCACCACGCGCACGCGCGGGGCCAGCGCCAGCGCCAGCATCGGCGTGGCGGCCTCCAGCGCGGCTTTCGAGAGCGTGTAGCTCAAGAAGTCGGGGTTCGGGTTCCAGAGTTTCTGGTCGAGCAGGTGCACGACCGCGCCTTGCGCGTCGCGCGCGGCCAGGTGCTCGTTCAATGCATTGGCCAGCAGGATGGCCGCGCCGGTGTTGCTGCGCGCATGGCGTTCCATGAGCGCGTAGCTGAAGCTGGCGGCCTCGTCGTGCTCGAACAGCGCGGCGCTGTGCACCACGGCGTCGATGCCGCGAAAGCGCGCGACCACGCGGGGCAGCAGGGCGCGGGTGGCCTGCTCGTCTTCGAGGTCGGCGGAAAAAAGCGCCGAGTCACCCGAGAGCGCGGCGCACTCGGCCGCGGTCTGCTCGGCCTCGGCCAGCGACGTGCGGTAGTGCACCGCCACCTGCCAGCCGCCCGCGGCCAGCGCCAGCGCGATCTCGCGGCCCAGCCTTCGGCCCGCGCCCGTGACGAGAACGGTGCGGCGGACGGGGGAGGGGAATGCGGTGCTCATGCGATGAGAGAGGGGGGAGAATGGCGCTGTGACGACAAAGACAACCCCCAGCAGTTTACCCACCGCCCTCGACCACCTCATCGCGCGTTCCGTCGAGCGCGCGGGCGGCTGGATCGGCTTCGACCGCTTCATGGCGCTCGCGCTTTATGCGCCCGGCCTGGGCTATTACGCCAACACCTCGGCCAAGTTCGGCCACATGCCTTCGTCGGGCAGCGACTTCGTGACGGCGCCCGAGCTCACGCCCATGTTCGGCCAGACGCTGGCCGCGCAGGTGGCCCAGGCGCTGGACAAGACCGGCACCGCCACCGTCTGGGAATTCGGCGCGGGCTCCGGCGCGCTGGCCGTGCAGCTGCTGCATGCACTCGACGAAATGGGCCGCACCGACGTGCGCTACCGCATCGTCGACCTGTCGGGCACGCTGCGCGAGCGCCAGCAACAGGCGCTGGTGCGTTATGCCGACCGCGTCGAGTGGCTCAACGAGCTGCCCGAATCGATGGAGGGCGTGGTGGTCGGCAACGAGGTGCTCGACGCCATGCCGGTGCAACTGCTGGCGCGCGTGGCCGGCCAATGGTTCGAGCGCGGCGTGGTGCGCAACGCGCAGAACGACGGCTGGCAGTGGGCCGACCGCCCGACCGAACTGCGCCCGCCCGTCGACGTGCCCGGTGAGCACGACTACCTGACCGAGATCCACCCGCAGGCCAAGGCCTTCATCGCGACGCTGGCGGACCGGCTGAAGAAGGGCGCGGCCTTTCTCGTCGACTACGGTTTCCCCGAGGCCGAGTACTACCACCCGCAGCGCCACATGGGCACCGTGATGTGCCACCGCGCCCACCAGGCCGATGGCGATCCGCTGTCCGACGTGGGCTACAAGGACATCACCGCGCACGTCGACTTCACCGGCATCGCGCTGGCGGGTCAGGACGCGGGGCTCGAGGTGCTGGGCTACACCAGCCAGGCGCGCTTCCTGCTGAACTGCGGGCTGCTCGCGAAGATGGAACAGGGCACGACGGCCGAGCGCGCCATGGCCGCGCGACTGATCCACGAGCACGAGATGGGCGAGCTGTTCAAGGTGGTGGGCTTCACCGTCGGCGCGGCGTGGGACGCGATGGGCTTTGCCGAGGGCGACCGCAGTCATACCCTGTAAGCAGGCACGGCACCGGCTACAGTCGGCGCTGTAAAAAACAGGGAGGAAAGGCCATGGCCGACATCGGGTCGCTCACATTCGATCTCACCGACTGCACGCTCGGCGAGCAGAGCGAGAACCACCGTTTCTGGATGAACACCGCGCGTGTCGCGCATCTCTTGCGCTTCAATGCCAAGCCTGTCGGCTGGGCCTTCGACCTGCGCATGCCCGATGCCGCCGCAGCCTTCTACCGGCAGCAGTGCATCGACAACGGGGGCGTCATGCTGTCGATGGAGGTACTGAAGACCGGTTCGATCCAGATGCTGAGCGGGTTGTTCAAGTACCGCTCCCCGACGCCGGGAAGCCTGGGGATGTACTACGTCGGCATCCTCTGGCTCCCGTTCGGGGACTGCAACTACCAGATCAACATCGAGGCGGGCGAAAGCGGAACCACGGGGACCCGCGAGGCGGCCGTCATGATCATCGAGGGGGACAAGTGGTTCAGTGCCGATGCTCCCGTCGCGGAGCCGGTGATGCTGAAGGACGGCGAGGACCTGTTCGAGAAGATGCGGGCCGCGCCGCTGCGCGTGATTCCCTCGGACAAGGCGGACTACGATTCGACCTTTCCGGCGCACCCCTTGTCGCTGGTGCGCGCCAGGCTGGCGGAGGTTGCCGCCACGGTGGGTGGAGACGCCAGCCTTGCCTCGCTCAAGCCCTTCAGCGTGCGGCGCGCCTGGCAGTTCTGGAAGAAGTAGCGCGGCGCGACAGGCGCCTGCCGGCACACATGTCCGGTGGGCCATAAGCAAGCAACGAATCGTTCTTTCGCGATCGCGCCGGCTGGGCCTAGAGTGGCGAGTTCGCTGCATGCATGCAGCGCCTCGATCGCCGTTCATGACCACTCTTGCAGCCTCTCTTCCCGCTTCCGAAGGCCCATCGCAAGCTTTCGAAGTGCGCCCCTTCGACGCCCCCGTGGGCGCCGAGATCGTCGGTCTCGACATCGCGAAACCGATCAACGCCGAAGACTTCGCGCGCATCCACCGCGCGCATCTCGACCACCATGTGCTGGTGTTTCGCGACCAGCAGGTCACGCCCGCCGAGCACATCGAATTCAGCCGCCGTTTCGGGCCGCTCGAGATTCATGTGCTGCACCAGTTCCAGCTGAAAGACCACCCCGAGATCCTCATCGTCTCCAACATCAAGGAGAACGGCGAGCCCATCGGCCTGGGCGACGCGGGCGTGTACTGGCACTCGGACATCTCGTACAAGCCCAAGCCCAGCCTCGGTTCGCTGCTGCATGCGCAGGAGCTGCCGAGCGAAGGCGGCGATACGTTGTTCGCCGACCAGCATCTTGCGTGGGAATCGCTGAGCCCTGAACTGCAGCAGCGCATCCTGCCGCTGAAGGCCGAGCACAGCTATCTCGCCAAGTACGAAGAGCTGCGCGCGAAGAACCCGTGGCGGCCCAAGCTCTCGCAGGCGCAGATCGACCAGGTCGCACCGGCCGTGCAGCCGGTGGTGCGCACGCATCCCGAGACAGGCCGCAAGGCGCTGTTCGTCAGCGAGCATTTCACAACGCGCATCGTCGGCCTGCCGCAGGACGAAAGCGATGCGCTGCTGGCCGAGCTGTTCGCGCACAGCGTGAAGCCCGGGTTCGTGTACCGCCACACGTGGGCGCCGCACGACCTCGTGTTCTGGGACAACCGCTCGCTGATGCACCTGGCGGCGGGCACGCCCGATCACCTGCGCCGCCGCCTGAACCGCACGACCATCGTCGGCGACACGCCCTTCTGATTCTTTCTTCCGGACCCTTTCAGACAATGAACCGCTTCACCCGCAAAGCCGCCGCGCTCGCCACCGGTCTCGCTCTCATGGCCGGCAGCCTTGCCGCGCATGCCGAAGGGCAGATCCGCATCGCCGAGCAGTTCGGCATCGTCTACCTGCTGCTGAACGTGGCGCAGGAGCAGAAGCTCATCGAGAAGCACGCCAAGGCCGCGGGTGTCGATGCCAAGGTCGAATGGGTCAAGCTCTCGGGCGGCTCGGCGGTGAACGATGCGCTGCTGTCCGGCAACATCGAGATCGCGGGTGCCGGCGTGGGCCCGCTGCTCACGCTGTGGGACCGCACCAAGGGCAAGCAGAACGTGAAGGGCGTGGCCTCGCTGGGCAACTTCCCGTACTACCTGGTGAGCAACAACCCGAACGTGAAGACCATTGCCGACTTCACCGACAAGGACCGCATCGCGCTGCCTGCGGTGGGCGTGTCGGTGCAGTCGCGCGTGCTGCAGTTCGCCTCGGCCAAGCTGTGGGGCGACAAGGAATTCAACCGGCTCGACAAGATCAGCGTGGCGCTGCCGCACCCCGATGCGGCGGCGGCCATCATCAAGGGCGGCACCGAGATCACCGGGCACTTCGGCAATCCGCCGTTCCAGGAGCAGGAGCTGGCCGGCAACCCGAATGCGCACATCGTGCTGAACTCGTACCAGGTGCTGGGCGGGCCGTCGTCGGCCACAGTGCTCTACGCGACCGAGAAATTCCGCAGCGAGAACCCGAAGACGTACAAGGCCTTCGTCGATGCGCTCGACGAGGCCGCGAAGTTCGTCACGGCCAACCCCGAGAAGGCGGCGGACATCTACCTGAAGGTGAGCAACGCGAAGCTCGACCGCGAGCTGCTGCTGAAGATCATCAAGAACCCCGAGGTGCAGTTCAAGACCACGCCGCAGAACACGTACCCGCTGGCGGAGTTCATGCACCGGGTGGGCGCGATCAGGAACAAGCCGGGGTCGGTGAAGGATTATTTCTTCGACGATGCGCAGAATACGTCGGGGAATTGAGGGGTGAGCACGGCGAAGGCGCTCGGGGTTTGACTCCTTCCCCCTCTGGGGGAAGGCCGGGATGGGGGCGGGCACAGCGGTGGCGA
>NZ_MOWM01000268.1 GCF_016082275.1 Variovorax sp. E3
CCCCGCCCAGGTCGCCGCCGAGCACGCGCAGCGCAAAGGCCGCGAGCGCGGTGCCGAGCGCGAGCCCGGCCGCGCTGCCGATCAGGCCCAGCACCAGCGATTCGGCCAGCACCAGCCGCAGCCGCTCGCGCGGCGTGAGGCCCAGCACGCCGAGCAGCGCGAACTGCTGCGCGCGCTTGGCCACGCTGAGCGCCAACACCGAGAACACCAGGAAGGCTCCGGTGAACAGCGCCACCAGCGCCAGCACCGTGAGGTTCACGCGGTAGGCGCGCGACAGGTTGCTCACGCGCTCGGCCGCATCGCCCGGCTCGGCGAACTGCACGCCGGCGGGCCAGCCCGGCGACTGCTGCAGCGAGGCCATGAAGGCGGCGCGGTCGGTGCCGGGCGCGAGCCGCAGGTCGATGCGGCTCAATTGACCGATCCGGCCGATCTGGCCGAACAGCTCCTGCGCGGCGGCGATGTCCATCACCGCGAGCGCCGTGCCGCCGGCTGCCACGTGGCCGGCCACGTCGAGCCGCTGCCATGCATCGCCGCTGCGCAGCTGCACCGTCTCGGGCGTGCCGGCAACTGCTTCGGCCGGCAGGCCCAGCGCCGTGCGCGCCGCGGCGTGAGGAACACATGGCCCGGCGCGAACAGCGCGAAGCGGTCGGCGCCGGGCGCGCCTGCGGCATCAGCGCGGGCGCGATGGTGGGCAGCACCAATGCGTCGATGCCGATCACGCGCATCGGCACCTGGCGTTCGCCGCTTGCAAGCGCCAGCCCCTGGAACTCGACCACGGGGCTGGCGAGCGCCACCTGCGGGTGCCGCGCGATGCGCGCGAACACGGCCTCGTCGAAGCCGCCCTGCACGGCGCGCACTTCGAGGTCGGGCTGGCCGTTGACCGAGCGCACCGCGCTGGAGAACTCGTCGAGCGCCGACGCGTTGATCAGCTGCACCGAGAAGGCCAGCGCCACGCCCAGCATCACGGCCAGCACGGCCGCCGCGTTGCGCCAGGGGTGGTGGCGGAGTTCCTGCCAGGAGAAGGTCGTGAGCAATGCGCGCATGCACCGATTGTCGCGGCGCGCGCACGTTGTTACATAGCCGTGGCACGATGGTGCCTGTTCGACGACGCCCGAGGAACCCGACGATGCGGCTTTTGCCCCGCGCTACTACATGCCGCCGGCTTGCGGCCTGGCTCCTGGTTCCGATCCTGGTTCCGCTTGTGGCAGGCCCCGCCGCCGCGCAACTGCAGCCCCTCACGCTGGCCAGCGACCCGGCCTTCATCGCCAAGGCCGCGCTCGGCCCGGAACGCGGCACGCTGGTGGTCGGCACGCTGCGCGGCGGCAAACCCGCCTACGGCGCGGCCTACAACCCCGAACCGCCGTCGTCGCCGCGCCCCATCGAGCCCAACAGCGCCGAGCAGCCGATGTTCGAGATCGGCTCCATCACCAAGGTCTTCACCGGCCTGCTGCTCGCGCAAGCGGTGGAGCGCGGCGACCTGAAGCTCGACGACACCGTGGGCAAGCTGCTCGCGGGCAAGGTCGAGGGGCTGTCGCCCGCCGTGGCTTCGGTCACGCTGCGCCAGCTGGTCACGCACACCGGCTGCATGCCGGTGATGGCCGACGGCGTGGCGGGCGGGCCGGCGCTGGCCGAGCAGTTCCGCAGCTTCGACAAGCCGATGTTCTGGGCCGCGCTGGCGCGCATCAAGCTCACGGCCGCCGCGCCGCCGTGCGAGGGCTCGTACAGCAACTTCGGCATGGCGCTGCTGGGCCAGTTGCTGGCCGAGCACTACGGCACCTCGTGGGGCGAGCTGGTGCGCGCGCGCATCACCGAGCCGCTGGGCATGAACGACACCGTCATCACGCTGGGCGACAAGGCTCGCGCATGGCCCCGGCCTTTGCCGGCGACCGCCGCCAGCCGCTGTTCGACATGCAGGCCTACGCGCCGGCCAGCGCGCTGCGTTCCACCGCCGCCGACATGATCACCTTCAGCCGCGCCGTCATCGCGGGCGCGGCCGGCCCGCTGGGCCCGGCCGCCGCGCGCATGCTCACGCCGCTGGCGCGCTACGAGGGCGCCGAGATCGGCTACGCGGTGATGGTGCGCGGCCCCGAAGGCGGGCGCCGCACCTACTGGCACGCGGGGCTGACCGAGGGCTACCGCACGCTGTGGCTGATCGCGCCCGACACCAACGAGGCGCTGGTCGTGCTCGGCAGCAACGCGCGTGCGCCGCTGCAGCCCGTGATGCTGGCCGTCGGCAAGAGCCGCTACCCGGTGCCGACGACCGAAGTGCCGCTGGACCCCGAGCGGCTGGACGACTACAAGGGCGAGTTCCGCATCAGCAAGGCCAAGGCGCTGAGCTTCACCGTGCGCGGCTCGAAGCTGTTGGTGCGCGAGACCGGGCGCGGCTACAGCGCGCTGACGCCCACGGGGCCCGATCGCTTCGCGGTGGTGGGCATCGGCGCGCAGTTCGTGTTCCGGCGCGATGCGGCGACGAATGCGGTGGTGGCGGTGTCGCTGTCGCAAGGGGGCAGCCAGCTTGATGCGCGGCGTGAGGGCGTGGCGGCCGCCGTGCCGCAATAAGGCACCGGGCCGACGCTCAACCGGCCAATGCCAGCAACTGGTCGGCCATCTGCTCGATCTCGTCGCGCATGGCGAGCGGCTGTAGCCAGGTTGGCGGAATGGCACTGGCGCCGTAGAACGCGCCCGCCAGTTGTCCACAGATCGCTGCGGTGGTGTCGGCGTCGTCGCCCAGGTTGGTGGCGGCGAGCACGGCTTCTTCGAACGACCGGGTGTGCGCAAAGCACCAGAGCGCCGCCTCGAGCGATTCGACGCAATAGCCCGAGCCCTTGATGTGGTCGCGCGTCTTGGTGACGTAGTCGCCGCGTGCCAGTGCCGCGACTTTTGCGCTCAACGGCGCCAGCGGCTCGACCGCCAGGATCCCGGCCTTGCTGGCGCCATGCAACGCCGCGCGCAGTTGCAATGCGAAGAGCCGCGAGCATTCGATGGCTTCCATTGCGCCGTGTGTGGTGCGCGTGCTCTCGCCGGCCTGCCGCCAAGTGGCCTCGGCGCTGGCCGCATGGAACATCGGCACGGGCGCGAGCCGCATCAGCGCACCGTTGCCGGCCGTGCGCGGATCGGGATCGCCCGCGAACGGATCGCCCGACGCAAGGTAGCGGGTGAGGGCGCCCGACACCGTGAGCCCGATGTCGAAGCAGTTGCCGGTGCTGCTCATGTAGCCCACGCTGCGCCAGTTGCAGTAGCGGTTCATCTGATCGAGGGCGTCGAAGCCCTTGCAGTGGATCAGGCTCGCGGCAAGGCACAGCGCCATCGAGGTGTCGTCGGTCCATTCGCCGGGAATCAGCCCGAACGGCCCGCCGCCCTGCATGCCCGTGACAGGTGCGAAGGTGCCGCGCGCGCGGAACTCGACCGTGGTGCCCACGGCGTCGCCACAGGCCAGGCCGAGCAGGCAGCCGCGGTAGCGCTCCGCGTTCATGGCTGCACGCTCCGCAGTGCCTCGCGCGCGGCCATGAGCGCGAAGCCCAGCAGGTTGAGGCCCTTCCATTCGCGCGGGTCCTGCGCGGCGGGGTCGGTCGCGGCGCGGCCAATGCCCCAGATCGGGTCGACCGGGCTGGCTTCCACCAGCACCTGATGGCCCGTGCCGAGCAGGAAGGCGCCGAGCGCCGCGTTCTGCGAGAACTTCGCGATGTTGCCGCGCGTGACGATGTCCAGCCGCGCGGCCGCCCATGCGGCCTCGTCGAAGTCGCGGATCTCGCGGCCGAGCTTCTTGGCTTCGGCGGGCGTGCGGGCCGCGAGGATGCGCTCGCAGGTCTCGGCGTCGTTGAACAGCCGCGCTTTGCCGGCCATCATGAAATGCTCGGCCGTGCGGTAGCGAACGCCGTCGACGCTGAACTGCGCCTCGAACCACTGGCTGAAGCAGCTCTTGTTCACGCCGCTCTTCGGCGTCTGGTGGCCCCAGAAGAGCAGGTACTCGGGGCGGTGGCCCTGCGCGAACCAGGCCGGCAGGTCTTGAGTGCGGCGCGGAGCGGTCGATGTATTTGTCGTCGTCATTTTTTCTTGTCCTCAGTGGCCGATGTCGAGCGGGCGCTCCACCGGCAGTTGCAGTTCGGGGTTGTCGTTCTGCGCGAGCGGGCGCTGTGCGTCCACGAAGGCGCGCATGTCGATGACTTCCAGCAGTTCCTCGTGCGCGAATGCGGCCAGCCTGCGCCCCCGCAGGCCGAGCTGGATCGCGCGGCGCTCCAGCTTGTGGCCGCTGGGCGCGTGGTCCGGATCCCATTGCAGACGTACATCGGAGCGCCCGACGGCGGCCTGCCAGGCCTCGCGGCTGGGGTAGGCCGCGTCGAAGGTCGACGGCACGGCCTCGCGCACCACGCGCTCGAAGAACGCGCGACGCAGCCGCAGGCCCAGCGTGACCTCCTGGCCTTCCTTGGTGCCCCAGCCGCTGCGGTACATCATCCAGAGGAAGTTGGGCTTGATCCAGCTCATGCGCGAAAGGCTGAAATCCGGACCGTCGAGTCGGCCGTGGCGGATCGCGTACTCGCCGATGGCGGGGCGATAGGCCTGGTAGACGACGACGGATTCGGCGTCGTGGTGCGCGAGGATGTGTTGGCCGCCTTGCGGCCAGCGCGCGCGCTGCGCGATGTGTCGCTCGGTCGGAAGGGGTGTGACAGCAGTGTTCATTCTTGTTCTTTCTTTTGAGTTGTTCTGTGCAACTAATTTGCGGTTGTATAGTACAACTAATAAATCCGGCGTCAAGCCTTTGCCGTGAACACATCCCAACCGAAATATCCGCTCCTGACGTTTCCGCGCCCGCTGGTGACGGTCGACATGGTGATGTTCACCGTGCTCGGCGGCACGCTGCAGGTGCTGCTGGTCAAGCGGCCCGCCGACACCGATGAGCCGTTTCCCGGCAAGTGGGCATTGCCCGGCGGCTTCGTGAAAATCGACGAAGACGACACGCTGCTCGACTGCGCATTGCGCAAGCTGCGCGAGAAGACCGGCGTAGCCGCGCCCTACCTCGAGCAGCTCGGCAGCTGGGGCGGCGCGCGGCGCGACCCGCGTGGCTGGTCGACCACGCATTGCTTCTATGCGCTGGCACCTGCACAGGCGATGCAGTTGCGCAGCGGTGCGAATGCGGCCGAGGCGGCGTGGTTCGATGTCGATGTCGCCTCGCGCAAGCGATTGGCGTTCGATCACGGCGAGCTGCTCGATGCGGCTGTCGCGCGGCTGCGCAGCAAGGTCGAATACACCTCGCTGCCTGCCTTTCTGCTCGAAGAGCCATTCACGTTGCCGGCGCTGCAGCACGTCTACGAAGTGGTGTTGGGCCGCGACGTCGACAAGAGCGCGTTCCGCAAACGCATGCTCGACGGCGGTTTCATGGAAGAGGCGGGCATGGTGGCCGGCGGGCTCGGGCGCCCGGCCATGAGCTACCGGCTGCGCGACCGCTCGCAGGCCGTGCTGTTCCCTCGGACCTTCAACAGCACGAAGTGAAACTGTTCAAAGCCGCTGCGACATGGCATTGAGATAAGCCCGCACCACCGCGCTGGTGCTCAACCCGATGGCCCGCTCGTAGGCCTGGCGCGCCGCCGCGCGCACGCCGCCGGCCGCGAGCA
>NZ_MOWM01000269.1 GCF_016082275.1 Variovorax sp. E3
TTCGTAGTAGCCGATGTTGAGCGTTCCGGCGTCGATGCTCTTGAGCGGTTCGAGGCGCTTGAGCGCACCGGCGGTCTGGGCAAAGGCCGGCGTGATTGCCGCGAGCTGAGCGGCCGCGGCGCCGAGCGCCGCTGCGGTGAGGAAGGTTCTACGGGGAAGCTGGAAGGACGATGTCATCGGGATCTCCTGAGGGACAAGCAGTGGTGGAAGGGCTGGCAGGTCCGGATACTGCCCGTGGGGACACCATTCGGCCGGTACTTCGTATCGCTCTGTATCTCCCGCTGCTTTCTCGACAATACATTTCGATTTGCAGGCGGTTGGGGCGATGCCCGGCCTTCAGCTGACCCTCAAGAACTTCGCGATTGGCGCAGGGATCTGAAGCCGTTGCGCAGCTCCACCGCGAAGACCTCCGGCTGTTCCCATGCCGCGAAATGTCCGCCCTTGTCGAGCCTGTTGTAGTGAACGAGCTTGGGGTATGCGCGTTCGGCCCAACTGCGCGGCGCCGTGTAGATCTCGTCGGGAAACGCGCTCACCGCAACAGGGATGGCAACGCCCTTCGGTGCGAAGAACGGCAGCTTGCTTTCCCAATAGAGGCGGGCCGACGAAACCGCGGTGTTCGTGAACCAGTAGAGCGTCACGTTGTCCAGGATGTCGTCGCGCGTCAGGCCTTCGGGCCGCCCTGCAAAGACGCGCTCGATGAGACCGTAGCTGCGCGCGTCGTGGTCCAGCATCCAGGCGGCAAGGCCGACAGGCGAGTCTTCGATCGCATACAGCGTCTGCGGACGGTTGCTCATCTCCTGCGCGTAGGCCAACCCATGCTTGTAGAAGAAGTCCAGCTGTTCGTACGCATACCCCTCGTCGGCCGACAGATCGGCTGGAGGCCGTCCACCGGCCTGCAGTGCCTTGGCGATGTTCTCGGGCACGGTGGCCGCCATGTTCGTGTGGATGCCCAGCAATTCGGGGGGCGCCAGCAGCGCCATCTGCTCGGTCACGGCATTGCCCCAGTCGCCGCCTTGCGCGACGAACCGCGTGTAGCCCAGGCGCTTCATCAGCACCACCCAGGCACGTGCGATCCGGACAGGGTCCCATCCGAGATCGGTGGGCTTTCCGGAAAACCCATGGCCCGGCAGTGAAGGAATCACGACGTCGAAGGCATCCGATGCGTTCCCGCCGTGTGCCGTCGGGTTGGTCAACGGGTCGATGATCTTCAGCTGTTCGATGATGGACCCGGGCCAACCGTGGGTCACGATGACGGGCAATGCATTGGCATGCCTGGAACGCACATGAATGAAATGAATGTCCACGCCGTCGATGCTCGTCGTGAACTGCGGCAGCGCGTTCAACTTCGCCTCGAGCTTGCGCCAGTCGTAGTTCGTTTGCCAATGGTTCGCCAGTTCACGCATGGTCGCGAGCCTGACGCCCTGCGAGGCATCGGCCACCAGCTCCCGCGAGGGCCATTTCGTTGCGCCGATCCTTCGCTTCAGGTCGGCGAGTTCGGCATCGGGCACGTGGACTCTGAACGGCCGGATCTGCGCGTCACCGCCGGCCGGCCGCATCGCATCGGCGAGCGCCGGAACGGAGAACGCAACGGGACTGAGGGCAAGCGCGGATGCCGAGGCGGCGAGAAGGCGTCGCCGGGTGAGCGACGGGGATTCTGTTGGATCGAAGTTCATGGTGTATCTGGAGGGTGGTGCTGGCGATCGAAAAGAGTTCGGGCCGAGCGTGGTTTTCAGCGGCTCGCGGCTTCGACGATGAGCTTGGCGACCACGTCGGGCTTCGACGTCATCACCACGTGCGACGCGCCCTTGACGACCACCGTCTTCACCGACTTGGCGCGCTGGGCCATGAAGGCCTGCGCCGCCGGCGGAATGTTCTTGTCGCCGTCGCCGTAGACGAACCACGAAGGCACCGTCTTCCATGCAGGTTCGCCCGCCGGTTCGCCGAGCGCCGACTCGGCGATGGGACGCTGCGTCGCGGCCATCAGGCGCGCGGCGGCGGCTGGCACGTCGCGGCGAATTGATCGTGGAACCTGTTCTTCAGGATGTAGAGATCCTTGCCGCCGTCGGCGAGTGCGACCGGTGGTGCCAGCGCGGGACCGAGCGTGCTGCCGGGAAACTTTCCGGCGAGATCGGCAGCCGACTCACCGGCCTCGGGTGCGAACGCGGCGACGAAGACGAGCGCTTTCACGTTGCTCTTGCCGGTAGCGGCGCTGGAGATCACCGAGCCGCCATAGGAGTGGCCCACCAGAACCACCGGTCCCTTGACCGCATCGACGACGCTCGCGACATAGGCCGCGTCGGACTTGACGCCGCGCAGCGGATTCGCGGCGGCGATCACCGGATAGTGCTGCGCCTCGAGCTTGCGGATGACGCCGTCCCAGCTCGACGATTCGGCAAAGGCGCCATGCACGAGCACCACCGTGGGTTTGGTTTGCGGCGCGGTGCTCGCGGTCTGTGCCGAAGCATTGAGCGTGGCGAAGGCGCCGGCCAGTGCCATGAGGCCGACGGCGGCAACGGCGCGGGTAAAGCGGTGGCGAAGGGTTTTCATTGTGATTTTCCTGCGGTTGAAGTGGAGGGCAAAGAAGAGTGATTGCCCTTTGCAACTCGTGGCGAGTGCGGTGGGGGCAAGGCACGGCCGCGTTTATAGGACGCACCTCCGGGCGCATGACGGATGTCTGTATGCCACTGTGTCTGCGGGCCCGGGTGACATGAAGAATTACGCGAATGCGTTGCCGGCAAGAAGATTCGTCGGCGTCTGCGTCCACGCGGAAAGCACCGCGCGGCAGGCACCAGGCACCCGCCAATGAAACGTAGTGTGAGTTCCGGCGGCGCGGATACACACGCATACGCAGACCGGTGCGAGGGCGGCGTTGGCGGCAAAAATCCGGACGCCCAGGCGCTCCGGGGTTTCGCACCTCGCGGCATTTCTCAACTCACACGGCTCGTCCCATGAATCGACTCAACACGCAACAGGTGCCCGCATCGGACACCGCGAAGAAGGATGCCTCTTCGTCTTCTTGCCAGGCGGTGCTTGCAAGGCTCGGAGGTCTCGGCCTCCTTGCGCTCGCGGCGGCGTCCGGTATTTTCGCGGCGGCTCCAAGCGCCGCGGAGGACGTCAAGGTCTCGGATGCTTCACCCATCTATGGCGTCGTCATCCCCAAGGGCTACAGGCAGTGGCAGCTGATCGCGCCCGCCATCGAGGCGGAGCCTTTGAACGAGCTGCGCGTGGTGCTCGGCAACGCCAAGGCAATCGACGCCTACGACAAGGCCACGCTGCCGTTCCCGGACGGCACCGTCCTCACCAAGCTGGCATGGAAGCATGTTCAGTCGCCGGAGTTCGCACCCGCGTCGATCCCCGGCGCGGCAACGACCGTGCAGGTGATGGTGAAGGACTCGAAAAAATACGCCGCCACGGGCGGCTGGGGGTTCGGGCGTTTCATCAACGGCAAGCCCGTCGACCTGGCGCAGCACCAGACCTGTTTTGCCTGTCACCAGGCACTGGTGAAAAACCACGACTACGTGTTCACACGGCTCGCGCGCTGACGCGCGAGGCGGGAAAGAAAAAGCGCCCTCGTCGAAACGAGGGCGCTTTTTTTTGGGGGCGGCGCGCCGGGCGCCGCCGGCGATGGCCGGATACGCCGATGGCGCTACTTGCGAAGAGTCCGGAAAGCAGCCCTCATTTCTTCTGCAAACAACCGAGGTTGTTCCCATGCCGCGAAGTGCCCGCCGCGATCGACTTCATTGAAGTAGTAGAGCGACGGGTAAGCGCGCTGTGCCCACGACTTCGGTGCCCGATAGATCTCGCCCGGGAAGACCGTGATCGCGACAGGAACCGTGATCTCCGTTGTTCGCTGGGCGGCGGAGCTGAAGTTGTTGTTGTTGTTCTCCCAGTAGAACCTCGACGAGGAACTGGCGGTGTTCGTGAGCCAGTAGAGCGAGATGTCATCGAGGATCCGGTCCCTGCCGAGCACCGCCTCGGCGTTTCCGGCAGGGTAGGTCCATTCGGTGATCTTCTCGTACATGAGGCCGCGAGGCCGGCCGGCGAATCGTTGAGGCCGTACCCGACGGTTTGCGGCCGTGTGACCATCATGGCGCCGTATGCGGCGTTGCGGGCGAAGAACTTGCTCAGCGTTTGATAGGCCGTGCGTTCGGCGTCGGGCAATCCGGCCGGCGGCTCCTCGCCGCCGTGAATACCCTTGACGAGCTCGGGGGGCACCGTCGCCGGCATGTTCAGATGAATGCCCAGAAGGCCTTGAGGCTTTTGCCGGGCCATGGCGTCCGAGATCACGGAGCCATGATCGCCGCCTTGGGCCACGTATCGGGTGTAGCTCAGGCGATGCATCAACACGTCCCACGCGCGGGCCACGCGGTCGGGGCCCCACCCGAGGTCCTTGGGCCTGCCGGAAAAACCATGTCCCGGAATGGCCGGTATCACAACGTCGAAGGCGTCTTCAGGACGACCCCCGAACGCCGTCGGATCCGTGAGAGGGCCGATCGCATCGACGAATTCCAGGGGCGACCCCGGCCATCCGTGCGTGAGGATGATTGGCAGCGCGTTCGGATGGCGTGACCGCACGTGAATGAACTGGATCTCGACACCGTCGATCGTTGTGACGAACTGGGGCAGGGCATTGAGCTTGGCCTCTACCTTGCGCCAATCGTAGTCAGTCTCCCAGTGCTTCGCCAGCAACTGAAGCTTGGCCAGCTGAACGCCCTGGGATGAATCGTCCACGGTCTCCTTGTCCGGCCAACGCGTGGCTTGCAGCCGGACCTTCAGGTCCTTCAAGGCCTTGTCCGGGATATGGACCTTGAACGGACGGATCGCCTCGGACGACGACGCGGCCTGGCTCGGCTTTTGATCGCCCGCCGGATCCGCGGCGCTGGCTTGGCCCGCGAGCGAGAGGCCCGATGCAATCATGAGGCTGGCCGCGCAGATCACGGAAGTCAGTCGAGCCTTCGGTCGTTGCTGTCGAGCGTTGGGATGGGTGGGCATGGGATGAGTCTTCATTGGATAAGTGAGTGAGTGAGTGGGTGACGTGACGGCCTTCAGGCCAGGAGCAAGAGAATCGATAGCCAGATGCCGGCCGCGTAGGTCAGCGTTGCGCCGATCGCCCGCAACGCATTGGGGCGCGACAACGAAGCGCAAGTGAGCAGCCCGACGGCAAGAAGAATGCGCGCCGCCGTGGCAACCGCGATGAGACCCAGCGCCAGACGGCCAGGCTGGTGCGCGCCGACGACCAGAAAGAGCACGGCCAGGAACGGGGCGTATTCAGCCGTGTTGCCGTGGGCCCGGATGAGACGATTCAGCAGATGGTCGGGGTCGGAAGCGGTGCCGGTGAGAACCTGGGTCTTGCCACGCACAGCCGTCACGGCGAGTCCGAGTCCAAAGAGCAGCAAGCCCAGGATCGCGACACCGGTCACGGCGAGAGAGCTCATGTTCGACATGTTGAATTCCAGGTGGGAGAGACGAGAGGATCGACAGCCGCTTACGCGCGCGCCACGTCGATCACGGCCTTGGCGAAGGCCTCCGGCGCTTCCTGCGGCAGGTTGTGGCCGATGCCGCCGCTGACCAGCCGATGCTCATAGCGG
>NZ_MOWM01000270.1 GCF_016082275.1 Variovorax sp. E3
GCGGCGACCGCAACTTCATCGCGCGGGCGCAGTGCATGGCGGCCCAGTGCCTGAAGGCCGAGTACAAGGCCCACGCGCAATGCGACGCCGTGCGCCGCCAGCAGCGCATCGACGAAGAAAAGCGCAATCCGACGCTGATCAACTGAACGAGGCTGGCCCAAGCCTGGCGTTCGCCGCGCTCAGCCCTTCTGCAGCCGCTCGATGGCAATCGCCAGCGCGGCCGGTTTGCCCGACAGCACCAGCGTGTCGCCGTCCGTGAGCACGGTGGCGCCGGCCGGCGTGCGCGGTTGGCCGTCGTGGCGGCGCAGGCTCGCGACGCGCACGCCCAGCGTCGGCAGCGCCAGCTGTTCCAGCGTCTGGCCGATCGCGCGGGCGCCGGCATTCAGGGTGAAACTGTTGAGCCGCTCGTGGTCGATCTCGTCGGCGTTGTCGTCGTCGGCGCCGTGGAAATAGCCGCGCAGCAGGTTGTAGCGCGCGTCGCGCTGGTCCTGCACCACGCGGATCACGCGCCGCATCGGCACGCCGACCAGTGCCAGCGCGTGGCTGGCGAGCATCAGCGAACCCTCGATGGCCTCGGGCACCACCTCGGTCGCGCCGGCCGCCTGCAGCTTCTCGAGGTCGTGGTCGTCCTGCGTGCGCACGATCACCGGCACCTGGGCCGCGTGGGCGCGCGTGTTGGCCAGCACCTTCATGGCGCCGGGCACGTCGAGGTAGGTCACGACCACCGCGCTGGCGCGGGCCAGGCCGGCGGCCATCAGCGCCTGCAGCCGCGCCGCGTCGCCGAACACCACCGAGTCGCCGGCGGCGGCGGCCTGGCGCACGCGGTCGGGGTCGAGGTCCAGCGCCATGTACGGAATGCCCTCGCGCTCGAGGATGCGCGCCAGGTTCTGGCCGCAGCGCCCGTAGCCGCAGATGATCACGTGCTGCGCGGTGTTGATGGTCTTGCGCGCAATGGACGTCATCTGCAGCGACTGCTGCATCCAGTCGCTGGCCACCAGTTTGCGCACGATGGCGTTGCTGTACATGATGATGAACGGCGTTGCCAGCATCGACAGCACCATCGACGCCAGCACCGGGTTGGCCAGCCAGGGCGGCAGCAGGCTGCGCTCCTGCGCCAGCGTCAGCAGCACGAAGCCGAACTCGCCGGCCTGCGCCAGGTACAGGCCGGTGCGCAGCGACACGCCCGAGGTGGCCCCCAGCACCCGCGCCAGCACCGTCACCAGCCCGAGCTTGAAAGCCAGCGGCACCAGCAGCAGCACGCCCACCAGCATCCAGCGCTCGACCACGATGTGCCAGTCCAGCGACATGCCCACGGTGATGAAGAACAGACCCAGCAGCACGTCGTGGAAGGGGCGGATGTCGGTCTCGACCTGGTGCTTGTATTCGGTCTCCGACACCAGCATGCCCGCGATGAACGCGCCCAGCGCCAGGCTCAGCCCCGCCAATTCGGTGAGCCAGGCCAGCCCCAGCGTGACCAGCAGCACGTTCAGGATGAACAGCTCTTCGCTGCGCCGCCGCGCCACCAGCGTGAGCCACCAACGCATGACGCGCGGGCCGCCGTACAGCAGCAGGCCGATCAGGAAGGTGGCCTTCAGGAGCGCGAGCCCCAGGGCCTTGGCCAGTGCCTCGGGCGGCGCGCCCAGCGCTGGAATCAGCACCAGCAGCGGCACCACCGCCAAGTCCTGGAACAGCAGCACGCCCATCACGCGCTTGCCGTGCTCGCTCTCGAGTTCGAGCCGCTCGGCCATCAGCTTGACGACGATGGCGGTGCTGCTCATGGTCAGCGCGCCCGACAGCGCGAGCGTGGTCTGCCAGCCGAGCTGCCACGACGGCGGCAGGAACAGCCGCGCGACTGCCAGTGCGCCCACCGTGGCAATGGCCATCGTCAGCAGCACCTGCAGCAGGCCGAGCCCGAACACGTGCTTTCGCATGGCGCGCAGCTTGGGCAGGCTGAACTCCAGCCCGATCACGAACATCAGGAACACCACGCCGAATTCGCCCAGGTGGCGGATGCCTTCGGAGTTCTGCGCCAGCGCGAAGGCGTGCGGCCCGATCAGCACGCCCGCCGACAGGTAGCCCAGCATCGGCGGCAGCTTGAGCGAGCGGCAGGCCACCACGCCGATCACCGCGGCCAGCAAGTACAACAGCGTGAGATCGAACGACGACATAGGCGCCGATGCTAGAGCAAGACCCGTGCGCGCGCGTTCGGAGGGAGACCGAGCGCCGCCGGGCCGCCCCAAGGCGCGAGCGGCCCCCTCGGGGGGCAGCGAGGACACGAAGTGCCGAGCGTGGGGGCAAGCCTCTGGCCCGTAAAATCCGGCGATGAGCTCCCGTCCCGCCCCGGCCCCCGTGGTCGACCCCGAAGCGATCCTGTCCCGGGCACGCATCACTTTCGACATCGAAGCCGAAGCCGTCGCCGGCCTGAAGACCCGCGTCGGGCCGAGCTTCGTCGACGCCGTGCGCAAGATCCTCGAAGTGCGCGGCCGTGTGGTCGTGATGGGCATGGGCAAGAGCGGCCACGTCGGCCGCAAGATCGCCGCCACCCTCGCTTCCACCGGCACGCCCGCGATGTTCGTGCACCCGGCCGAAGCCAGCCACGGCGACCTGGGCATGATCAAGTCGGTCGACCTGGTGCTGGCCATTTCCAACAGCGGCGAAGTCGACGAGCTCACCGTCATCCTGCCGGTCGTCAAGCGCCAGGGCGTGCCCCTGATCGCCATGACCGGCCGCCCCGAATCCACCCTGGCCCGCCATGCCGACATCGTGATCGACGCTGGCGTGTCCAAGGAGGCCTGCCCGCTCAACCTCGCCCCCACCGCGAGCACCACCGCCCAGATGGCAATGGGCGACGCGCTGGCGGTGGCGCTGCTCGACGCGCGCGGCTTCGGCTCCGAAGACTTCGCGCGCTCGCACCCGGGCGGCGCGCTCGGGCGCAAGCTGCTCACGCACGTGAGCGACGTCATGCGCTCGGGCGACGAAGTGCCGCGCGTGCCGCCCTCGGCCACCATCAGCGAGCTGATGCGCGCGATGAGCATCAAGGGTTTCGGCGCCGCCGCGGTGGTCGAGCCCGACGGCCGCGCCTCGGGCATCTTCACCGACGGCGACCTGCGCCGCCTGATCGAGGCCGGCGCCGACCTGCGCACGCCCAAGGCGGCCGAGGTGATGCACCGCGACCCACGCACCATCCGCGTCGACGCGCTGGCGGTGGAAGCCGCCGAGCTGATGGAGCAGTGCGGCATCACCCGCCTGTTCGTGATCGACGGCGCGGGGGTGATCGTCGGCGCGATCAACACCAACGACCTGATGCGCGCGAAGGTCATCTGATGGCGCTCGAGTTCCAGGCCGAGACCTTGCTCGCCGCGCAGGACGTGCGCATTGTTTTCTTCGACATCGACGGCGTGCTGACCGACGGCGGCGTGTACTTCACCGAGCACGGCGAAACGCTCAAGCGCTTCAGCATCCTCGACGGCTACGGCCTGAAACTGCTGCGCAAGGCGGGCATCGTGCCGGCCGTGATCACGGGGCGCGATTCCAAGCCCCTGCGCGTGCGGCTGGAGGCGCTGGGCATCGAACACGTGCGCTACGGCACCGAAGACAAATTGCCCGCCGCGCAGGCCATGCTCGACCAGCTGGGCTTCGGTTGGGCGCAGGCCGCGGCCATCGGCGACGACTGGCCCGACCTGCCGGTGCTCACGCGTGTCGGCTTCGCGGCGGCGCCGGCCAATGCCCACGCCGAGGTGCGAGGCATTGCGCGCTACGTCACCCGCGCGCGCGGCGGCGAAGGCGCGGCGCGCGAGTTCTGCGACCTGCTTCTCACGGCCTGCGGCCAATACCGCGTCCTGCTCGACGCTGCCCGAGGCCCCCACACATGAACAACGCGAAACGCGCATGGGGACTGGTGCGCGACGTCCTCGACCGCACCACGATCTACCTGCCGATCATCCTGACGGCGGCCGTCGCGCTCGGCACCTACTGGCTGGTGCGCAATGCGCCCAAGCTGCTGGAGCCCACCGCCAAGGCCGCGCCCACGCATGAGCCCGACTACTTCATGCGCGACTTCGTCATCAAGAACTTCCTGCCCAACGGCGACCTGCGCAGCGAGCTGCATGGCGTCGAAGGCCGGCACTACCCGGACACCGACACCATCGAGGTCGACAAGGTGCGCATGCGTTCCGTGTCGCCCGAGGGGCTGGTGACGCGCTCCACGGCCAACCGCGGGCTGTCGAACTCGGACGGCAGCGAGCTGCAGCTGTTCGGCAACGCGATCGTCATCCGCGACCCGTCGGTGGGACCGAACGGCAAGCCCACGCCGCGGCTCGAGTTCCGCGGCGAGTTCCTGCATGCCTACGTCGACACCGAGCGCGTGACGTCGAACCAGCCGGTCACGCTGATCCGCGACAAGGACCAGTTCACCGGCGACACGCTCGACTACGACAACGTGACCGGCGTGGCCAACCTGAACGGCCGGGTGCGCGGGGTGTTGATTCCGTCGGCCGCGATGGCGGCGCCCGCTCCGGCCAAGAAGCGCTGACCCCCAAGAAGACACCCGGAACACATCACGCATGACCACGCCGTCCCCGCTCGTCTTCATCACCGGCGCATCGAGCGGCATCGGCCAGGCGCTGGCCGCGAGCTTCTACGACGCGGGCTATCGCCTGGCGCTGGTCGCCCGGCGCACGGCGCAGACCGAAGCCTGGGCCCAGGGCCGCAAGCTCAGCGCGGACCGCTACCGGATCTACGCCGCCGACGTTGCGCAGACCGACAGCATCGTGGCCGCCGGCGCCGAGTGCATCGCTCAGCAGGGCCTGCCCGACGTGGTCATTGCCAATGCCGGCATCAGCGTGGGCATCGACACGGCGGAGCGCGCCGACCTCGACGTGCTGTCGCAGACCTTCGCCACCAACAACGTCGGGCTGGCCGCGACCTTTCATCCGTTCGTGCGGGCGATGGCGCAGCGCGGCAGCGGCAGGCTGGTGGGCATTGCCAGCGTCGCGGCCATTCGCGGGCTGCCGGGCCACGGCGCGTACTGCGCGAGCAAGGCCGGGGTGGTCGCGTACTGCGAGAGCCTGCGCGGCGAGTTGCACAACAGCGGCGTCAAGGTGGTCACGCTGTGCCCGGGCTACATCGACACGCCGCTGACGCAGGGCAATCGCTACGGCATGCCCTTTCTCATGAAGGCCGAGGACTTCGCGGCCCAGGCGCTGCGCGCCATCGAGTCGGGCACCAGCTACCGCGTGATCCCGTGGCAGATGGGCGTGGTCGCCAAGATCATGCGCATGCTGCCCAATGCCGTGCTCGACCGCGCGGTGCAGGGGCGCGAACGCAAGAAGCGCAGCGGCGAGGCCTGATCGACACGGCCGGCCCCCAAAGAAAAAGGCTCCGTGAGGAGCCTTTTGTCTTTCTGTGCGTTGGAGCGCCTGGATCAGTAGCCGCTGTTGCCGCCACCGCCGTAGCCGCCGCCACCACCGCCGGAGCGGCCACCGCCGCCACCGCCACGGGGGCCGGCGCCGTAGGGGCTGCGGAAACCGCCATCGCCACCACCGCCGCCGCCACCACTGCGG
>NZ_MOWM01000271.1 GCF_016082275.1 Variovorax sp. E3
GCGCGCAGAGGGCCGGCGCCGCGCGCTCGGCGTGCTGGGCCTGGCGGCCACCGGCGGCGTGCTCGGACTGTTCGTCTGGCGCTCGACGCCCTGGGAGCAGCGCACCGACTACGCCACCGCCGTCGGCGAACGCCGGCGCGTGACGCTGTCCGACGGCACCGAGCTGAACCTGAACACCGACTCCGAAGTGCGTGTCGTCTTCTCGCCGCGCCAGCGCCGCATCGTGCTGCTGCGCGGCGAGCTCTTCGTGCGCACCGGCGCCGACGGCGGCGCGCTGCTGGGCCACCGCGCCTTCTGGGTCGAGACGCCGCATGCGCGCTTCGAGGCGCTGGGCACGCGCTTCGGCGTGCGCCAGCAGGACGACGACACGACCCGGCTCACGCTGACCGAAGGCCGCGTGGCCATTCACGCCGGCGACGCCGCGCCGGTCGTCGCGCAGGCCGGCGACGGCTACCTCATTCGCGCCGGCACCGCGTCGCCGCAGCGCCTGCTGGACCGCGGCTTCGAGCCCGACGCCTGGACCGACGGCGCGCTGGTGGCCCGGCAGATGCGGCTGGACGCCTTCATCGCCGAGCTGGCCCGCTACAGCGACACGCCGCTGCTGTGCGACCCCGCCGTGGCGTCGCTGCGGGTGTCGGGCGTGTTCCAGCTCGCCGGCCCCGACCCGGTCGGCCGCGCGCTCGAGGCGCTGGTGCGCACGCTGCCGGTCAAGCTCGAACGCGGGACGGGAGACACAGTGACTGTTGCCAGACGTTGAGACGCTTTCTCCCGGACCGCCCTCACGGGTTCTGGCGGTCCGCGGCGACAAGACCCACGGCGCTCGTCGCGATGCTGCTCGGCATCGCGGCGGGATGGGTCGCGCCCGTGTCGCCCGTGCGCGCGCAGCAAGCGGGCGAAGCCGCGCCCGTTGATTTCTCGGTGCCGGCCGGTGCGCTCGAAGACGCGCTCAACGGCTTCGCGCGGCAGGCCGGCATCACGCTGTCCTTCGACCCGGCGCTGGTGCACGGCAAGCAGGCCCCGGCGCTTGCGGGCCGCCACACGGTGGCTTCGGGCCTGGCCGCGCTGCTCGCGGCCCACGGGCTGGAGGCCGTGCCCGGCGCCAGCGGCGCCTACGCGGTGCGCCCGGCCGCGCCAACCGCGCCCGCGCCAGCCGTGGGCACCGCCGCGCTGCCCGCGCTCACCGTCACGGCCGAGGCCGAGCGCGCCGACGGCCAGACCACCGGCTACGTCGCCCAGCGCAGCGCCACCGCCACGCGCAACGACGTGGCGCTGCTCGAGACGCCGCGCGCCGTGACCGTCGTCACGCGCGAGCAGATGGACGACCAGGCCGTGCACACCGTCGAGCAGTCGCTGCGCTACTCGGCCGGCGTGCTGACCGAGGTGGGCGGCTACGACCCGCGCTTCTCGTCGGTGCTGGTGCGCGGCTTCGCGCCCGCCGAGTACCTGGACGGCTTCAAGCTCCCCACCACCAGCCTCATCGCCGCGCGCTGGCCGGCCGAGCCGCAGGGGCTGGAGCGCGTCGAGCTGCTGAAGGGCCCCAGCGCCATCTACGACCCCTCGGCACCGGGCGGCGCGATCAACATGGTGTCCAAGCGGCCGTCGGCGGAGGCGGTGCGCGAAGTGAGCGTTTCGGTCGGCAACAACGACCGCTACCAGGGCAGCTTTGACATCGGCGGCGCCTGGAACGCCGACGGCAGCCTGCTGTGGCGCCTGAACGGCGTGGCGCGCAAGAGCGGCGGGCAGACCGACTTCTCGCGCGACGACCGCGGCTTCATCGCGCCGTCGCTCACCTGGCGGCCCTCGGCGCGCACGCGGATCACGCTGCTGGCCGAGGCCACGCGCGACCTCATGACGCCCAAGAGCATGTGGCCGGTCGGCGCGCTGCTCGTGCCCAACCCCAACGGCGCCATTGCGCGTGACCGCTTCACCGGCGAGCCCGGCTTCGACCGCTACAACCGCAGCGCGACCTCGCTGGCCTACCTGCTCGAACACCAGATCGACGAGCACTGGACGCTGCGCCAGAACGCGCGCTACGCCGCGCTCGACGTCGACTACCGGCAGCTCGTGGGCGACAGCTTCCAGGCCGACCAGCGCACGCTCAACCGCACGGCGACGTGGCTGCGCGAGCGCAACCGCAGCCTCACGCTCGACACGCAACTGGAAACGCGCTTTCGCACCGGCCCCGTGTCGCACACCCTGCTGATGGGGCTGGAGCTGCAGCGCCAGTCCAACCGGTCGCAGTTCGGCGTCGGGCCCGCGCCGTCGCTCGACGTGTTCGCGCCGGTGTACGGAGCCCCGGTGCCCGAGAGCCCCTTCGCCATCCAGGCCAGCAACAGCATCGCGCAGCGCGGCGTCCACCTGCAGGACCAGATGCGCGCGGGCCCGTGGTCGCTGAACCTGGCCGTGCGCCAGGACCGGGTGCGCACCACCACCGCGCCGCTGCCCAGCACGGCGCCCCGCCAGACGCCCGACACCAGGACCACCTACAACGCGGGCCTGGTGTACCTCGCGCCGAACGGCCTGGCGCCCTACATGAGCTACGCGACCTCGTTCACGCCGACGGTGGGCTTCCTGGGCAGCGGCGACCTGCCCAAGCCCGAGCTCGGCCGCCAGTTCGAAGTGGGCCTGAAATACCGGCCGCCGGGCATGGACGCGCTTTTCACCGTGTCGGTGTTCGACCTGAAGAAGAACAACGTCTCGGTGCCCAGCCAGAACCTGTTCGCCACGATCGCGCAGATCGGCGAAACCCGCACGCGCGGCCCGGAGTTCGAGGCCCGCGCCGCGCTCACGCGGCAGCTCAAGCTGGTGGCCAGCTACACCCTGCTGGACGCCACGCTCGGCCGCGGCCTGACCCTGCTCGACCTGACGGGCAACCAGCCGACCAACACCGCGCGCCAGACCGCGGCCCTGTGGCTGGACTACCGCTTCACCACGCCCGAGTTGCAGGGCTGGAGCATCGGCGGCGGCGTGCGCCGCGTGGGCAAGGTGCCCGCGAGCCCCGACGGCAGCACGTTCAATCCGCCCTACACGCTGGCCGACGCGGCCATCCGCTACGAGCACGGCCACTACGCCTTCGCGCTGAACGCCACCAACCTGTTCGACCGGCGCTATGTGGCGGGGTATGGGCAGTTCTTCGGCCAGGGGCGCACGCTGCAGGCCAAGGCCACCTACCGCTGGTAGCGGCGCGCGACGCGGAATTTCCTGCTCAGGCCTGCGCTTCGGTCAGCGCCTGCGCGGCCACCACCGCCTCGGTGCGGTTGCGCACGTTCAGCGCGCGAAAGATCGCGGCCAGGTGGATCTTCACGGTGCCTTCGCTGATGCCCAGGCTGCGCCCGATCAGCTTGTTCGGCTTGCCCTGCGACAGCAGCTGCAGCACTTCGACCTGGCGTTCGGTCAGCACGCTGCGCAGGTGCTCCAGCGTCTGGTTGCCCCCGCCGCCGCGCGACAGCGACTCGGCCTGCGGGGCCACGCCGGCCACGATGCCGGGCGGCAGCGCCGTCAGCATCATCGGCGGCACATACACGCCGCCGGCCAGCACCAGCCGCACGGCCGACAGCATGACCTCGGGCGAGTACGCCTTGGGAATGAAACCGAGCACGCCGCGCTCCAGCGCGCTGCGCATGATGGCCGGGTCTTCGTAGCCCGACAGCACGATCAGCGGCACGGCCGGATGGCGGCGGCGCACTTCGTCGATGTGGGCCTGGCCGTCGGCGCCGGGCATGTTCAGGTCGATCAGGGCCAGGTCGAGGTCGTCGGTGGCGCCCGCGAGGAGTTCGTCGACGCTCATCGCCAGCACGAACTCGATGTCGGGCTCCAGCTCCGACAACTTGGCTTTGACCGCCTCGATGACGAGCCGGTGGTCGTCGGCGATCAGGATTTTCATGGCTTTTCCCCGTGTCCCAGCGTGCATTGAACTACCGGGTGCAGAAGATACCGGCGATTGCCCCGGCCAGCAAGGCCAGTGTCCCCACCAACGGCATAGGCCCCAAGCGGTATGGCGCCCCCGTCGACCCCTTTGAAAGAATGAACGCCCACACGAAGGAACCGGGGACATGGGCATGTGCCATCGCTGCAGACGCCGGTGCAAGGCATCCTTCGCAATGCACGACTGAGCGGGCACCGTCATGGCACGCCTGCTCGACTGCTTCAGCGGATTCATCGCGTACGGCCTGGCGCTGGACGCGGCCGTGGCCGCCGGGCGCCCGCTGCCCGCGCTCGCCAGGGCGCAAGACAAGGCACTGCTGTTGCTCGACGCCGCGCGCGACGCCGCCGACGCCGCGGGCACGCCCGCCGCGCAGGTCGAATCGGCGGCCTTCGCGATGGTGGCGTGGATCGACGAAGTCTTCGCGCGCCACCCCGAAGCCGCCTCCGCTGCCGGCACCGCGCTGCAGGCCCGGCTCTTCAACTCCAGCAACGCCCACAGCGAGTTCTTCCACCACCTGTCGGCCCTGAGCGCGCAGGACGACGAAGTGCGCGAGGTCTACTGGCACGCCCTGGTGCTCGGCTTCAAGGGCCAGTACTACTTCGAGGACGGCGACCAGGGCGAGCTCGGCAAGCTGAAAGACCTGCACGGCCGCCAGCTGCAGCTGCGCCCCCACGTGTCCGGCAGCCTGGCACAGGACCGCATCACGCCGCAGCCCTACGGCGTGCCCGACCCGCGCGGCCCCAACGACACGCGCCGGCGCGACCGCACGCTGCTGCGCACCGGCGCCCTGCTGGCGCTGGCGCTGCCGCTGCTCTACCTGCTGTGGCTGGGCTCCACCGGGCCGCCGGCGCCCGCCGCCGCGCTGGGCCAGCGCGTGGAGCAGCACCTGCAGACCTTCGCCTGCGCCGACCTCTCGGCCACCGTGGACGCCGAAGGCCGAACGCAAGTCAGCGGCTTCGTCTCGCTGCCCGGCGACCTGCCGCGCGTCGAGCGCGAGGTCGGCGCCATGCCCGGCGTGAAGTCGCCGCGCTTCGACGTGGGCCTGCGCGTGTGGCCGCACTGCGAGGTCTTCGCCATCCTCAAGCCCTACCAGGCGCGCAACCGCGAGAGGGCCTACGGGCTGTCCGTCGATGCGCCCTCGGCCCTCGAAGGCAAGCTGCGCGAAGGCGATCCGGTGCGCGTGCAGGTGGTGGCGCCGCGCCACGACAGCTACATCTGGGTCGACTACTACACGGCCGACGGCTCGGTCATGCACCTGAACGCCGGGCAGGCGCCCACGCGGCTGAAGGCCGGCGAAACGCTGGAGATGGGCCGCGACATCCCTTCGAGCTGGCTCGTGAGCCCGCCCTTCGGCAGCGTGCTGATCACGGTGCTGTCGGCGCCGATGCCCTTCACCGAGACCGCCGACCGGCCGCCCTTCGAACTTGCATCGGCCTACCTGCTTCGGCTGCGCGAAACGCTCGCGGCCAGCAAGAACAGCGAACGGCTGATCGCCGATTTCGTGTTCCTCGAAACGGTGTCGCGATGACCGCGCTGCTCTCGCCCGCGCACCGCTTCTGGCTGCTGCTGGCGCTGTGCCTGTTCGGCTTCGCGCTGCTGTACGGCGTGGTGCGCGACGCGGGCCGCGGCGCGCG
>NZ_MOWM01000272.1 GCF_016082275.1 Variovorax sp. E3
CCGCGCTGCGCGCCGAAGGCGATGCCGGGCGGCTCGACCCGCAGGCCGTCGCGGCGCTCACGGGGCATGCGCGGCCCGTGGCGGCGGCGGCGGTGGCGTCCGGCGAAAGCGCCGCGCTGCTCTCCAGCCGCGAGGTCGAGGTGCTTGGCCGCATCAGCCTCGGCGAGAGCAACAAGGAAGCGGCGCGCACGCTGGGCATCAGCCCGAGCACGGTGCGCGCCCACCTGGAAAACATCTTCCGCAAGCTCGGCTGCACCACGCGCGCCGCCGCCACGCTCAAGGCGCTGACGCTCGGCCTGCTCTGAACCGCTGGCGCGGCTACGGCATCAGCCGAAGGTGAAGACGTAGGCCTGCGCGCCGGCGTCGAGGAACTCGATCTCGAACAGCCGATCCTTGCCGTTCGCCTGCTGGCGCACCAGCTGGTACAGGCGCTGCGCGTCGACGGTTCCCTCGCCCTGTGCGTCGGTGTCGGCACCGTGGTCGGCAAGCGGCGGCTGGCCGTCGATGCGCACGCGAAAGCGCACCGGCTTGCCGTCGGCCGTCGGGCCCAGCACCAGGTGCACGTCGCGTGCATGGAAGCGGTAGGCGATGCGCCCCTGTGCCTTGCCCAGCACCGCGCGCTCGCTGCCCACCGTCCATTCGCCCGACAGCGCCCAGTGGTTCTCGCGCAGCGACGACGGCGCCTGGTACATGCGGGCGCGGTCGCTCGCGATGCCGCCGGGCGACGCGAAGTTGTTCGCGCGCTCGTAGCCCAGGTAGGTCTCGCCCGACAGCGCGGGCGATGCGGCCGGCGCGGCCTGCGTGCCCTGGCCTTCGGGCGTCACCAGCGAGGCGATGGCGGCGGGGCGGCCGGCCTCGGCGAGCAGTTGCTGGATGACCTGTTCCGACTTGTCGTAGCGGCCCTCGCCGAACTGGTGGTGGCGGATGCGCCCCTGCGCATCGACGAAGTACAGCGCCGGCCAGTACTGGTTGCCGAAGGCGCGCCAGATCGCGAAGTTGCTGTCGACCGCCACGGGGAAGCCGACGCCCAAGTCCCTGGTCGCCCGGTGCACGTTGGACGACAGCTTCTCGAACGCGAACTCGGGCGCATGCACGCCGAGCACGACCAGGCCCTGGTCCTTGTACTTCTCGGCCCAGGCGCGGACGTAGGGCAGGGCGCGCAGGCAGTTGATGCACGAGTAGGTCCAGAAGTCGACCAGCACCACCTTGCCGCGCAGGCTCTCGGCCGTGAGCGGCGGCGAGTTGATCCACTCGGTGGCGCCGGCCAGCGGGGGAATGGCGCCCTCGTCGGGCAGCGTGGACCGCACCGGTTGCGGTTGCGTCGATGCCAGCACCAGGCCCGCGCGGTCGACGGATGCCTGCGGCGGGGCGGCCGGCGTGTTGTTCATGTCGATCTTGTCCACGAGTGCCTTTTCGAGTGTCGAGGTGGTGCCCAGGGACAGCTGGCTGAGCAGGCCGGTGTCCAGGCCGGAGGCGATGGCTGCCACGCCGGCCAGCACCGCCACGCCGGCGCCGCGCCGCACCCATTCGCCGGTGCGCAGCGACCCCTTCAGCAGCGCGAACAGCCGGCCGCCGAACAGCAGCGCCGCCGCCAGCGAGGTGCAGGCGCCGGCCGCGTAGGCCAGCAGCAGCAGCGAGGTGCCGACGCTCGCGCCGTTGAGCGCCGCACCCGTCAGGATCAGCCCCAGGATCGGGCCCGCGCACGGCGCCCACAGCAGCCCCGTGCCCACGCCCAGCAGCAGCGGCGCAAACACCGAGGCCTGCCCGGACGCGGGCCCGGACGTGTGGCCGGACAGCCGCATGCCCAGCGCCACCAGCGGCCGGCTCATGCGCTCGGCCAGCGAGGGCACCAGCAGCGTGAGGCCGAACAGCGCGAGCATCGCGATGGCCGCGTAGCGCCCGTACTGGTTCACCGTGACCACCCAGCCGCCGCCCACGGCCGCCAGCGTGGCGATGGCGGCAAAGGCCAGCGCCATGCCCAGCAGCAGCGGCAGGCCGTGCGAGCGGAACGGCCGGTCGGCGCGTGCGAAGACGAAGGGCAGCACCGGCAGGATGCACGGGCTCAGGATGGTGAGCACACCACCCAGGTAGGCAACGATGAGGAGGAGCATGGTCGGGTCTCGGTGGAACAAAAAGGCAAAAAGAACGAGCGGGGCCGTCGCGGACTGTTGCACGAGCCGCTGGTTGGAGGGGGGCGGGACCGGGGTGGGGCGGGGCGGTGGCTAGTCCGGTGGCGGCGCGGCCGGCGTGTGCAGGGTCAGCCGGGCTTCCAGCCCGCCTTCGTCGCGGTTGTGCAGCGTCAGCTCGGCGCCCATGGCCGTCGCGAGCTGGTGCGCAATGGCCAGGCCCAGCCCGGTGCCGCCGGTGCTGCGGTTGCGCGAACTCTCGACGCGGTAGAAGGGCTTGAGCACGTTCTCCAGCTCGCCGGCCGGAATGCCGGGCCCGTTGTCGAGCACGGCCAGCGTCAGGCGGCCGGCATCGGCATTCACGCGCAGGCGCACGTCGGTGCCGAAGCTCAGCGCGTTGTCGATCAGGTTCATCAGGATGCGGCGCAGCGCGTTCGGCCGCGTCACGATGGGCGCTCCGGCGCGGCCCTCGAGCAGCACGCGTTCGCCCGCGTCCTCGTAGTCGGCCAGCATGCTTTCGAACAGCGCGTCGGCGTCGATGCGGCAGGGCGGCTCGGTGGCGCCGTGCAGCGTGCGCGCGTAGGTCACGCCTTCGCGCACCAGCGTGTTCATTTCATCGAGATCCTGGCGGAACTTGCCGCGGTCCTGGTCGTCGTCCATCAGCTCGGTGCGCAGCCGCATGCGGGTGATGGGCGTCTGCAGGTCGTGCGAGATGGCCGCGAGAATCTCCACGCGCTCGGCCATGTAGCCGGCAATGCGCTTTTGCATGGCATTGAAGGCGCGGGCCGCGTGCGCCACCTCGGTGGGGCCGTCCTCGGCGAGCTGCTGCCCCTTGAGGTCGGGGCCCAGGTCGTCGGCCGCGTCCGCCAGCTGCGCCAGCGGGCGCGTCACCAGCCGCACCGCGTACCAGGCGCACACGGCCAGCACCAGCAGCTGGATCCACAGCAGCCACATGACCCAGGTCGACACCGGCATGTCGACCCGGCGCGCATGGACGATCAGCGCGGAGCCGTCCGACAGCCGCACCTCGATCTGCAGGCTTTCGCGAGGCGAGCTCACCTGGCCGACCTTGGCGATCTGGAACGGCCGCATCGCGTCGACGATGGCGGTGGCGAACTGCTGCGACGCGGCCGTGTCGGGCGGCGTGCCCTCGGCGCTGCCGCCCAGCACGAAGTGGTAGTTGCGCCGCTCCAGCCGCGCGAGCCAGCCCGCGCGCTCGGCGGCGGGCAGGCGGTCGAGGATGGCGACCGAGCTCGCGATGTCGCGCTCGATGCCGATCATCATCAGCTCGCGCAGCGCCATGCCGCGCTCGTAGCGGATGGCCGCGAAAGTCAGCAGCTGCGCGATCGCCAGGCCGATGACGATGATCAGCGTCACGCGGGAGAACAGCGAACGCGGCGCGAGCCGCCGCAGGCCGGCGGGCGCGGCGCTGCCGCCGCTGCTGGCGGTGTTGCCGTGGGGGATGCGGAGAGGCTTGCGGAGGTGGGCATGGGCTGGTTTATAGGCCCGGGGCGACCCCGGCGACCACTTCTTTGTATTCCAGTGTGTTGGGCAGCGCGGCGGGACATAAAACATTACCTGTTTCGCCCGGGTGCTGCTGGCGCCGTGCGCGGCCGGCGCCGGGGCCGCGCTACTTCCGCAGCTCGATCTTGCTGGCGAAGTTCAGGATCTCGTCGTTCCCGGGGCCGGCGATGCGGTCCCGGTTGCGCTGCGTCTCGAAGTCGACGAACACGCGCTGGCCCACGAGCTTTTTCTTCAGGCGAAAGGTCGCGTCCTTCGTGTTCTCGTCGAACCAGTCGCCGCAGTGCCCGTCGCAATAGACCATGACGCGCCGGCCGTTGGCCGACTGCACGATCACGTGCATGTCGTCCACGCCGCCGCCGCTGGTGAGCGTGCCGATGAACGAGGAGCCGGCCGCGGCGAGGCCGGGGAGCACTGCCAGCAGCGGCAACAGGAGGAGGCGCTTTTTCATGAGGCGGCCAGTATGCCCATCGCAACGTAATGTGGCGTGTCGGCCCGCCAGATACACAGGCATACAAAAGCACCGGGCCGGCCCGGCGGGCGGGCTACATTGCAGCCTGTCATCCCTTTTCGGGGCCGCCCGCCGCATTGCCATGAACGCCAAGACCTCCGACCACATCCTCATCGTCGACGACGACCGGGAAATCCGCGAACTGCTCACCACCTACCTCGTGAAGAACGGGTTGCGCGTGATCGCGGTGCCCACCGGCCGCCACATGCGCGCGGCGCTGGAAGAGTCGGGGCCCTTCGACCTGATCATCCTGGACCTGATGCTGCCGGGCGAAGACGGCCTCACGCTGTGCCGCGACCTGCGCACGGGCAAGTACAAGGCCACGCCGATCCTGATGCTCACCGCGCGCAGCGAGGAGGCCGACCGCATTCTCGGCCTGGAGATGGGCGCCGACGACTACCTGGCCAAGCCCTTCTCGGCGCGCGAGCTGCTGGCGCGCATGCGCGCCGTGCTGCGCCGCACGCGCATGCTGCCGCCCAACATGCGCTCGACCGAGGCCGCGTCGAAGCTGGCCTTCGGCGACTGGCAGGTCGACACCACCGCGCGGCATCTGCTCGACGACAGCGGCCTGATGGTGGCGCTCAGCGGCGCGGAATACCGACTGCTGCGCGTGTTCCTCGACCATCCGCAGAAGGTGCTGAGCCGCGACCAGCTGCTGAGCCTCACGCAGGGCCGCGAGGCCGAGCTGTTCGAACGCTCCATCGACCTGCTGGTGAGCCGGCTGCGCCAGCGGCTGCGCGAGGATGCGCGCGAGCCGCGCTACATCAAGACGGTGCGCAGCGAGGGCTACGTGTTCGCGTCGTCGGTCGAGGCCGTGGACTGACGCGCCTGGCTTTGCGGGCGGTCCGGGTCTAAACTTTCCGGATGATCAAAGCCCTGTTGTTGCCCTTGAGTGCTCTCCTGATCACCGCATGCGCCCAGCCGGCGCCGCCGCCCGCGCCACCGCGGATCGGCATGGCGAACCCGGCTTCGGTCTACTGCCAGAGCCTTGGAGGCAAGACGCTGATGCGGTCGAACGACAAGGGCCAGTACGGCATCTGCGCGCTGCCGGATGGCAAGCAGATCGAAGAGTGGGCGCTCTATCGCCGCGACCATCCTGCGAAGTAGGGCGGTTTCGTCACGACGGCTTGCGCTCGCGTGAGCGCAGGTTGTCGGATTGCCGGGCGGTGATGCACTGGCAGCTCACGGGGTTGCGTATCTCGTGGGAGATGCCCCCTGCGAGGAACAGCAGGGCGAACCAGAGTTTCTTCATGTTCTTTGCTTTCGCTTGATTGGTGTGGCTGTTCGGGGCTCTTGTTCGGGCGTGTGCACAGGACACCGGGTGTCTCCCTCCGCGAATGTCCCCCGGCTTCGCC
>NZ_MOWM01000273.1 GCF_016082275.1 Variovorax sp. E3
GCCGCCAGCGCCGGTTCGAGCGACGCGGGCAGCAGCCCCGGCGCCACCGGGTCTTCGAGCGCATGCAGCCACAGCGCGGCCTGCGGCGAGCGCCACGCGATGCGCCCGCGCGTATCGACGAACACCACGCCCATGCCGGCCACGTCGACCGCGTCGCGCGCCATGCGCGTGATGCGGGCGTTGCGCGCATGCGTGTGCAGCCGCGCCAGCACCTCTTGCGCACGGATGGGCTTGACCACGTAGTCGACACCGCCGCACTCGAAGCCCTCGACCACGTGCGCGGTCTCCGACAAGCCCGTCATGAACAGCACCGGGATGTGCGCGAGCGCCGGGTCGGCCTTGATGCGGCGGCAGGTCTCGAAGCCCGAGAGGCCGGGCATCAGGCCGTCGAGCAGGATCGCGTCGGGCACCACCAGCTCGAGCCGCTGGAGCGCAGCCTCGCCGTCGGCCGCCACCAGCACGGTGTAGCCGCTGGCCTCCAGCGTGTCGCACAGCATGCCCAGGCTGCTGGGCGCGTCGTCGACCACCAGCACCACGGGGCGTTCGGCGGGCGATTCAAGGGGCGAGGGTGTCTGCATCTTCTGCCAGTGCGTTGCGGAGGTTGTCGAGTTCGAAGCGCGTGGCCATGCCGCGCAGCCAGGTGCAGGTGGTGGCCGCCGAGGGCGATGCGGCGGCCAGCCGGTCGAGCGCCGTGTGCAGGCCGCGCACATGGCCCATCTGCACCAGGCGCATGAGTTCGGCGCGGTCGTCTTCCGACAGCGCGAGCTGGCGCGGGCGCGGCGGCGTGTCGTCGTCGGCGACGGGCGGCGGCGTGTCGCTGGCCAGCAGCCATTCGAGGCCGAGGTGCCGCTCCAGCGTGGCGATGAGTTCCGACTCGATCACCGGTTTGCCGACGAAGGCCTGGCAGCCCGCCGCCTGCAGCCGGTCGGCCTGGTTCTCGAACATGTTGGCCGAGACGATGACGATCGGGATGTCGTGGAAGCCCGCCGCGCGCACCGACGTGGCGGTCTGCCAGCCGTCCATGTCGTCCATCGTCAGGTCCAGCAGGATGGCCGAGGGCAGCTCTTCGCGCAGGCTGTCGAGGCACTCGGTGCCGCTGGCGGCCTCGCGCACGTCGAAGCCCAGCGGCGCGAGCATGCCGGCCAGCATCTGCCGCTGCACCGGCTGGTCGTCGACCACCAGCAGTGTGCGGCGCGCGCCCAGGTAGCCCGACACCGGCTGGCGCAGGGCGCCGGCCTTGGCCTGCGGGCCGGGGTCGGCCACCGCGCGCAGGTACACGCGCACGCTGAAGGTGCTGCCCGCCGACGAGGTCTGCGCAAGCTTGAGCTCGCCGCCCATCAGCGACGTGAGCAGCCCGGTGATCGTCAGGCCCAGCCCCGTGCCCGGCTCGCCGCGCCGGCGGCCCGCCGCGCCGCGCTCGAAGGGCAGGAAGATGCGCTGGTGGTCCTGCGGCGCCACGCCGATGCCGGTGTCGACCACGTCGAAGCGCAGCACTTCGCGGCGCGCATCGACATGCAGCGTGACCGTGCCGCTGTCGGTGAAGCGCACGGCATTGGCCAGCAGGTTGATGAGGATCTGCCGCAGCCACTTGGCGTCCGCATGCACCCACGGCGGCAGCCGGCCGGCGTGCGTGTAGACGAAAGCCAGGCCCTTGTTCTCGGCCTGCGGCCGCACCATGTGCACGAGCTGGTCCAGAAAGGCCGGCAGCGCGAGCGGCGCCGGCTCCAGCTGCAGCCGGCCGGCCTCGATGCGCGCCAGGTCGAGCAGGCCGTCGATGAGCCCGAGCATGTGCTCGCCGCTGCGGTGGATGGTCTGCACCGCGTCGCGCGGCGGCGACACGGCATCGCCTTTCAGCAGGATCTGCGAATAACCCAGGATGCTGTTGAGCGGCGTGCGCAGCTCATGCGTCATGCCGGCCACGTAGCGCGTCTTGGCCTGGTTCGCGGCCTCGGCGGCTTCCTTGGCGGTTTGCAGCGCGGCGTCGGTGCGGCGGTGCGCCTCGATCTCGAGTGCGAGCAGGTTGTTGTGGCGGCTCGATTCTTCCTGCGCCATCTGCCGGCTCTCGCTGCCCAGCACCACCCACCACGCGGCCACCGCGACCACCACCGACAGCAGCGCGAACACCTTCAGGAAGGGCATGGCCAGCGCCGCGTTGCCGGTGCCCGTGATGGCTTCCTGTGCATAGACCACGCCGACCACCGTGGCCAGCAGCGCGATCAGCGACGCGGCCACCAGCAGGTAGTGCGCCACGCGAAAGTTCAGCCGCGCCGACAGCGCCGGCGGCAGCAACGCCTGCAGCCAGCCGCTCATCTGGTCGGCCGCGCGCGAATCGGTCTTGCAGCGGTCGTGGCAGCGCGATTCGAGCGTGCAGCACAGCGAGCAGATCGGCGCGCTGTAGGCCGGGCAGTGCGCCATGTCTTCCGACTCGAAGCTGTTGTCGCACACCGAGCACTTCACGCTCTGGCCCGGCGCCCAGCGGTCGATGTCGGTGCGCGCCAGGTAGTAGCGCCCGCGCGTGCGCCACGCCAGCAGCGGCGACACGAGCATGGCCGTGGCCAGCGCGATGAACGGCGAGAAGGCCTTTGCCCACTGGCCCAGCGCGCCCGAGTACGCCAGCATGGCCAGCGCCGCCGCCACCAGCATGGCCACCAGCCCCACCGGGTTGATGTCGTACAGGTGCGCGCGCTTGAACTCGATGGTCTTCGGGCTCCAGCCCAGCGGCTTGTTGATGACCAGGTCGGCCACCAGCGCGCCGACCCAGGCAATGGCGATGTTGCTGTAGAGCCCGAGCACGCGCTCCAGCGCGCCGAACACGTCGAGCGTCATCAGCAGCACCGCGATGGCGACGTTGAACACCAGCCACACCACGCGCCCCGGATGGCTGTGCGTGAGCCGCGCGAAGAAGTTCGACCACGCCAGCGAACCCGCATACGCATTGGTGAGGTTGATCTTCATCTGCGAGATCACCACGAAGAGCACCGTGACGGCCAGCACCCAGGCCGGATCGCGCAGCACGTACGAGAAGCCCGTGAGGTACATCTGCGTAGGCTCGATGGCGTGCGTGAACGTGATCTCGTGCTGCAGCGCCAGGAACGCGAGGAACGCGCCGCCCATCATCTTGAGCATGCCCGGCACGATCCACCCCGGCCCGGCCACCAGCACCGCGGTCCACCAGCGGCGGCGGTTGGCGGCGGTCTTCTCGGGCAGGAAGCGCAGGTAGTCGACCTGCTCGCCGATCTGCACCACCAGCGAGAAGGCCACGGCCGCCGCGGCGCCGAACATCAGCGGGTCGAAGCCGCTGCTTTGCGACACGCGCCCGCTCAGGCTGGTGAAGTCGGCAAGCAGCTCGGGCTTCTTCAGCATCACGGCCGCGAAGGGGCAGACGAACAGCGCGATCCAGATCGGCTGCGTCCACAACTGCAGCCCCGAAATGAGCGTGATGCCGCGCGCCACCAGCGGAATGATGACGATCGACGACACCACGTACAGCAGCGGCAGCGGCCAGTCCAGGTACATCTTCAGCGCCAGCGCAAGGATGGCGGCCTCCAGCGCGAAGAAGATGAAGGTGAAGCTCGCGTAGATCAGCGAGGTGAGCGTGGAGCCCAGGTAGCCGAAGCCCGCGCCGCGCGTGAGCAGGTCCATGTCGACGCCGTGCCGCGCCGCGTAATACGAGATGGGCAGGCCCGTGAGAAAAGTGATGAGCCCCACCACCAGGATGGCCCACAGCGCGTTCGAGAACCCGTAGCTCAGCGCGATGACCCCGCCGATGGCTTCCAGCGCCAGGAACGAGGTGGCGCCGAAGGCCGCGTTGGCCACGCGGAACTCCGACCACTTGCGAAAGCTGCGCGGCGTGTAGCGCAGCGCGTAGTCCTCCAGCGTTTCGTTCGCGACCCAGGCGTTGTAGTCGCGGCGGATGCGGTAGATCTTCTGTCCGGAGACGGATTGCATGGCGGGTTCTCGCGGCGGCGGCATGGGCATGAGGCGGGTAGAGCAAGAAGCGCTCCCTGCGCCTTTCTTCCGGTTTCTTCCGGCGTGGCCGTGCTCGCGAGTCTGCGGGCAGGGCAGGTTCCCGCCGCTACGTTGAATGACGTATTCGCGCAAACCCGGGTGATTTCTAAAGTACCAGCCATGGTGCTCGCAGCACCTTCCGACGCACTGCGATGGTGCGCGGCCCACCCGTTTTTCAACTGCCTGGAGTTTCCTGATGTCGCGTGATTCCGATCCTTCTTCTCTCGATGCCCTGGCACTGCGCCGCCGCCGTCTGCTGCAGGGCGCCGCCGCGCTGCCAGTGATGGGCCTGAGCGGCCTGAGCTTCGGCCAGTCGGCGCAGTTCCCCACGGCCAAGGTCAACACCACCAAGCTCGCCGTGACCGACACCGAAGTGACGGTGGGCCAGCTGCATTCGTCGACCGGCACCATGGCCATTTCGGAGACCGGCTCGATCCAGGCCGAGCAGCTGGCCATCGACCAGATCAACGCCATGGGCGGCGTGCTGGGCCGCAAGATCAAGGTCATCAAGGAAGACGGCGCCTCCGACTGGCCCACCTTCGCCGAGAAGTCGAAGAAGCTGCTGGTCAACGACCACTGCGCGGCCGTGTTCGGCTGCTGGACCAGCGCCTCGCGCAAGGCCGTGCTGCCGGTGTTCGAGAAAGAGAACGGCCTCTTGTACTACCCCACCTTCTACGAAGGCCTGGAGCAGAGCAAGAACGTGATCTACACGGGGCAAGAAGCCACGCAGCAGATCATCTGGGGGCTGGACTGGGGCGCCAAGGAGAAGAAGGCCAAGACCTTCTTCCTGGTGGGCTCCGACTACATCTGGCCGCGCACCTCGATGAAGATCGCGCGCAAGCACATCGAGAACTTCCAGAAGGGCTCCGTGAAGGGCGAGGAGTACTACCCGCTGGGCCACACCAACTTCAACTCGCTGATCAACAAGATCAAGGTCGCCAAGCCCGACTGCATCTTCGCGGCCGTGGTGGGCGGCTCCAACGTGGCCTTCTACAAGCAGCTCAAGGCCGCGGGCATCACGGGCGACAAGCAGTTCCTGCTGACGCTGGCCGTGACCGAAGACGAAATGACCGGCGTGGGCGGCGAGAACTTCGCGGGCTTCTACTCGTCGATGAAGTACTTCCAGACGCTGGACAACCCGAACAACAAGAAGTTCGTGGAGGCCTTCAAGGCCAAGTACGGCAAGGACGCGGTGATCGGCGACGTGACGCAGGCGGGCTACCTGGGCCCGTGGCTGTGGAAGGCGGCGGTCGAGAAGGCGGGCAGCTTCGACGTGGACAAGGTCGTGGCGGGCTCGCCCGGCATCGAGCTGAAGACGGCGCCGGAAGGCTACGTGAAGCTGGACGCGAACCACCACCTGTGGAGCAAGGCGCGCATCGGGCAAGGGCAGCTGGACGGGACGTTCAAGGTGGTGGCGGAATCGGCGGAGTTGATCAAGCCGGATCCGTTTCCGAAGGGCTACCAGTAAGCCTTGCCTCGCCTCGCATTTCT
>NZ_MOWM01000274.1 GCF_016082275.1 Variovorax sp. E3
CTCGCCGCGCCGCAGCCGCCCGCCGCACCGCCCGGCCCCATGTCGCGCTGGCGAAGGCCGACGTGACGATGGTCGTCGTCCCCGTCATCTCTTCCAAGGGCGGCGTAGGCAAGACCACGATTGCCGCCAATCTGTGTACCGCGCTGGTCGAGCGCGGACAGCAGGTGCTCGCGATCGACCTCGATCCGCAGAACGCCCTGCGCTTTCACATCGCCAACGAGCCAGGCGCCTGCGACACCGGGCTGGTCGAAGCCGCCACCGGCCTGATGCCCTGGGCCCGCGCGATCCGGCCGGCCAGCGGCGGCGTCATGCTGCTGCCCTTCGGCGACGTCGACGACGAACGCCAGATCGCCTTCGAACACCAGCTCGCGCGCCACCCAATGTGGCTGGCCGAAACGCTCGGGCGCTTCGGGCTGCCCGAGGGCACGCTGGTGCTGCTCGACACCCCGCCCGGCCCCTCGGTCTATCTGCAGCAGGCGCTGCGCGCGGCCAATCTCTGCGTGATCCCGGTGCTGGCCGATGCCGGCTCGTTCGCCACGCTGCCGATCATCGAACGCATGGTCGACAAGTACTGCCGCCCGCGCGCCGACTACGCCGGCAGCGCCTACGTGGTGAACCAGGTCGACCCCGGCAAGCGGCTGAACCACGACGTCTTCGAGGTGCTGCGCCAGCGGCTGCGGCCCGAGCTGCTGGGCGTGCTGCACCTGGACCAGTCGGTGCCCGAGGCGCTGGCCTCGGCGGTGCCGGTGCACCGCTACGCGCCCATGAGCCAGGCGACGCAAGACATTTCTTCCTGCGCCGAGCGCCTGCTCGAACGCATCGCCGCCGCACGGCAGACGCCCCGGTCCATGGAATCGACACAATGAACAGCGCCCCCCCGTCCACGCCCGCGCCGCCCCGCGAGGCCCCCGCGCTGCTGCGCCTGCTGCCGGTGCGCATCGCCGGCTGGCTGGCCGCGCTGGCGATCCTGCCCGCGCTGATCATCACGCCGATGACCTTCGAGCAGCAGATCGTGCTGTCAGTGGGCATCTTCGTGGCGGCGCTGATCACCAACCGCATCAAGGGCCGCTTCGCGAGCCTGGTGTTGATCTTCATGTCGGTCGTGGTGTCCTCGCGCTACACCTACTGGCGCGTGACCGAGACCATGTTCATGGACAACCCGGTCGACCTGGTGCTGGGCATCGGGCTGCTGATGGCCGAGCTGTACGCCTTCGTGGTGCTGCTGCTGGGCTACGTGCAGACCGCTTGGCCGCTGGAGCGCAAGCCGGTGCCGCTGCCGGAAGACCCGGCCGAGTGGCCGACCATCGACCTGTTCATTCCCACCTACAACGAGGCACTGTCGGTGGTGCGCTCCACCGTGCTGGCGGCGCAGTCGATCGACTGGCCGCGCGACAAGATCAAGATCTTCGTGCTCGACGACGGCCGGCGCGACGAGTTCCGCGTGTTCTGCGAAGACGTGGGCGTGACCCACGTCACGCGCGACAACAACCGCCACGCCAAGGCCGCAACATCAACGCCGCGCTGAAGAACACCACGGGCGAGTTCGTCGCCATTTTCGACTGCGACCACATTCCCACGCGCTCGTTCATGCAGATCGCCATGGGCTGGTTCGGGCGTGACCCGAAGCTGGGCATGGTCCAGCTGCCTCACTATTTCTTCTCGGCCGACCCCTTCGAGCGCAACCTCGACACCTTCGGCACGGTGCCCAACGAGGGCGAGCTGTTCTACGGCCTGATCCAGGACGGCAACGACCTGTGGAACGCCACCTTCTTCTGCGGCTCGTGCGCGGTGCTGCGCCGGACCATCGTCGAGGAAGTGGGCGGCATCGCGGTCGAGACCGTGACCGAGGACGCCCACACCGCCCTGAAGATGCACCGGCTGGGCTACAGCACCGCGTACCTGGCGCTGCCGCAGGCCGCCGGCCTGGCCACCGAAAGCCTGTCGGGCCACGTGGGCCAGCGGATTCGCTGGGCGCGCGGCATGGCGCAGATCTTCCGCATCGACAACCCGCTGTTCGGGCGCGGCCTGCACTGGGCCCAGCGCCTGTGCTACGTGAACGCGATGCTGCACTTCCTGTACGGCCTGCCTCGCCTCATCTATCTGACGGCGCCGCTGGCGTACCTGTACTTCGGCGCGAGCGTGATCCACGCGTCGCGTCGATGATCTTCGCCTTTGCGCTGCCGCACATCCTGCACGCCAACCTGACCAACAGCCGGATCCAGGGGCGCTTTCGCTACCTGCTGTGGAACGAGGTCTACGAGGCGGTGCTGGCCTGGTACATCTTCCGCCCCACGCTGGTGGCGCTGATCAACCCCAAGCTGGGCAGCTTCAACGTGACGGCCAAGGGCGGCCTGATCCAGCAGGAGTACTTCGACAGCACCATCGCCAAGGCGAGCCTGGTGCTGCTGGCGCTGAACTTCGTGGGCGTGTGCCTGGGCGCGTGGCGCCTGACCTGGGTCGACCCGCAGAACATCGCCACCGTGTGGCTGAACCTGGCCTGGACCATCTACAACCTGATGATCCTGGGCGCCTGCGTGGCGGCCGCCAACGAGTCGCGCCAGCTGCGCGGCGCGCACCGGGTGGAGCTGAACCTGCCGGCCACGCTGTACTTTGCCGACGGCAAGTCGCTGCGCTGCAACACCTTCGACTTCTCCAGCGGCGGCCTGGGCGTGGAACTGCCGCAGGACCTGAAGCTCGACCTGGAGACCCCGGTCGAGGTGGCGCTGTACCGCAACGACCAGGAGTCGCGCTTCGCCTCCACGGTGCGTTTCAGCAGCGGCAAGCGGCTGGGCCTGCGCTTCGCGCCCATGAGCTTCGCGCAGGAGCGCGCGCTGGTGCAGTGCACGACCGCGCGCGCCGACATCTGGGCGGCCCGCTGGGGCAACCATCCGCGCGTGCCGATCCACCGCGTGCTGGGCCACATCATCCGCATCAGCGGCACGGGTTTCCGGGACATGTTCAGCCATTACTACCGCACGGCCACCTCCAGGCTGCGCCCCGTCAAGACGAAGGAATCCACGTGACGATCACCCTGCGCGCGCATCGCCGCGTCGTGCCCTCCGCCATGCTGGCGATCGCCCTCGCCGCCGTGTCCGTCACCGGCGGCACCTCCGCGCAGCCCCGGCCGCCGGCCTCGCCCGGCCTGCCGGCACCCGCGCCGCTTCCCGCAACATCAGCAGCGGCAGCAACGGCCGCCACGTCCACCATTCCCGCCGCCACGCCGGTCGCCGCCGTGCGCGAGCTCAACCTCACGCAACTGGGCATCGACTACGCCGTGCAGCTGCGCGGCATCAGCGGCACGGTCGGCATTCCGTTCAACGTGCGCGCCGACGAGCTGGTGACGGCCGCGTCGTTCAAGCTGAACTACGCCTACTCGCCCTCGCTCATTCCCGAGCTGTCGCACCTGAAGGTCACGGTCAACGACGTGCTGGTGGCCACGCTGCCGGTGAACCGCGCCGATGCGGGCAAGCCCCAGACGGCCGACATTCCGATCGACCGGCGCCTGATCACCGAGTTCAACCGCATCAACGTCGAGCTGATCGGCCACTACACGCGCGAGTGCGAAGACCCGGCGCACACCAGCCTGTGGGCGCGCATCGACGCGACCAGCACGCTGAAGCTCACGGTCTCGCCGCTCAAGCTCGCGAACGACCTGGCCGGGCTGCCGCAGCCCTTCTTCGACCGCCGCGACGTGCGGCGCGCGCGCATTCCCTTCGTCTTCGGCGGCGCCGACACGTCGCCGATGCTGGAGGCCGCGGGCGTGCTGTCGTCGTGGTTCGGCGCGCTGGCCGACTACCGCGGCGCGACCTTCCCGGTCTCGCACGGCGAGCTGCCGGCGGGCCACGCGGTGGTGTTCGTCACGCCCGAATCGAACATTGCCGGACTCACGTTGCCCAACATCCAGGGCCCGGGGCTGGCCGTGGTCGACAACCCGCAGGACGCCTCCGGCAAGCTGCTGCTGGTGATGGGCCGCACGCCCGCCGACCTGCGCACCGCCGCCGCCGCGCTGGCGCTGAACAGCAAGGCCTTCGCGGGCGCGCAGGCCGCCGTCACCGCGTTCCAGGAACCGCCGGTGCGCAAGCCCTACGACGCGCCGCGCTGGGTGCCGAGCGACCGCGCGCTGCAGCTGGGCGAGCTGACCTCGGCCAGCGACCTGTCGGTGACGGGCTACAACCCCGACGTGGTCCGCGTGAACCTGCAGCTGCCGCCCGACCTGTTCACCTGGCGCAGCCGTGGCATTCCGCTCGACCTGCAATACCGCTACACGCCGCGCGTGCGGCCCGACCAGTCGACGCTGAACGTCAACGTCAACGACAACTTCGTGGGCGGCCTGCCGCTGCGCTCGGCCAACCCGGCCGGCGACCGCTGGTGGAACCCGCTGGCCGTGAAGCTGATGCCCGACGGCACGCTGGCCGAGCACAAGGAAGTGATCCTGCCGCCGCTGGCCATGGGCCCGCGCAGCCAGCTGCGCCTGCACTACTACTTCGAGCCCGTGGGCGGACGCTGCGTGCCGCAGCTGGACAACGTGCGCGGCTCGATCGACCCGACCTCCAAGATCGACGTGTCGGGCTTCCCGCACTACATCGCGATGCCCGAGCTGGCGGCCTACGCCAACGGCGGCTTCCCGTTCTCGCGCATGGCCGACCTGTCCGAGACCGCCGTCATCCTGCCGGACCAGCCCGTCGACACCGACACCGAGACCTATCTCGGTCTCCTGGGTCAGATCGGCCGCTCCACCGGCTATCCCGCGCTGCGCGTGAAGGTGGGCCGCTCGGCCGAGGCCGCGCAATGGGCCGACAAGGACCTGCTGGTGATCGGCAACCTGCAGAACCAGCCGCTGTTCACGCAGTGGGCCGACAAGATGCCGCTCAAGCGCAACGGCAACGCGCCCGAGCTGAAGCTCAACAGCTGGATCGACAACGCCATCGACTTCGTCATCGGCGCGCGCACCCGCGAGGACTTGCCGGGCAGCATGCAGATCGCGGTGAGCGACGACGGCCGCGACGCGGTGCTGGCGGGCTTCGAGTCGCCGCTGCGCGGCGGCCGCAGCGTGATCGCCGCCATCACCAACCCGGGCTCCAAGGAAGCGCTGCTGAACGCGCTGATGACGCCCGACCTGCTCAAGCGCGTGCAGGGCAGCATGACCATCGTGCGCGACACGCAGGTCAACAGCGTGCTGGGTGGCGACACCTACTACGTGGGCCGCCTGCCGCCGCTGACGTGGCTGCAGTGGAACCTGTCGCGCAGCCCGCTGCTGCTGGCGGCGATGGTGATCTTGCTGGCCCTGCTGGGCGCGGCGGTGTCGTATGCGGGCCTGCAGATCCGGGCGCGCCGTCGCCTGTCGGTCAACAAGGCCAAATAATTCGTACATGCGACGTTTGCCGACTTTTCTCTCCCACGGCCCGCTGGCGGGCGGCGCGCCCTGCTGGCGGCGGCCGGGCTCGCGCTGGCGTTGCCGAAGGTGTCGGGCGC
>NZ_MOWM01000275.1 GCF_016082275.1 Variovorax sp. E3
AGATTATAGCGTGATTTTTTAGCGCTTCTCAAAGTTGCATGTTTGCTTCAAACAATTTGTGAGGCGCGCCACACTCACAGCGCAATGCTCACGCCCAGGCGCAGCGTGCGTGGCGCACCCGGGAACAGGTAGACGTGGCTGAACTGGTAGGGCGACTCCTTCCAGTAGCGGCGGTCGAACAGGTTGTCGACCGCGAGCGTCCAGCTCGTGTTCACGCCGCGCAGCTTGGTGTCGTAGCGCAGCACCGCATCGACGCGCGTCCACGACGGCAGCGTGATCGAACCATCGGGCAGCACATTGCGCCGGCCTTCATATGAAAGCTGCCCCGCGAGTTCGAGACCCGGCACCGAGGCGACGCGATAAGCAGCCTGCGCGCGCAGCACTTCCTTGGGCACGTTGGTCGGCGACTGGCCGTTGAGCGCCGGGTTCGCCGTGCTGCCGCGCCGCTTCGCGTCGATCACCGCGATGCTGCCGCCCAGTTTCCACGGCCCCTGGATCCACTGCGCGCCGGCCTCGAGTCCGCGATGCACCGCGCGCCCGTCGTTGCGCACTTCGCACAGCCCGCTGCACAGGTCGAGGTTGGTCATGGGCCGCGAGATGTCGAACCACGCGAGCTGCCAGTTGAAGGCCTCGTTGCCGCCCTTCAGGCCCAGCTCCCACTGGCGCGAGGTGAGGGCGGGCAGCGCCTGCCCCGCGTTGCTGTACTGCGTGCTCTTGTTCGGCACGACCTGCGACTCCACGCCCTTGCCCCAGCTCGCGTAGGCCAGCAGGCCGGGTTGGATCGCATAGCTGGCGGCGAGCCACGGCGTGGTCACGTCCTGCTTGTAGCCGGTCGGGTTCGAGCCGTCGTTGCCGATGCTGCTGCGGTCGAGTCGCGTGTGGCGCACGCCGAGCCAGGTGGTGAAGCGGTCGTTCCAGTGAATCGCGTCCTGCACCGACAGCTCGGTCGAGCGCTCGTCGCGGTTGGTCTGCGGCGTGGTCGCGTCGGGGCTGGCCGGCACCATCGCCGTGGCCCAGATGTTGCCGACGCCCGCGTAGTTGTAGGCCTGGTTCTGAAAGCGGTTGCGCACGCGGCTTTGCAGCAGGCCGAAGCCCAGCTCGTGCTTCACGCTGCCCGTCATCACGTTGCCCTTGAGGTTCAGGCTGCCCGCGGTCTGCGTGCGGCGCTCGTTGTCGCTGCGGAAGTCGTAGACGTCGAAGGTGCCGTCGGAGCAGTAGCGGTCGTAGTTGCCTTCGGCGCCGCAGCCGAAGGCGTAGGCCAGGCGGTCGTCGGACTTCAGCCGCTGCTGGCCGATCTGCGCGCTCCAGCGCCAGTCGGCGTTCAGTGCCTGGCTGAAGCGCACCGTGCCCGTCAGCGCCTTGAACACCGAAGGCTGCGACCACGGTTGGTTGTTGAGGTTGATGCGCGGATCGACCGGCCTCGGCAGCACGCTGCCCAGCAGGCTGTAGCCGTTCTGGCTCGGCTGCGTCTTGCGGCTTTGCTCGATCTCGAACTCCAGCACCGAGTCGCGCGTGATGCGCCAGTCGGCCGCGAGCGAGAACAGGTTGCGGTTGCCGTCGAGGTCGTGCGTGATCGGCTTGAGGTTTTCGCTCGCCACGTTGATGCGGTAGCCGAACTGCCGGTTCTCGCCGAAGCGCCCGCCCAGGTCGATGGCGCCCAGCAGGCTGCCGCGGCTGGTGGTTTCGATGCGCACCGTGCGCAGGTCTTGTTCGGTCGGCCGCTTCACGACGTAGTTGACCAGCCCGCCCGGCGCGCTGGTGCCGGCCTGGATGCCGCTGGTGCCGCGCAAGATTTCGACGCGCTCCTTGTTGTCCAGGGGGATCGATGTTTCGGCGCTGATCGGCAGGCCTTCGCGCCGGTAGTTGAAGCGGTTGTCCAGCACGAAGCCGCGCACCGTGAGGTAGTCCCAGTAGCCGGCGGAGTTGTAGGCGTCGGTGACCGAGGCGTCGAACTGCGTGAGGTCCGCGAGCCGGCGCGCGCCGCTGGCGCGCAGCTGCTGGCTGTCGATCACCGTGGCCGACAGCGGCAGCTCGCGCAGCGGCACGTCGCCGAAGCCGCTGATGTCGGCCTGCGGCGCGGCCGCGCCTTCATTGACGGTGACTTCGCGCAACGCGGCCTGCTGCGCCTGCGCCCCGCAGGCCGCGGTGAAGAGGAGGGCGGCCAGTGCGCGCGGAACGGGCGAGAGCGGCCAGGAAAAAGGAGAGGGCTTGGGTTGGTTCATTCTGTTCAGTTGCCGGCGGCGGCAGTCATCGCCGCCATCCATTGCGCGGCCGTGGCTTCGGGGTCTTCGGCCGCGACCAGCGCGCGCACCACGGCGACGGAGCCGACGCCCGTGGCCAGCACTTCGGGCAGTCGCACCGCGTCGATGCCGCCGATGCCGACCTGCGAGTAGCCGCGCAGCAGGCGCGCATAGGCGCCAAGCCGGGCCACGCCCTGCGGCGCGGTCGCCATCTTCTTGAGCGTGGTCGGGTAGACCGCGCCCATCGCGATGTAGCTCGGGCTCACCTTGTCGGCGCGCACCATTTCGGCATAGCCGTGCGTGCTGACGCCCAGCCGTGCGCCCGATGCGCGCAACTGCGCAAGCTGCTCGGGCAGGAGCGCGTCGAGGTCTTCCTGGCCGAGGTGGATGCCGTAGGCCCCGGCCGCGATCGCGACCTGCCAGTGGTCGTTGATGAAGAGCAGCGCGTCGGTGCCGCGCACCGCTTCGACGGCGGCCTGCACTTCGCGCTCCACCGCCGCTGCGTCATCGGACTTGAAGCGCAACTGCACCGTCGGCACGCCCGCGCGCGCCATGCGGCCGACCCATTGCGCATCGGGCAGCACGGCGTAGAGGCCGAGGCGTTCGGGGCAGGGCGGAAACGCGTCTTCTCGCGTGGTCGGTGGAAACGGGCGCATGCCGAAATCGGCGGGCGAGTCGGGCCACAGCGCGGCGTCGAAATTGCTCAGGCGCAGCGTCTGTGCGCGCCAGGCCTGGGCGAGGCATTCGGCGTCGATCTCGATGAAGCCCAGGGCCGAGCAGGCCTGCTTGGCGCCGCGATAGACCGGGTCGTCCGAAGAGAAGACCGGCGCGCTCACGGGCGCGGAAGTGATGGCACCGAAGCGCAGCCCGTGGGCCGCGACGATGGCTTGCGCGACGGCGCGGGCGTTGTCGAGCGTGCTCATGGTGCGTGGTGCCAGAAGGGCGTGCCGAGCACGGGCGTGCTGGGCTGCGCGGCGTCCTGCGAGGCCATGGCGCCGGCACGGTGCGCGGTGCGGCCGGCCTGCACCGCGTCGGCGAATGCACCGGCCATGGCCACCGGGTCTTGCGCCAGCGCCACCGCCGTGTTCAGCAGCACGCCGTCGTAGCCCCACTCCATCACCTGGCAGGCATGCGAGGGCAGGCCCAGGCCGGCATCCACCAGCATCGGCACCTTCAGCCGTTCGCGCAGCACCTGCAGCGCATAGGGGTTGACCGGCCCGCGACCGGTGCCGATGGGCGCGGCCCACGGCATCACGGCCTGGCAGCCGATGTCGACCAGCCGCTGGCACAGCACCAGGTCTTCGGTGCAATAGGGCAGCACCTTGAAGCCGTCGCGAATCAGCTGCGAGGCCGCGTCGACGAGGTTCAGCGTGTCGGGCTGCAGCGTGTAGTCGTCGCCGATCAGCTCGAGCTTGATCCACGGCGTGTCGAACAGTTCGCGCGCCATCTGTGCGGTGGCCACCACTTCCTGCACGCTGTGGCAGCCGGCGGTGTTGGGCAGCACCGGCACGCCGAGGCGGCGCAGCAGCTCCCAGAAACCGTTGCCGAGCTCGCTGTTGCCGGAGCCCTGGCTGGCGGTCTGGCGGCGCAGCGACGCGGTGAGCATCGCGGGCTTCGCGCGCTGCACGGCGGCTTCGAGCAGGTCGGGCGAGGGGTAGCGCGCGGTGCCCAGCAGCAGGCGGCTCTGGAAGGTTTCGCCGTAGAGCACCAGGGGATCGTTCGTGGTCATGTTCCGTGTCTCCATCAAATTCATTCAGCCGCCCGTGACGGGGCGGATCACTTCGATGCGGTCGTCGGGCTGCAGCGTGCGCCCGGCATACGCGGAGCGCGGCACGAACTCGCGGTTCACCGCCACCGCGAAGGGCGGCGCGGCATTCAGCGCGGTGAGCGCGTCGGTCAGCGTGGCGTGCTCGGGCAGCGTGAAGGGCTTGTCGTTGATCAGGATGTTCATGTGTCGAAGGTCTCCATGCCGAAGCTCGCCGCCAGCGTCGAGCGGCCGTGCGCGAGCAGTTCCATCGCGGCGTCGAGCAGCGCGGGCGCGATCATGAAACCGTGGCGGTACAGCCCGTTGATGCGCAGTACGCGCGGCTGAGGCTTTTCGATGGCGGGCAGGTTGTCGGGCAGGGTGGGGCGGCACTGCGTGGCGATCTCGACGATGCGCGCCTCGGCAAAACCGCTGTGCACGGCATAGGCGGCGCTCAGCAGTTCGAGCGTGGAGCGCACGCTGGCGGGCGACGTGTCGTCCGACTCGATTTCGGTCGCGCCGATCACGAAGAGGTTGCCGGGCTTGGGCGCGATGTACAGCGGGTAGCGCGGATGCACGAGGCGCGTGGGCCGCTGCAGCGTGACTTCGGGCGCATGCACGCGGATCACTTCGCCGCGCACGCCGCGCAGTGCATTCCATTGGGGACGGGCGCCGAGGCCGCGGCAGTCGATCAGCCAGTCGGGCTGGCCCGGCGTGCCGGGTGTGAAGTCCGAAGGGGCGCGCGGCGATTGCCAGCGCAGCGTCACGCCGGGGCTTGCCTGCAGCGTGGCGAGCAATGAAGAAAGCAGTGCGCGGTTGTCGAGCTGGCCTTCGCCCGGCAGGAACAGGCCTTGCGCGAAGCGCTGGCCGAGCGAGGGCTCCAGCGCGGTGATGGCCGGGCCGTCGAGCGTCTGCATCGGTGCGAGTTCGGGCACTTGCGCGCCGGTGTTGGCGAGCACGCGCGCGAGCCGCGCGGCTTCGGCGGCGTCCTGCCGGTGCCACAGCACCAGCGTGCCTTCGCGCTGGAAGAACACGGGCTGCGCGAGCGTGGACAGCAGCTCGGGCCAGCGCGACAGCGCGTGTTGCCCCATGCGCACGACCGACACGGGCGCCACGGCCGATTCGGCCAGCGGCGCGAGCATGGCCGCGGCCACGCGCGCCGCCGCGCCTTCGGCTTCGGGGCTGCCGGCTTCATGCAGGTCGACCTTGCAGCCCGCCTGCGCGAGCGTGACCGCGAGCAGGCGCCCCATGAGGCCCGCGCCAAGAATGGCTGCCGATTGAAAAGGAAGTGTCATGGTCTTGCTCCTTCCCCTTCCGGGGGAAGGCTGGGATGGGGGCAGCCAGAGCGCGCGA
>NZ_MOWM01000276.1 GCF_016082275.1 Variovorax sp. E3
ATCAGGGTCCACCCTTGTTTGAGCGAAGCGAGTTTGGGTGGAACCCCGCGAAACGTGAGCACCGCAGGTTGCCCCGTAGCGAAGCGCAGGGGTCGCAGACAGTGGGGGCGCCTTTTCTTTGCTTACTTTCTTTTGGCGAAGCAAAAGAAAGTGAGGCCGCCGCCGGGCGGATTCCCCGGCCTCGGGAAGCAAAGACTCAGCCCATTCAAAAAAGGAGCCAGTCAATGACCGACTCCCAGAACGAAGACGACCGCACCCGAGTGATGCCCCGATCGACAACAACAACAGGCGACATCTCCGCAACCGTCATCACCACCGGCGCTCCGGTCACCAGCCCCGCCACGGGAGCAGCAACCCACGACGCAGGCCTCCTCCCCGTAGGCAGCCGCCTCGCCGAATTCGAAGTCACCCGAGTCATAGGCCAGGGCGGCTTCGGCGTCGTCTACGAAGCCTGGGACCACACGCTCGAGCGCGTCGTCGCCATCAAGGAATACCTCCCCACGTCGTTGTCCACGAGGCAGCAGGACGGCACCGTCGTCCCCCTGTCCGAACGACACCGGGAAACCTTCGACCTCGGCATGCGCAGCTTCATCAACGAAGCCCGCCTGCTCGCCCAGTTCGACCACCCGTCGCTGCTCAAGGTCTACCGCTTCTGGCAGGAAAAGGGCACCACCTACATGGTCATGCCCTTCTACCGGGGCGACACGCTGAGGGAAGCCTCGTGGCCATTCCGGCAGGCGTCGACGAGGCCTGGCTCATCCGCATCATGGACGGCGTCACGCAGGCGCTCGCGGTGATGCACGGCGCCAACTGCTATCACCGCGACATCGCGCCCGACAACATCATCCTGCTCGAAGGCTCGGGCCGGCCGGTGGTGCTCGACTTCGGCGCCGCGCGCCGCGTCATCACCGACAAGACCCAGGCGATCACCGTCATCCTCAAGCCGGGCTACGCGCCCATCGAGCAGTACGCCGAAATGCCCGACATGTCGCAGGGCGCGTGGACGACGTCTACGCGCTCGCGGCGGTGATGCACGTGGCGGTGTGCGGCCGCGCGCCGCCGCCTTCGGTGGCGCGCCTGCTGTCCGACAGCTACGTGCCGCTCGCGGGCAACGACATCCTGCGCCAGCGCTACAGCGCGCGCCTGCTCGAAGCCATCGACGCGGGGCTGGGCGTGCGGCCCGAGCAGCGGCCGCAGTCGATGGCCGAGCTGCGCGCGGCGCTCGACCTGGACGGGGAGCACACCATGGTGCCGGTGCCGCGCACGCAGCCGCCGCGCCAGCAGGGCGGCGCGAACACGAACGCCGACGCGGCCACTGTCATTGCCGGCGGCGCGAAATCCACCGGCAAGCCGGGCAGCAACGCGAAGGCGCCATCCGCCGCGCCCGCCGCACCCACCAGCGGCAAGAGCGGCAAGGCCGTCGCCGCGATCGTCTCGGTCGTGGCCCTCGCGGCCGTGGCCGGTGGCGGCTGGTGGTTCTTGCAGGGCCGCACGAGCGGATCGGGCGCCGTGGAAGCGGACGCCAGCAATAACAACAAGCAGGTCGCCGTCGCGCCGACCCCGGCGCCACCGCCCGACACCACCAAGGTCGCCGAGGCACCACCGCCGCCGCCACCACCGGCGCCGCCACCCCCGCCGGCCCCGCGCACGCCCACCGACTCCTTGCTGTCCCTCGCCACCGGCGCCACCCCCGGCTTCGACGTGACGGCCACGCCCAAGAAGCCCGAGGTCAGCGTCGGCAAGGACCGGCTCGCGTTCGAGGTGCGCAGCAAGCGCGAGGGCTTCGTCTACGTGTTCCTGCTGTCCAGCGGCGGCGAGATGTTCCTGCTGTTCCCGAACCTGCTCGACAAGTACAACAAGATCACCGCGGGCGGCTCGCTCTCGCTGCCGCGCGCCTCGTGGCCGATGGACGCGGGCGGGCCGCCCGGCACCGACCAGTTCGCGGTGCTCGTGAGCGAGCACGAGCGCGACTTCAGCGCCGCCGGCGTGCAGAACGACGGCGTGTTCCCCGTGTTCCCGCTGCCGGTGCTGGCCGCGCTCGAGGCCACGCGCGGCACCGGTCCATCGCCGCTGCTGGGCAAGCCGGTGTGCGCGCCCAACACCCCGTGCAACGACGTCTACGGCGTCGCGAATTTCAAAATCGTCGAGAAGTAATCGTCTGCAGAGCATCGGCCCTTCGCGCAAGGGCCGCCCTTCCGGACAAGGAGACTTTCATGCACACCCCATTGCTGTCACCACCACCCCGCCCGGGCTTCGCCGCCACGCTGCTTCGCTGGAGCGCCGCCGCGGCCATCGCCTCGCTCGCCGGTTGCGCCGCGCCGCCGCCGGCATCGACCGACACCGCCGCGCCTGCCGTGCCCGACACGCCCGCCGCCACGCGCCCGCCGCCCACGGGCGCAGCGTGGCCGGCCAGGCGCGCACTTTCTCCACGCAGCTGGCCACCTACACCTCGGTCGGCTTCGACGCGGTGCCGGGCTGGTCGCGCGACGACTTCTCCGAAAGCTGGCCGGCCTTTCTGGGCAGCTGCAAGGTGCTGACCGGGCGCGGCGCCGAGTGGAGGGAAGTGTGCGAACGCGCGCTCAAGGTCGACGGCAAGAACAACAACGCCATTCGCGGCTTCTTCGAAGGCGCGTTCTCGGCCTACCAGATCCGCGACGACGACCGCCGCCCCGACGGCGTGGTCACCGGCTACTTCGAGCCCGAGATCGCGGGAAGCCGCCAGTACGGCGCGCCGTTCATCTACCCCGTGTACGGCCAGCCCGAGGACATGCTGTTCGCCGACGCGCGCAAGCTGCCCGCCGGCAACGGCACGGTGGCCGCGCGGGTCGACGGGCGCAGCGTGGTCGTGCAGACCGGCCTGAGCACGCGCGACATGGGCGCGCCGGGCCTGTATGCGCTCGACCTGTCGGCCATCTCGCGCGACACGCTCGACCGCAAGGTGCGGCTGCGCATCGAGGGCAAGCAGCTGCTGCCGTACTACACGCGCGAAGAAATCGAGACCAAGGGCGCGCCCAACGCCAAGGTGCTGGCCTTCGTGAGCAGCGCCACGGCGCTGTACGAGATGCAGATCCAGGGCTCGGGCCGCATCAAGCTGCCCAGCGGCGAACTGATCCGCGTGGCCTACGCCGAGCAGAACGGCCAGCCCTTCCGCCCGACGCTGGCGAAAGCGGCCAACGGCAAGCCGCGCAGCCCGGTGAAGGTGCGCGGCTCGTCCATCGAGCTGCAGCTGGACGACGGCGATGACGACGACGTGGGCGCGGTCGACAGCGGCGCCATCCGCACGCGCGGCTTCACGCTCGCGCGACCGGTGGCCAGCGGCGCGGTCGTGGTGCCGGGGCGGCGCGCGGCCGGGGCCGTGGCCGGTTCGGGCATCAAGGACCCGAGCTACGTGTTCTTCAAGGAGGCCACCTCGCCGGTCGGCGGGCCGGTGGGCGCGTTCGGCGTGCCGCTGTCGGCGGGGCGATCCATCGCGGTCGATCCGCGCAGCACGCCGCTGGGCTACCCGGTGTTCGTGTCGACCCGCACGCCCGGCAGCGGCGCGCCGATGCAGCGCCTGACCATCGCGCAGGACACCGGCGGCGCCATTCGCGGCGCGGTGCGCGCCGACTATTTCTTCGGCAACGGCCAGCAGGCCGCCACCAACGCGCGCCGCATGAAGGAGCGCGGCCAGCTGTGGATCCTGCTGCCGCGCGGCCTGGCGGTGGCGCAGGCCGCCACGTCGTCGGCCATCCGCACGCGCGGCGGGCCGGTGGGCGCGAACCTGCCGCAGTGCCTGGTGCCTTCGGAAGACAGCTGCGTCGACGACTGAGCAGGCTGGCGCTTCGACCTCTCCATGCAGGAAACGCTCTCGTCCGCGGAAAGCTCCGAACTCGTCCGCCTGTGGCGGCGCAGGCAGACGCTGTCCCCGAACGACATGGGCGCCATGTACCGCATCGTGGGCGAGGCGCTGGTGGCCTGCAATCCGCCCGAACTGCAGGTGCTGGGCGAAGGACGGCAGGAGCTGGTGGCGCAGTTCATCTACGTCAAGGTGCTGCGGCTCGACGCCGACCCCGACGACACCGAAGAGCGCGCGGGCCACAGCGCGCCTTCGACCGCGTTCGCGCTGTGCGCGTACTTTCGCCGCTACCTGATCGACTGCACGCGCGCCAGCGCCTTTCGCCGCAAGCTCTCGATCGGCGACCAGATCACCGAGGCGCAGCTCGAAGACGAAGTGGGCGCGGGCGAAGACCTCGAAGGCTGCCTGGCCGAGCACGGCCTGAGCGCGCAGGCCGTGCAGCTGGCCGCGCGCGCCTTCATCGCCGAACTGCCCGAGCCCGAGCGCCTGCTGCTGTGCGAGGGCTTCGGCAAGGAGGCCGAGGGCGGGCTGTCGGGCATTGCCTCGCGCCACGCCATTGCGTCCTACCACTACCGCGCGGGGCGGCTGGGCCTGGTGCACAAGCGCGAGGGCCTGAGCGCGGACTACGGCAAGACGCGCCTGGGCGGCTGGCTGCAGCAGACGCTGGGCATTGCCATCGAGCCCGGGAACATGGCCGCGATCCTGCAGGTTTTCAAAATCCTCGGTGCTGAAGCGTCTTACGCCTGAAGACATAGCCATTCAGGAAGAACAGATGCCATGACCACCGAACTCTGGCCCCCGCTCAGCGTGATCCGCAACGCGCTCGAAACCGGCTCGTTCGTGCCCGAGGACGGCGCGGACGAAGTGCCCGGCCTCGCGGTCGTGGCGATGCCGGGTGCGGCGCCCGAAGCGCCTCGGCCTGCGCGCATGCCCGCCATCTCCGACCTGCTGCTGCCGCTCGCCGAACTGGCGCGGCGCCGCGAGGCGGTCGCGCGGCGTGCCTTTCCGGCGCGCTGGGCGCCGGGGCGGCTGGTCAGCATCGTGCACGAGGGGCGGCTGCTGGGCGTGCTGATCGACCGCTGCATCCACGGCGAACTCTGGCAGGGCTGGATGGCCGCGGGCGAGGCCGACTGGGCCGGCGCGTTCGACGTGCTGCTGGAGCCCGACGACGAGCCCTTCGAGCCGATGTTCGGCGTGATCCAGGCCTGGAACGTGCTGACGCTCGAGCCCAGCCCGCAGCTGTGCGCGCGCGTGCTCGGCGAGGTGTCGGCCACGCGGCTGGCGGCGATCCGCGCGGTGCACGACGAATGGGCCGCGCACGCCACGCCGGCCATCGCCGACTATGTGAAGAACATGATCACGGGCGCCGCCCAGATGGACGGCGCGATCCTGGTGTGCTCGGCCGCCGACGGCCCGATGCCCC
>NZ_MOWM01000277.1 GCF_016082275.1 Variovorax sp. E3
CGCCGCCGAACAGCTCGCCGCGCACCTCGAAGCGCATGCCGGCCTGCCGCTGGCCGACGTGGCCCACACCCTCGCGGTCGGCCGCAAGGCCCATGCTTTCCGCCGCGTGGTCGTGGCGGCCAATGCGTCGCAAGCCATCGCGGCCCTGCGCACCACCGACTCGCCGTGGCGCGCCAGCGGCCGCCTCGCCGCGCGCGCGCCGCAGCCGGTGCTGATGTTCCCGGGCCAGGGCGCGCAGTACGCCGGCATGGGCAAGTTGCTGCACGCAGCCGACCCGGTGTTCGCCGCCGCCTTCGACGACTGCCTGAACGCGCTCGAAGGCACGACCGATTTCGACCTGCGCGAGCGCCTGTTCTCGGACGACGCCAAGCGCTGTCGCCCACCGCCGTCACGCAGCCCGCGCTCTTCACCATCGAGTACGCGCTGGCGCGGTGCCTGCTGGCCACGGGCGTGCGTCCGCAGGCGCTCATGGGCCACAGCGTGGGCGAGTTCGTCGCGGCCGTGCTCGCGGGTGTCATGCGGCTCGAAGACGCGGCGCGGCTCGTGGCGCGGCGCGGCGCGCTCATGCAGGCGCTGCCCGCGGGCGCGATGCTGTCGGTGCGCATCGGCGCGCCCGCGCTGCTTGAAAAGCTCGGCCCGTCGCTGTCGCTCGCCGCCGAGAACGGCCCCACGGCCTGCGTCGCTGCCGGCCCCTTCGAGGCCATCGCCGCGCTGCAGGCCAGGCTGGAGGCCGAAGGCATTGCCTGCCGCGCGCTGCAGACCTCGCACGCCTTTCACTCCGCCATGATGGACGACGCCGTCGCGCCCTTCGAGGCGCTGGTGCGCGAGGTCGAACTGCACGCGCCGCAGACGCCCATCTTCTCGACGCTCACGGGCCAACTGCTCGAAGCACAAGAAGCGACCAGCCCCGCCTACTGGGCGCGCCACCTGCGCGGCACCGTGCATTTCTCGCCGGCCGTGCGCGCCGCGATGGCGCACACGCCGCAGCCGCTGTTCATCGAAGCCGGTCCGCGCAACACGCTCTCCACGCTGGTGCGCCAGCACGGCGCGAGCAATGCCGTGCCGCTGCTGCACGGCGAGCCCGCCGACGAGGCCCGCACGCTGCGCCTGGCCATCGGCCGCCTGTGGACTTGCGGCGCCGAGATCGAGCTGCAGCGTCTGTCCACCCGTGCCGGTGCGCAGCGCGTGTGCCTGCCGACCTATCCGTTCGAGCGCAAGCGCTTCTGGGTCGACATCGCCGCCGCGCCCCCCTCTTCGTCTGCCTCTACCGCCGTCTTGCCCGCCCCTTCAGCCACACCCATTCCTTTGGAGCCGATCGTGACAGCTGCAGCGCCCATGCCTCTCCCGCCTCCCGCGTCCAACACCCCGCCGATCGATGCGCGCCTGCGTGCCTTGTTCGAAGACATCTCCGGCATCGACATGGCGCAGGCCGAAGGCAACGCGCCCTTCGGCGAGCTCGGCCTGGATTCGCTCACGCTGACCCAGGCGGCCACGCAGATCAAGAAGCACTTCAAGGTCGCCCTGAGCTTCCGGCAGTTGATGGAGAACTACCGCAGCTTCGACACGCTCTCGGCGTTCCTGCGCGAGAGCCTGCCGACCGAGGCGGCGCCTGCACCAGCCGTGGCGCAAGCCGCACCGGTAGCTGCAGTGGCTGCAATGCCTGCGATCTCCACGCAGACCATGTACGCCCCGATGCAGGCCAATGCGGCTTCCGGCTCCATCTCCCAGCTCATTGCGCAGCAAATGGAATTGATGCGCCAGCAGCTCGCCTTGCTGTCGGGTTCGGGGCCGGCACCGGTCACGCAGCTCGCGCAACCGGCTGCGCCCGCGCCGACCGTTGCAGCCCTCACGACGGCCCCCGCCGCCGAAGAACCCGCCCCCTCGAAGGAGCCGCAGCGCTACGACGTCGCCAAGGCCTTCGGCGCCATCGCCCGCATCCACACGCAGCGCACGGCCGAGCCCAGCGGCCGGCAGAAGGCGCGCCTGGCCGCCTTCATTCGCCGCTATGTCGAGCGCACGCAAAAGAGCAAGCAGTTCACCGAAGCCAACCGCCCGCACATGGCCGACCCGCGCGTGGTCAACGGCTTTCGCCCGGTGACCAAAGAGATCACCTACCAGATCGTCATCGAGCGCTCCAAGGGCTCCAGGATGTGGGACCTGGACGGCAACGAGTACGTCGACGCGCTCAACGGCTTCGGCATGAACATGTTCGGCTGGCAGCCCGACTTCGTGCAGGACGCGGTGCGCAAGCAGCTCGACGACGGCTACGAAATCGGCCCGCAGCACCCGCTGGCCGCCGAGGTCACGGCGCTGATCTGCGAACTCACGGGCTGCGACCGCGCCGGCCTGTGCAACACCGGCTCCGAGGCCGTGATGGCCGCGCTGCGCATCGCGCGCACCGTCACCGGCCGCAGCACGGTGGTGGTGTTCACCGGCTCCTACCACGGCACCTTCGACGAAGTGCTGGTGCGCGCCGGCAAGGGCGGCAAGGGCCTGTCGGCCGCGCCGGGCGTGATGAGCGGCATGTTCGGCGACATCCGCGTGCTCGACTACGGCACGCCCGAGGCGCTGGCCTTCATCCGCGACAACGCCGACGACCTGGCCGCCGTGCTGGCCGAGCCGGTGCAAAGCCGCCGCCCCGACTTCCAGCCGCGAGAGTTCCTGCGCGAGGTGCGCGAGATCACAGCGAAGAGCGGCTGCGCGCTGATCTTCGACGAGGTCATCACCGGTTTTCGCACTGCTCTGGGCGGCGCGCAGGAGCTGTTCGGCGTGCGCGCCGACCTCGCGACCTACGGCAAGGTCATCGGCGGCGGCTTTCCCGTCGGCGTGATCGCGGGCAAGCGCGAATTCATGGACGCGCTCGACGGCGGCCCCTGGCAGTACGGCGACGACTCGATTCCCGGCGTGGGCGTGACCTACTTCGCCGGCACCTTCGTGCGCCACCCGCTGGCGCTGGCCGCGGCCAAGGCCTCGCTCACGCACCTGAAAGAAGCCGGGCCCGCGCTGCAGGCCGGCCTCACGGCCAGCACCGGCACCATGGCGGGCGAACTCTCGGCCTGGTGCAAGGAGGTGGGCGCGCCCATCGAGATCCGCCACTTCGCGTCGCTGTGGCGCGTGAGCTGGCTCGAAGACCACCCGCTGCAAGACCTGCTGTTCGCCATGATGCGCAGCCGCGGCGTGCACATCCTGGACAACTTCCCGTGCTTCCTCACCAGCGCGCACAGCGCCGGGGACATCGCCTTCATCCAGCGCGCCTTCAAGGAGTCGGTGGCCGAGATGCAGGAGTCGGGCTTCCTGCCGCGCCGCGCCGCGGTCGTCACCCCCTTCGACGTGCGCAAGCCCGGCGAGGAAGGCACGGTGCTCGCGCGCGACGTCGACGGCCAGCCCTTCTGGTACGTGCCCGACACGCAAGCCGGCGGCCAGCAGGCCACGGCCCACCACGTCAATGGAAAGGCCGCAGCATGAACGCCGTCCTTCGCCCCGAGACCGACACTGGAACGGGCGCCGCCATCGGCGGCATCATCGAATGCGTCATTCCGACCACCGAGTCGCAGCGCGAAGTCTGGCTCGGCGCGATGCTGAGCCCCGAGGCCTCGCTGGCCTACAACGAGTCGGTGCTGCTGCGCCTGCGCGGCGCGCTCGACGCCGCTGCGCTGGGCCGGGCCATGGCCGCGCTGGTCGCGCGCCACCAGTCGCTGCGCGCCACCATCTCGCCCGACGGCAGCTGCATGCTGGTCGGCCAGCCGGCGGCCAGCGTGCTGGGCATGCAGGACCTGAGCACGCTCGACGCGCAGGCACGCGAGCAGGTGCTCAAGTCGGCGCACAACGCCGCCGTGTGCACGCCCTTCGCGCTCGAGCAGGGGCCGCTCTTTCGGGCCATGCTGTACCGCCTGGGCGAGGCCGAGCACGAGCTGGTCATGTCGGCGCACCACGTGGTGTGCGACGGCTGGTCGTGGGCCGTCGTCACCGAGCAGCTGGGCCACCTGTACACCGAGCAGACCGGCCAGGGCCTGCGCCTGAAGGCCGCGCCCGCCTTCGCCGACTTCGCGGCCGAGGAAGCCGCCGAGGCCGCGCACCCCGACATGCAGCGGCACGTGGACTACTGGCTCGAGCGCTTCAGCGGCGGCTCGCTGCCCGTGCTCGACCTGCCGCTGGACCACCCGCGCCCGGCCGTGCGCGCCTTCGCGTCGCTGCGCACCGAGCGCACGCTCGACCGCCGCCTCGTCACCGCCATGCGCTCGGTCAGCGCCAGGACCGGCGCCAGCCTGTTCGCGGGCCTGCTCGGCGCCTTCGTCGCCACGCTGCACCGGCTCACGGGGCAGGACGACATCGTGGTCGCATTCCCGCCTCGGGCCAGTTGGCGCGCGACATGCCCGCCCTGGTGGGCCACTGCGTCAACCTGCTGCCGCTGCGCGTGACCGCGCATGCACAGCTGCGCTTCGATGCGCTCATGGGCGAATGCAGCACCGCCGTGCTCGACGCCTTCGAGCACCAGTCGCTGACCTACGGCGCGCTGCTCGGCCAGCTCTCGCTGCAGCGCGACGCCAGCCGGCTGCCGCTGGTGAGCGTGATGTTCAACGTCGACCCCGACGTGGCCAGCGGCACCGACAGCTTCGTGGGCCTGTCGGTCACGCAGGACACGGTGGCGCGCCAGTACGAGAACTTCGAGCTGTTCCTGAACCTGCGGCCGCTCGAAGGCGGGCTGGTGGTCGAGGCGCAATACAACACCGGCCTGTTCGACGAGGCCAGCGTGCAGCGCTGGCTCGACATGTTCGAGTGCCTGCTGCGCTCGGCCACGCGCGATCCGTCGGAGGTGATCGGCCGGCTCGAAGTGCTGTCGCCCGAGGCCTCGCATGCATTGGCCGCGCTGCAGCCCGAGCCCACCGACCTCGTGGGCGACCCCTTCGCGCACGCCGGCTTCGTGGCCCGCGCGCTCCTGGAACCCGGCCGCCCCGCCGTGCGCGAC
>NZ_MOWM01000278.1 GCF_016082275.1 Variovorax sp. E3
GCCGCAGGCGATGCCCCGGCCGCAGGCGATGCCCCGGCCGCAGGTGATGCCACGGCCGCAGGCGATGCCCCGCCCGCAGGCGATGCCCCGCCCGCAGGCGATACCCCGCCCGCGAAGCCCACCGCCAAGCCCGCCACCGCCAAGAAGCGCTAACCCGCCATGTCCTACGCCACGCCCGCACGTTTCATCGAGTCTTTCGGGCTCGAGGAGACCGTTCAATACCTGTCCGACGAGCAGCGCCTGCTGACCGCTCAGTTGTTGCTGGACGCGCTCGCGGGCTCCTGGTCGGGTGCGCCAACAGTCGAAGAAAAGGCCGCAGCCGAGGCGGCCGTTGCGCGCATCACGCGAAAGCTGGAGACCCAATCCAACCTGATGGACGGCTACCTCCGCCCCGCCGTCGTGCTGCCACTTTCGGCCGATGATGCCAACGCCGGCACCCTCGAAGAATGTTGCCTTGCGCTCGTGCGCTGCGCCCTGGCGGACGACACCGACAACGCGACCGAGCGCATGGACGACTGCTGCAAGACCTGGCGCGCCTGGCTGCGCGACATCTCTACAGGCAAGGCCAAGCTCGCAGGCGCTGGCGGGCAAGCCATCGCGCCCAGCGGCGGCGCGCGTAGTGGACAGACCAGGACGAATTACGACTGGGCCGCTTTTCGTCCAAGCCGAGGTGCGCGGTCATGAGCGGCGTGCAGCTCCGGGCAGGCTTCAGCAACGACCTGATCCGCCTGCACCTGGCACGCCTGGCGATTGCCAACGCCGAGGGCTACGTGACCGCCCGCGAGGACATCGGCGAGTACATGGTCGGCGAGGTGCAGGACAACATCGACGGCCAGAAGCTCTACGACGGCTCGGCCATGCCGCAGAGCAAGGCGGCCATCAAACGGCCCGGCAAGACGCTGATCGACAAGCACCACTTGTACGACAGCTACGTCTTCCAGCTCGCGCCTGGCGCCGTCGAGATCGGGTCGGCGCTGGTCTATGCGGCCATCCATCACTTCGGCGGCAAGACCGGCCGCAAGAAGAAAACCAACATCGTTGCTCGCCCCGTGCTCGGCGTTGGGCCGAAGCAAGAGAAGCGGATCGGCGACATCCTCATCGACGCCGTGGGAGCCATCCAGTGAGCACCGCACTGCTTGACCAGGTCGTCGCGTTCGTGCGCGAGAAGTTCACGAAACGGGAGGTCGTCACCGTGCAGGAGTACGGCGGCGAATTCAGCGGCGAAGAGATCGACAAGGTCAGCTTCACCTGTCCCGCGATCTTCATTGCTCAGTTGGGCTGGACGCCAGGCGCGACGGGCAACCGCCTGGCCGGCCGCAACACCCGCACTGTGTCCATGTCCGCCTTCGTTGTGACGAAGAGCGGGCGCGGACGCGCTGACCGCATGCGTGAAGCAATGCAGCTCGCGGAGCGCCTGACGTTGGCCCTGCGCGCGTGGATTCCGCAGGACAGCAACGGCCCCTACGCGATTGCCCCGCTCGATGAAGACCCGACCGCCGAGAACCTTTACGGCCGCGCCGTGGACAAGGCCGGCCTGGCGCTCTGGCTTGTGCGCTGGCAACAGGACGTGCGCAGCCGCGTTCCGCCCGGCCAAGCCTTCGAGCTGCTGTCCGTCGAGGTCCATTCCAACGCCCACCAGGGCGTCGTCCCCGAGTCGCAGCAGCCGGACCGCCCGCCGCTGTCCGTGTCGCACGAAATCACTTTTCCACCACAGGAGCCCTGAGATGGCCACCAAGAGCAACGCCCCCCAATCCGACGCCCAACCGGTCGTCATCGAATCCGCCGCGGCCTCCGCGCCAGCAGCCGCCGAACGCCCTCTGTCTCTCGGGATGCAGGTGAATGTCGTGGTCGCCGAAGGTGTCGTGCTCATCAACAACGAGACCGGCGCGCGCTTCGCGCCTGGTACGCCGACGCCGCAGACCGTGACGCCGACGCTGCTGCGCCGCCGTGATGACGGCGACCTGACCATCGCGCCCTGAGCCGCGAGCACTTCCAGCCCTGACTTGAACCGCGTTTAAAGGAGCTTTCGCGATGTCCCTCCCCAACCTTCTGAGCCTCAACTTTCTCGTGCCGTTCGCGGCCGGCAAGATCGACTTTTCCCGTGCCATCCGTGGACTGCGCGGCATGCCCCGCCGCCTGCTGCTCGTCGGGCACAAGGCCACCGCCGGTAGCCTCGCGGTCAACACCATCACGACCGTGAGCACCGAAGCCGACGCCATCGACCGCTTCGGCGAGGGCTCCATGCTCGTGCAGATGTGGCGCGCGGCGAAGGCCAACACGGACCTGGGCCTGCCCATCGACTGCATCGCCATCGCGGAAGGCAACCTGGCGGTGCCCGCGACAAGCCTGGTGGCAGTGACCAACGCAGGCGCGAACCTCTCGATGCCGGGTGAAGTGATGCTCTACATCGGCGGCCAGCGCATCAGCGTGGGCGTGACCACCTCCGACACTGCGCAGACCGTCGCAGCCAAGCTGGTGGCCGTGGTCAACGCCCAACCGAAGCTGCCGGTTACGGCGGCAGCGACCGCAAACCTGAACGAGGTGAAGCTGACCTGCCGCTGGGGCGGGCCGACGGGCAACGACGTCGACGTGCGAAGCACCTACTACTGGGACGACCGCCTGCCCAACGGTCTCACCATCGCCACGCCGAAGATGGCGACGGGGGCGGTCGTGCCGGATGTCTCACCCGTCATCGTGGCGATGAACCTGTATCGCGCGACCGAGATCGTGTGCCCGTTCATCGACAGCCCCAACCTGAACATCCTCGAAACCGAACTGGCCGCCCGCTGGGAAGCGAACAACATGCAGGACGCCGCAGTGGTGAACTGCGTGCGCGGCACCGAGGCCGAGATCACGACGTTCCTGGCTGGCCGCAACAGTCCGCATGTGCACACGATCACTGTGACCAAGGACATGACGAACCCGTGGGAGACGGCCGCAATGGCGGGCGCCGCCATCGAGAGCCTGGCCGCGATCGATCCGGCACTCCCGCAGACCGACGTGGTGCTGCAGGGCTACCTCGGCCCGCGCCAGGGCGACCATTGGCAAGTGCCCCAGCTCAACAACATGTTGGCAATGGGCGGCTCGCCGCTGCAGATCGCTCAGGACTCGACGGGTAGCCTGCTGCGCATGGTGACCAACTACACCATGAACCGGGCCGGCGCGCCGGATCGCAGCATGGCCGAGCTGTGCTGGATCAAGACGATGAGCTACTACCGGTGGTTCGTGATCACCGAGTTCATGACGAAGTACCGGGGCTACAAGATCGCCGAGTACGTCACCGAGCCGATCCCCGGCCAGGACAAGATCATGACGAAGGAACTGGGCGAGGAAATCATGCTCGGCATCTACGACCTGATGATGCAGGCCGGCCTCGTGCAGAACCTGCAGTACTACAAGGAAGTGCTGCTCGTGGAGGTCGATGGTCCGAACGGCAAGCTGAAGATCCGCGAAGAGCCCGTGATCATCACGCAGCACTACCAGACCGAAGTCACCAGCTACCCGGTGGCCGGCCACGTCTAACGGGCTGACTCTCAACACATCAACTCCAGGAGAAAGACATGGCAGGGACCGACGAATTTCTGTACCACATCGACACCATCACCGTCGCGGGCGCGCCGCTGGATTTCGAGGACGGCACCGGTTCGATCACGGGCGCAGCGCGCTACGAGAACGAGGTGGTACCCAGCGGCCCGAAGGGGCGCGACTACACGAAGCGCAAGCGCGTGCCGACGACGTTCAAGTGCAAGCTGCAGTTCGGCCCGAAAACCGACCCGCAGAGCTACACCGAGATCGCAGGCGCGCAGATCGCCGCGCGCGACTCGAAGACCGGCCGCCGCGCGCTGATGAACAACTGCTCGTTCGCATCCATGGGCGAGATCGGCACGGGGTCGGTGGACATCACCTTCAACGTGCTGTCGCCCATCCAGTGGCTGTAGAGGTCGGGTAGCGCAGAGCCGCAACAGCGGACGAACCAAGGGGCCGGCACTGACCGGCCCCTTTTTCTTTGGTGAAGCGTTTCACCATGACCAGGCGGACCGTCATCGCGAGACTCGATGGCATGGACCACACCACCGCCTCCACACTCGCTCAGGTCGGCATCGAAGACCTTTTCAAAGTCATCCTCGTAGACGGCCTCAAGGCCGTCAGCGAAGGCCGGGAACTCCGCTACAAGGTCGTGCGCCTGCGCGAGACGGGCGTGGCAGAAGAGCGCATTGCAGTCCGCCTGGCCGAGCGCGTCGTTGAGCATCGCGGTGTGCCCCGCCTGCTGGTCAGCGATGCGGAATTCAAGCTGGCGCTGAACGTTCAGCACATCGAAGCGTTTGTGTGCGACAGCTACACGATTCCCGCTGCGGCAATTGACCTCGACATGATCGGCAAGCTCAGCACACACGACCTCGGCTTGATCGAGCAGCGCATCGCCCTGGTGACGCTGGCAGCCGAGGTGCGTTACGGGAACATCACGGAAGAACAGTTCCACGCCATCGTCGCGGGCAAGCCCGCCGAAGGCGTCGAGCAAGCTGCCCAATCCCCACAGCCCGTGGGCCAGGCTGCAGGCGTGGGAGCGGCTGCTGCTTCGCTTGAGTCTGGCCCTGCACTGCTCGCCGATTTCGTTGGAGACGGTGCCCCTGTCGCGTCTTCGATTCCTTGATGCCGAGCTGAGAAAGAAGTAGCCCGCCATGCGCGAACTCAAGCTGCGGTATTTCATCGACCTGGTCTCCAACATCGGAGCCAAGGCGCAGGCCGAGGCGAAGGCGCTTGAAGCGGCGCAGAAAGTGATGGCGGGCGCCGTCGCCGGCACGAACAACAAGCTCACGG
>NZ_MOWM01000279.1 GCF_016082275.1 Variovorax sp. E3
TGCACGGGGGGCGGCAACCACGGGCGCGGGCGCGGGGGCCGGCGGCGCGACGTGCGCCACGACGCTGTCGTCGCCGCTTTCCAGCGCGAGTTGCTGAAGCACGCCGCAGATGTGCGCGACCATGTCGGCGTCCGGCTCCTTGCCGGCCTGGTAGGCGGTGAGTTGTTCTTGCAAGGCGTCCTTCGTTTCCAGAAATGCATCGATCATTCGACCGTTCAGGCTCAACTGCCCATGCGGGCGCGGTCCAGAAGCGTTTCGAGCACGTGCGTGGTGTTGGTCAAGGCGGTGAAACCGAACGTGGCCGCGCCGCCCTTGATGGAGTGCGCGGCGCGGAAGATGGCGTTGAGCTGCTCGCTGTCCGGCGCCTCGACGTCGAGCTCCAGCAGCAGTTGCTCCATCTCCGCGAGAAGCTCGATGGCCTCGACGAAGAATGCCTGGGTGAATTGACTGAGGTCCATCTCGTTGCTCCGGGCCGGCGCGCTGGCGCCGTCCCATGGGTTGCTTGTAGTTGTCTTGTTATTGCGTTGCCACGGCGGTCCTGGGGGCGGCGGGCGCAACGCTCGCCACCGGCACCGGCACCTTGCCCACGCGCATGCCGCCGTCGCTGCCGTTCTCGCGCTCGATGCGCTCCTGGGTGCGGTGGTTGAGCAGGATGATGCTGATGCGCCGGTTGATGGGGTTGCGCGGGTCGGCGCGGTCCAGGTGCATGCTGTCGGCCAGGCCGATCACGCGCAGCACCTTGTCCTCGGCCATGCCGCCGAACATGAGCTCGCGGCGCGAGGCGTTGGCGCGGTCGGCCGACAGCTCCCAGTTGCCGTACGACCTGTCGTTGGTGTAGACGATGGCGTCGGTGTGGCCCGACAGCGTGATCTTGTTGGGCAGGCCATTGAGTGCCGGCGCCAGCTCGCGCAGGATGGCGCGCATGTGCGGCACCACGCGGGCGCTGGCCAGCTCGAACATCGGGCGGTTCTCGGTATCGACGATCTGCAGCCGCAGCCCTTCGGTCGTGATGTCGATCAGGATCTGCGAGCGGAACTGGCGGAACACCGGGCTCTTCTCGATCAGCTCGTCGAGCTTCTGCTTCATTTCGGCCAGGCGCGTGGCGTCGGCCTGCTCCTCGGCGTCGGCCTGCTTGACCTCGCCCTCCAGGTGCATCGGGTCGGCGCCGCCGCCGGGAATCATGCTGGTGCTCAGGCTGGCCTTGTCGCCGCCCGACAGCGCCACGCGCAGCGGCATGCGGAAGTGCTCGGCAATGCCTTCGCGCTGCTTCGGGCTGGAGATCGACAGCAGCCACATGACCAGGAAGAAGGCCATCATGGCCGTCATGAAGTCGGCGTAGGCGATCTTCCAGCCGCCGCCCGCGTGCCCGCCGCCGTGCTTGCCCTTGTGGACATGCTTGATGATGATCTGGGGCTTGCCTTCGCTCATGGTCGCTCGCTCGTTCGCTCTTCTGTCGACAGGGCGTCAGCGCGCCTTGACTTCCCGAACGTGGTCATCCAGTTCGGTGAAGGACGGGCGCTCGGTCGAGAACAGCACCTTGCGGCCGAACTCCACCGCCAGTTGCGGCGCGTAGCCGTTCAGGCTGGCCAGCAGCGTGACCTTGGCGCACTGGTAGATCTTCATGCCCTCTTCCACCTTCTGCTCGATCAGCGAGGCCAGCGGCGACACGAAGCCGTAGGCCAGCAGCACGCCCAGGAAGGTACCCACCATGGCGTGCGCGATGAGCGCGCCCATTTCTGAAGGCGGCAGGTTGGCCGAGCCCAGCGCGTGCACCACGCCCATCACGGCCGCGACGATGCCCAGCGCGGGCAAGGCGTCGCCCACGCGCGAGAGGCTGTGGCCGGGCACGGCGGCCTCGTGGCGCAGGGTCTCGATCTCGTGGTCCATGAGCGCTTCGATCTCGTGCGCGTCGGTGTTGCCGCTGATGACCAGGCGCAGGTAGTCGCACAGGAAGATCGTGATGCCTTCGTGCGCCATGATGCTCGGGTAGCGCTGGAAGATCTCGCTGGAGGTCGGGTCCTCGACGTCGGACTCCAGCTTCATCATGCCTTCCTTGCGGGCCTTGGCGAGCAGCTCGTACAGCAGCGCCAGCAGGTCCATGTAGAGCTGGCGGTTGTGCTTGGAGGAGCGCAGCAGCAGCGGCAGCTCCTTGATGGTCGCCTTGATGGTCTTGCCGTTGTTGCCGGCAATGAAGGCACCAGCGCGGAGCCGCCGATCATGAGCAACTCCACTGGCTGGAACAGGACGCCGAAGTGCCCGCCCATGAGGCCGTAGCCCCCGAACACGGCACCGATCACCACGATATATCCAACCAGAACCAGCACGCGCTTCCCCTATCGCCCTCGGGCGTCAAACCAAAAACCCCTCGCCGTGGCGCGGGGCGCTTACCTAGACCGCGGCGCCACCGATATCGAGCACGGGCGCCACGGCGATCAATCCGCCCCGGCGCACCTCGGCGACCTTGGGCTTTCGTGCCTTGCCCGCGCGCGAAGGCGGTCGGCACAGAACACACACATAACCGTTCTTGTTGTCGTGGGCATGCGCCACGAAATGACCGCCGCACCGGCAGCAGGTGCTCAGCTGCAGCATGTCGCTGTCGAAGAAGCGCACCATCGTCTCGGCGCGGGTGAAGTCGAGCACCACCTCGCCGCCTTGCGACTCGACCTGCTCGGTGTACAGGCGGTAAGCCTTGATGAGCGCGGGCAGTTCGCTTTCGTCCGCCTCGTCCAGCATGAAGCGGTAGATGTTGTAGAACATCGACGAGTGGATGTTGGCCAGCCACGTCATGTACCAGTCGGTCGAGAACGGCAGCAGGCCCTTGGGCGGCGAAACGCCCTTGAGTTCCTTGTACAGGCGGATCAGGCGTTCCCGGCTCAGCGCAACGGCGGCTTCCAGGAACTGCAGTCGGGCTCCGAGCCCGATCAGCTCGACCGCGAGCTGAACCTGCCGCACCTCGCCCAGGACGCTCTTGCGGGTCATGCCGCCGCCGCTCCCGGCTCGCGCATCTGCGACTGGGCCTGCGCCTGTCGGGCGGCCATCAGGATCGACATGTGCGCCTGCTGCAGCGCGGGCTCCTTGCCCTCGCCGACCACCGCGAACATCGGGCGGTCGTCCAGCCTGAAGCTGCACAACAGGAAGTTGGATGCCGCCAGTTTCACGATCTGGCTGAGCGACATGTTCGCCAGCAGATCGGCGAGCTCGCGCCCCACGCCCAGGCGAAACATGGCCTCTGCCCGGTCCTGCTTGACCAGCTTCTGGGCAAGCAGCATATAGGCCAGATTAATCTCGCCGATTTCTCTCGAAATCACACCGTTTGCACTGATATTGCAATTTTCCATGTCTATTTCCATTTCCGATTTCACGTCCACTTCGTGCTCCAATCAATCGTGTATACATTATATACACAAAGTTTTACACTTTGAAGTATCTGCTAAGAGTCTCGGCAAAAAATGTAGGAAAAATCTGACAAGAGGGTGGGGTCTCTCCCTATGACAGAGAGAGGCCCCGGTTCGATGCAAGTGATTTTCAATCGTGAAACCACTTGTTACCAGTGGGTATTCCTGCCAATAATTTATTCATCTTGCTTATGGAATTGATAAAGACTATTACACGGTGTAACAACGCGGAAAACGTTAATTACCCGGGTGCCATAGAGTTTCATGAGTTTGAATAGATCGACGATCCAATTAATGTCCGGAATGTGACTCGACCTGCCCTTCGAGCCCGTAGATCCACGCCATCACTTCGGCGACCGCGCGGTACAGCTGCGGGGGGATCTGCTGGTCGAGGTTGACCTGCATGAGGAGCTTCACGAGATCGGCCGATGCGTGCACATACAGCCCGTTCTCGCGCGCCTCGCGCATGATCGATTCGGCGACCACGCCGTAGCCCTTGGCCACGACGACGGCGCGCGGGTCTTGTCGGCATACGACAGCGCGACCGCGCTGTTCCGGTTGTCGGGTGCGGCTGCGCTGTTCATGCGTGCGCCTCTTTGGCCGTGACCTGCAACTGCTGCAACTGGAGGCCGGCGGCCTCGAAGCGCCGGGTCAGCCGGCCGGCGTCGCCGCGCAGGCGCGCCATGGTGTCGGTGTCGCGGGCCGACAGGTGCGCCTGCACGCCCGGGCCGGCCAGGCTCAGCCGCAGGTCGACCTCGCCCAGGCGCGGCAGCACCAGCGACACGGTGGTCGACCAGCGGCGCGTGGACTCGTCCTGCGCTTCGGCGTCGCCGCGTGCGCGGACTGGCGTTGTTCTTCCTCGATCGACCACGACATCGGCACGCCGGGCCAGGCCTGGCCGCTCCAGCGGAAGGTGGCGCTGGCCAGCAGGTCGAGCTGCTGGTGCACGAGCGTCACGGCCTGCGGGTGGATCACTTCGGCGCCGCTCGCGCCGCGTGAAGCAGGCAAGGTGGCCGGGCTGTCGGACGGGCGCGTGGCGTCGGCCAGGGCCTGGGCCGCGCGGTGCGCCTGCAGCACGTCGGGCGCACTGGCGGCGTCGGACTGCCGATAGGCGGCCTGCATGCGCGCGGCATCGGTCGAAGGCGTTGCATCGGCGGGCGAAGCGTCGGCCATACCAGACACTGCGGAACCTTCTGGTGCGCCGCCGGCGGCGGGCGCGGCCTGTGCGGCGGACGCATTCGGCGCGCGCTGCGCTG
>NZ_MOWM01000280.1 GCF_016082275.1 Variovorax sp. E3
CGCCACACCGTCCAGACGCGGAAGGTGCCGAGCGGAAAGCGCGTCTCGGCGGTGAGCGGCGGCACCGGGTGCAGGCCGCGCCGCTCGGGCTGGAAGGCGATCTCGACGGTGGCCGTGCCCTCGGCCGGCACGTCGGTCCAGGCCCACTGGCCGCTGCCGCGCACGGCCATGCCGATGCCGTAGCGCACGCTGCGCCGCGTGTTGTGCAGCACCACCTTGAAGACGGCGGCGGCGCCCGCGTAGTGCGCGTCGGGCGCCACCATGTGCATCGACAGCCCGCGCAGCGTGGCGTGGCACACGTGCATGCCCACGGCCACGCTGCCCGCGAGCAGGAAGGTCAGCAGGTAGCCGAGGTTGAGCTGGTAGTTGATCGACGCCACCAGCAGCACCAGCAGCGTGGCCGCCAGCGTCCAGCCGGCCCGCGTGGGCACGATGTAGACGTTGCGCTGCGTGAGCTCCAGCGTGTCCGACGGCGGCCGGCGCGACAGGAACCAGCCGTCGATGCGCGAGCGGAGGGCGCCGGCAGGGCTCACGGCAGGGGCACGGCAGCGATCATGGCGCGCACCTGCTCGACCGCGCCCCGGCCCGCGTCGCCCACGGGCGTGAGGCGGTGCGCGATGGTCTGCGGCAGCACGGCCTGCACGTCGTCGGGCGCGACGTAGTTGCGGTTGGCCAGCAGCGCCTGCGCCTTGGCCGCACGCAGCACGGCAATGCCCGCGCGCGGCGACAGGCCCTGCAAAAACCAGCGGCCCGAGCGGGTGGCGGCGATCAGGTCCTGCACGTAGTTGAGCAGCGCATCGGCCGCGTGCACCTGCTGCACGCGCTGCTGCAGCGCGGTCAGCTCGCCGGCGGTGAGCAGGGCGGGCAGGGTGGCCAGCATCTCGCGGCGGTCGGCGCCCGCGAGCAGCAGCCGTTCGGCCGCGCGGTCGGGGTAGCCCAGCGAGATGCGCATCAGGAACCGGTCGAGCTGCGACTCGGGCAGCGCGAAGGTGCCGAGCTGGTCCTGCGGGTTCTGCGTGGCGATCACGAAGAAGGGCGTGGGCAGCGGGCGGGTCTCGCCCTCGACCGTGACCTGCTTTTCTTCCATCGCCTCGAGCAGCGCGCTCTGGGTCTTGGGACTGGCGCGGTTGATTTCGTCGGCCAGCAGCACCTGCGCGAAGATCGGCCCGGGGTGGAACACGAAGGCCTGCTGCCCCCGGTCGTAGATGGCCACGCCCGACAGGTCGCCCGGCATCAGGTCGGCGGTGAACTGCACCCGCGAGAACTGCAGCCCGAAAGTGTGCGACAGCGCGTGGGCGAGGGTGGTCTTGCCGACGCCCGGCACGTCTTCGATCAGCAGGTGCCCGCCCGCCAGCAGGCAGGCCACGCAGTCGCGCACCTGGGCCTCTTTGCCCACGATCACCGTGTTAAGCTGACTTAACAAAGTGGCTAGCTTTGCAGCAACGTCCATATTTGTATCCATATGCAAACGATACCGTAAGACCTTGCGGCCCCATGCCGCGTGAGGTCTACACGCGAGAGACATGGGCAAGACAGGCTACTTCACACATCGCGACTTCTGGAAGCACGACATGGGCGGCGGGCATCCCGAATGCCCCGGCCGCCTGGATGCCATCGAAGACCGCCTGCTGCTCACCGGCGTGGGCGACGCGCTCGAACACCGCGACGTGCCGCTGGCCACCTTGCAGCAGATCACCCGGGCGCACAGCACCGCGCACGTCGAGCACCTCGAGGAACTGCACCAGCGCCTGGTGGCCGACGAGCCCGCCGGCGGCCCCGACCATGCGCAGGTCGACCCCGACACCGTGCTCACCCGCTTCACCCTGCTGGCCGCGCGCCGCGCCGCCGGCGCCGCCATTGCGGCGACCGACGCGGTGCTGGCCGGCGAGCTGGAAAACGCCTTCTGCTCGGTGCGCCCGCCCGGCCACCACGCCTGCCGGGAGCAGGCGATGGGCTTTTGCTTCTTCAACAACATCGCCATTGCCGCGCGGCACGCCATCGACGTGCACGGCCTGGAGCGCGTGGCCATCGTCGACTTCGACGTGCACCACGGCAACGGCACCGAGAACATCCTCTCGAACGACCCCCGTGTGCTGATGGTCGGCTTCTTCCAGCACCCGTTCTACCCGTACAGCGGCACCGACCACCCGGCGCCCAACATGCTGAACATGCCGATCCCGGCCTACACCAAGGGCATGGACGTGCGCGAGATGATCGAGGCCGTGTGGATGCCGCGCCTGGAAGAGTTCAAGCCGCAGATGGTGTTCATCAGCGCCGGGTTCGACGCCCACCGCGAAGACGACCTGGGCCAGCTCGGCCTGAACGAGAACGACTTTGCCTGGATCACCGGCCGCGTGCACGATGTTGCAAGGCGCCATGCCAAGGGCCGTATCGTGTCGATGCTCGAAGGCGGCTACAACCTCGACGCGCTGGCCCGCAGCGTGGAAGCCCACGTCCGCGTGCTGGCCGACCTGTAACGCAGCCGGCGCGGCCCGCGCGCCCATGCTTTTTCTGACCTGATGAATTTCAACGACTTCACCCAACGCCTGAGCCAGGTCGACGCACGCGGCATCGCCATCGAACTCGCCGTGCTGGTGGCCTGCGTGGCCCTGGCCTGGGGCGTGTGCAAATGGTTCGGGCGCGACCAGCCCAAGGACTCGATCTGGTTCGGCGAGCGCACCTTCGACGGCGTGCTGTTCCCGCTGCTGGCGCTGGTGCTCACCGACCTGGCACGGCGCGCGGTGATCGACTTCCAGACCGTGCTGGTGCTGCGGATCGCGGTGTCGATGTTCCTGTCGCTGGCGGTGATCCGGCTGTTCGCGCGGGTGCTGCGCGCGGTGTTCCCGACCTCCAACCTCGTGCGGCTGCTGGAGCGCACGGTGTCATGGCTGGCGTGGATTGCGGCGGTGCTGTGGATCGTCGGGCTGCTGCCGCCGGTGCTGGCCGAGCTGGACGACATCACGCTGGCCTTCGGCAAGACGCGCGTGAGCCTGCAGACCATCATCCAGGGCGTGCTGTCGGCCGGGCTGGTGCTGGTGATTGCGCTGTGGATCTCCAGCACCATCGAGAAGCGCATCCTGCGCGAGGCCGTGACCGACCTGTCGATGCGCAAGGTGGCGTCGAACGCGGTGCGCGCCATTCTGTTGCTGGTCGGCCTGCTGTTCGCGCTGTCGGCGGTGGGGGTGGACCTCACGGCGCTGTCGGTGCTGGGCGGCGCGCTGGGCGTGGGCCTGGGCTTCGGCCTGCAGAAGCTGGCGGCCAACTACGTGAGCGGCTTCGTGATCTTGCTGGAGCGCTCGATTCGCATCGGCGACAACGTGAAGGTCGACACCTTCGAGGGCCGCATCACCGACATCAAGACGCGCTACACCCTGATTCGCGCGGGCAACGGGCGCGAAGCCATCGTGCCGAACGAGTCGCTCATCACCAGCCGGGTCGAGAACCTGTCGCTGGCCGACCGCAAGTTCAACATCACGACCACCATCGTGGTGGGCTACGAGAGCAACGTGGCGCAGGTGCAGACCATTCTGTGCGAGGCCGCCAAGGCCCAGCCGCGCGTGATGACCGACCCGGCGCCGGTGGCGTTCCTGATGAACTTCGCGCCCGACGGGCTGGAGTTCACGCTCAACTTCTGGGTGACCGACCCCGACAAGGGCAAGGACAACCTGCGCTCGGCCATCAACATCGCCATCCTCGACGGCCTGCGCGGCGCGGGGATTGACATTCCCTATCCGCAGCGCGTTGTGCGTGTGGAGTCTTTACCGCCGGGTGTCGCTCCGACCCCCGACGCTGTTTTATAATTGAGGAAAAGCACGATCGTTCTTTTTTATTGGCCCGCAGCGCCGACAAGAAGAATGGAGAGGCGGCAAAGGTCGCGTCCTAGAATGACCGGTTGCCCTCGAAGCCCCCTTTTTGCAATCCAATGGAGTCAAGTCAATGAAGGTTCTTGTGCCTGTCAAACGGGTCGTCGATTACAACGTCAAGGTGCGCGTGAAGAGCGACGGCACCGGGGTGGACATTGCCAACGTCAAGATGAGCATGAACCCCTTCGACGAGATCGCGGTCGAAGAAGCGGTTCGCCTGAAGGAGAAGGGCGTTGTGACCGAAGTCATCGCCGTGTCGTGCGGTGATGCGAAGTGCCAGGAAACCCTGCGCACGGCCATGGCCATCGGCGCCGACCGCGGCATCCTGGTCGAGACCACCGAAGAGCTGCAGCCCTTGGCTGTCGCCAAGCTGCTGAAGGCACTGGTCGACAAGGAACAACCGCAACTGATCATCCTGGGCAAGCAAGCCATCGACGACGACGCCAACCAGACCGGCCAGATGCTGGCTGCACTGGCCGACCTGCCGCAAGCCACCTTCGCCTCCAAGGTCGAAGTGGCAGGCGACAAGGCAACGG
>NZ_MOWM01000281.1 GCF_016082275.1 Variovorax sp. E3
CGGCCACGGCTTTTGCGGAGGCGCGTGCCCCCACCCCTGCCCTCCCCCGGAAGGGGAGGGAGTCATGCCGCCGCGCATGCTGTCGAAGAACCTGCGCAGCCGCTCGATCGGCAACAGCATCAGGTCATGCAGGCAAAGCCCCGGCAGCGCTTCGAGTTGCGCCCGCGTCCACTTCGCGCCCGTCGGCATGAAGCGCTTCTCGGGCGGCAGCACTGCATCGGCGTCTTCCTTGCTGCCGATGCGCCAGATCAGGCTGTCGAGTTTCAGGCGCGCGCCGCTGCAGGTCGGGCACGGCGTGTAGCTGCGGTACTTCGACAAGAGCACGCGGATGTGCATCTTGTAGGCCTTGCTCTCCAGGTAGGCGAAGAAGCGGCGCACGCCGTACCACTGCTTGTTCCAGTTGCCTTCCTTGTAGTTGGGCGTGCCCTCGATCACCCAGTGCTTCTGCTCGTCGGTGAGCTTGTTCCAGGGCGTGTCGCGCGGAATGCCGGCGGTCTCGGCGTGGCGCATGAGGTCGTCCTGCGCTTCCTTCCACGCGGGCGTCTGGATGGTCTTGATGGCGCCCGCGCGCAGCGTGAGCTTGTCGTTCGGAATCACCAGGCCCAGGTCGACGCCGATCACGCGGCCGAAGCCGCGGCAGGTGTCGCAGGCGCCCACGGCCGAGTTGAACGAGAACATCGACGGAATCGGGTCCGCATAGCGGATGTCGCTCTCGGGGCAATGCAGGCCGGTGGAGAACTTCCACACATCGGTCGGCGCGTTGTCTTCGGCGCCGGTGGCATGCACGGTGACGCGCCCGCTGCCGCGCTTGAGCGCGACCTCGATGGCCTCGACCACGCGCGAACGCTCGGCGCTCGAGGCGCGGAAGCGGTCGGCCACCACGTCGAGCACCTTGCGCGGGCCGGTGGGCGTGGCCACCTCGCGCTCGGCCTGCACGCGCGTGAAGCCGCTGGCCGACAGCCACTGCGTCACCTCGTCGGCCGTGGTGCTCGCGGGCAGTTCGACCGGGAAGGTGACGACCAGGCGCGGGTCGCCCGCCGCGGCGGCGCGTTCCATGATCTGCGCGTAGATGCTGTCGGGCGAGTCGTGGCGCACGGGCAGCGCGGTCTCGCGGTCGAACAGGTTGGCCGCGCGCGCGAACAACAGCTTCAGGTGGTCGTTCAGCTCGGTCATGGTGCCGACCGTGGAGCGCGACGAGCGCACCGGGTTGGTCTGGTCGATGGCGATGGCGGGCGGTACGCCCTCCACCTTGTCGACCGCCGGCTTGTCCATGCGGTCCAGGAACTGGCGGGCGTAGGCGGAGAAGGTCTCCACGTAGCGCCGCTGGCCTTCCGCATAGAGGGTGTCGAACACGAGGCTCGACTTGCCCGAGCCGCTGGGCCCGGTAACCACGGTCATCTCGCCGGTGCGGATGTCGAGGTCGAGATTCTGAAGATTGTGCTGGCGCGCGCCGCGAATCCGGATGGAGCCCTGTGTCATGAATGCCTTGAGGGGTGGGGCAAACATTCTAGGGAGTGGCCCGTGACGGCTCCGTGCACTCCGTCACAAGGACGGTGTGTGCGCAGGGGTTTCTCCGGATGGAGTTAAAGACACTTTCAGAAACAAATACGACGTTTGTTTGCATCCATTTCTGCACTGTTTCCGGCACTGCCCCCGAAAGGTTTCCATGACGACGAAGACGCGCACGCTTTGCGCCGCCGCCCTGCTGGCCCTGACAGCCATGGGTGCATCGGCCCAGCTCCTGATCGGCCAGACCGCCGGCATGACCGGCTCGGTGGCCGCGAGCGTGAACGAGACCATCGGCGGCGCGCAACTGGTGATCGACGCGGTCAACGCGCAAGGCGGCATCCACGGCGAGAAGATCGAGGTGCTGCGCATGGACGACGGCTTCGACGTGAAGCGCGCCAGCGACAACGCCCGCGCGCTGATCGAGGACAAGAAGGTGCTCGCGCTCTTCATGAGCCGCGGCACGCCGCATTCGCAGGCCATCATTCCGTGGCTCGACAAGTACGACGTGGCGCTCATCGGCCCTTCGACCGGCGCGATGGTGCTGCACAAGCCGCTGCAAAAGCATGTGTTCAACGTGCGCGCCACCTACCAGCGCGAGGCAGAGAAGGCCGTGCAGCACCTGCTGACCATCGGCCTCACCCGCATCGCCGTGGTGTACGTGACCGACTCCTTCGGCCAGGACGCGCTCGAAGGCGCCATGACCGGCTTCACCAAGGGCAAGGCCAAGCCGACGGCGACCATTCCGGCCGACCGCGACAAGCCCGACTACAAGGCCATCGTGCCGGCCATCCTGCAAGCCAACGCGCAGGCCGTGGTGTGGATCGGCTCGGGCGTGGCGGTGGTCGACGGCATCAAGGCGCTGCGCGCGGCGGGCTCGGCCGCGCAGGTGGTCACGTTGTCGAACAACGCCTCGTCGGGCTTCATCAAGCAGCTGGGCGAGGCCAGCCGCGGCGTGATCGTGACGCAGGTGTTCCCGAGCGAACGCTCGCTGGGCCAGCCGATGGTGAAGGAAGCCCTGACGCTGGCGCAGGCCAAGGGCCAGGCCGAACTGTCGCCGGCCGCGCTCGAGGGCTTTGCCTCGGCCAAGGTGCTGGTGGAGGCCCTGCGCCGCGCGGGGCCCAAGCCCACGCGCGCCAAGGTGACGGCCGCGCTCGAGACCATTCGCGGCTATGACCTCGGCGGCGGGCTCGAGGTGAGCTATTCGCCGCAGGACCACAGCGGCATCGACTTCGCGGACCTGTCGATCATCAGCGACGGGCGCTTCAAACGCTGAACGCCGGCCACTGGAGCCGCAAGGACTGCAAAGGGCTCGCTGGCCACCCGGCGGGCCCTTTGCTTTTGGGGGCCGTAGATTCGCGGCAGGGGTGGCTCCCGTTTCCTTTCGAAGCCAATCACGATGCGCCGATCAATCATTGAGAATGGAACCGCTGTTTCACCACAGATGGAATTCTTCGATTTCTGTCTCACTCGGTTTTGGAATTCAGCGGCTAGATTGCGGCCTTGACGCCAGCGCATTGATCATTGCGGCGGTGCGATGTTCAACCCGAAGACTGCGGTCGGCCACTACCAGACACTCGCAGCATCGGACAGAATGCAGCGCAGAGCGGTCGTTCGGCCGCTGCACCAATGGAGGCATTGCCCGTGAATGAAGATTTGGATGTAGCGAAGCGCGCTCTCGACCTCCAGGCTCGTGCGCGGGACTGTGCGCTGGTGCAGCTGCCAGGTTATCGAGCGTGGTCGGAGCGGAAGCTTCTCGAAGGTACCTCTGAGGCTCTTATTGCGCATCTCGATGCCACAGCTATGTGGCTCCTACCCGAAGAAGTATCTGGCGTGAGCGAAGACGATTTTGAGGAGCTGCTGACGGATCTGCGTGATGCGGTGGAATAGACAATCAAGTCGCTTTCGGCCAGAAGCAGTCGACCAGCATCAGGTCGAGGATTTTCCTGTTCTGAATAGACACCCATGATTGCCCCGCTCATTCTGATCCTGCTGCTGCTGTGCTTCTTGGCCTTCTTTCTTTGGGATCGAAAGAGGTTGAGCAATCCCGCGGTCCGCCCGCTGCCGCGCGAACAGATGGAAAAAGGCTTCACGCCCGCAGCTGTGCTGGGCTGGCCGGTCTGGATCGGCCTGGGGCTGATTGGCGTCACGCTGGCTATTGCCGAGTGGCAATCACCCTCCCAGCCTCCTTACTCCGGTCGATGGGCGTGGTTTAACGAAGCGATATATCAGGCATTCGGCCCGAGCGGGAATGCCGGCTTTTTTCTAGTGCTAGGCTTCGTCGGCATCGGCTACGGACTCATCCGATGGCGCAGAAGTCGGTAGGCCGTGCTAAAGGCCGCTTCGTAGAAATTTGTACGGCCGGTATCGGGAAGTGCAGATGACCGATTCGGGCCCATAGCGGAAGTAGCTTCCTCTCCTCAGCAGTCGTTCGTTTCGCAGCTATTCCGTCGACCCTTGCTTCCGTACTTGCGAGGTTCGCCGCTTTTCGCATCTCAGGCGAATTGCGATACTGCGCCTTCCCACCACAAAGCCTCAACTGCCCAGCAGCATCCTGTACGCCGGCACGTTCTCTTCAAACACCTCATCGAGCAGTTCCAGTCCTTCGAAAAAATCGGTGATCCTGGTCCTTCAGTTCGGCATGCGACGCCTTGTGCACCTCGAAAAGAATCTCGCTGCACGACAGGAGCCCTGGGGCACGAACGGAAACGACCTTGCTCTTTGGCTGCCACTCGTTGTTGTTGCCAAA
>NZ_MOWM01000282.1 GCF_016082275.1 Variovorax sp. E3
CGCCGTGCCGGGGTGCGCCTGCGCCACGCGTCGAGCGCGGCGAAGCGCATGGCTTCGGCCACGCGCGGCGTGCCGATGTCGGCGCGGCCCAACGCCACGTTGGCCTCGACCGAGCCGGCGAAGACGTGCGGCGCCTGCCCCATCCACGCCACGCGCTGGCGCAATGCGGCCACCGTGTGGTCGGTCAGCGCGATGCCGCCGATCGCGATTTCGCCGCGCGCCGCCGGCACGAGGCCCGCGAGCAGCGACAGCAGCGCCGTCTTGCCCGCGCCGCTGGGGCCGGTCAGCGCCACGTGCTCGCCGGCCGCGACGCGCAGTTCCAGGCCGCCAAAGACCTCTTGCGTTTCGCCGGGCCAAGAAAAATGCAGCCCGTGAACCACCACGGCCGGCGCACCGTGCGCGGGCCCCGCCGACGCGCGCTTCAGCGACACATTCGCGCCGGGCAACGGCAACGCATTGCGCTGCAGGCCGTCGAGCGCCTGCAAGGCGGCCTCGCCCGCCGCCCGGTCGTGCCACACCGCCGACAGCTCGCGCAGCGGCTCGAAGAAGGCCGGTGCCAGCAGCAGCACGAACAGCCCTTCACCCAGGCTCAGCGTGTGGCCCCAGGCGCCGAAGCCGATCGAACCCAGCAGATGAAAGCCGACATACACCGCCACCATCGCCACGCCCAGCGCAGAGAACAGCTCGAGCACCGCCGACGACAGGAACGCGATGCGCAGCACCGCCATGGTCCGCGTGCGCAGCGACTGCGCGGCATCGCCGAGCCGGTGCGCGGTGGCATCGACCGCGTCGAGCGCGCGCAGGGTGGCCAGGCCGCGCAGGCGGTCGAGCAGGAAGGCGTTCATGCCGCCCATCTCGACCATCTGTGCCTCGCTCGCGGCCTTGGCGCGCCAGCCGACGATGGCCATGAAGATCGGGATCAGCGGCGCCGCGACCAGCAGCACCAGCGCCGCGATCCACGAGAAATACGCCACCGCGCAGAGGATGAAGACCGGCACCACGGTCGCGCGCCAGCGCGCCGGCTGGTAGCGCACAAGGTAAGGCACCAGCGCCTCGGCCTGTTCGGCGAGCACGCTCGCGGCCTGGCCTGAAGGCACGCGGCCACGGTCCAGCGGCGAGCCGCCGGCCAGCGCTTCGGTCGTTTGCGCCCGCAATGCCGTGAGCTGCGCCCGTGCGCGCCCGAAGGTGCGGCGCGCGCCCCAGGCCTCGCAGGCCGCGCGCAGCAAGCCGAGCAAGAGGATCGCCCCCGCCGGCCACATCACCGCCTGCAAGCCGCGCCCTGAAGCCAGCCCCTGCACCGCCATGGCCAGCAGGGCCGCCTGTGGCAACCACAGCAACGCGGCGGCGCCTTGCACCACCCCGCCGATGTCCGGCGACGCGAAAGCCTTCAACGGCGATCGGGGTGGCGAGTGCTTGGTCATTCCTTGGTTTCGTGTATTTTCAGTATTTACTGAAATTTCCACAATCATACCGGAGACGGAAGGCGACTGGACGAGCCCGCAGACTGCACGGTCTGGCGCTCGAACGCAACCAATTCGGGAAGATTCAGCCGGGGCGCCGCCTGGGCGCCCCCGTGGCTAATGCGAAACGACTATTCCGCTGACCAGCAGCGCGGCAAAAAGCGTGAACACGCCGCGCCACGAGGCCGGGCGCGCCTCGACCCAGCGGTACAGCAGCGCCGCCGCGGCAATCGACAGGCCGAAGGTCGCGACCAGCCCCGCCGCGTCGAACCACGCGCCGTGCGGCCCGGCATTGGCCACCGCCGCGTTCATGGCGAGCAGCACCGGAAAGTGGATCAGGAACAGCGAGTACGACATGCGCCCCAGCCGCTGCAGCGGCACCGCCAGCGCGGGCCAGTGCGCGGGCGACAGCCAGTGGCGGCGTTGCGCGACCGCGAGCAGCAACGCCGTCACCAGCGCGGTGGCGATGCGGCTGCGCCAGTCGATGGCGAGCGCGCCCGCCCCCACCAGCGCCAGCATCGCGACCGCGCTCTGCCAGGTGCTGAAGCGCGTGGCGCGGCCGATCCAGAACACCAGCATGCCCAGGCCGTAGGTGCCGAAGAAATAGAAGGCCGTGTCGTCCAGCCCCGCGTTGCGGTTGAACAGCACCAGCGACGTCACGGCCAGCACCACCACCAGCGCCACCGGCAGCCAGCGCGTGCCCGCGTTGACGGGCGCCGCACCGCTCGCGCGCTGCAGCAGCGTGGGCAGGCCCACCAGCGCAAGCGCGAGCGCGAACAGCTGGAAGTCGATGGCCACGTACCAGACGCCGGTCGACAGCGACTCGTAGCCCAGCAAATCCTGCAACAGCAGTCCGTGCGCGACCAGTTGCCCGAAGGTGGGCGATGCGGGCACCACCTCTTCGTCGAGCCACGGCCGCACCACCGCCGCCACCAGTACGCACACCGTGAGCGCGGCCAGGTACGGCATCACCAGGCGCCCGTAGCGCTGCAGGATGCGCGCAACCGGCCGGTCCACGCGCAGCGTGCCGTCGGGTGCAAGGCTGGCCGCCGCGAGAAAACCCGCGATGACCAGGAACACCTGCACCGCGAGCCGGCCCTCGTTGGACAGCCACGCGAAGAAATCGGGCGCGAGCGCATACGCGCCGGCCGGCATGGGGCCGTAGCGCGACAGATGGTGCCCGACGATCACGGCGCAGGCGATGCCCTTGGCCGCGTCGAGCAGCGGCATGCGGCCCACCGAGGACGAAGGCGCCCTGGCAACGGGCGCCGCGCCGTTGGCCAGCGCGGTCAAAGCGCCAACCGCTGCCTTGCTTCGTTGTACTCGCGCTTGAGCTTCTCGATGAAGGCCGCGGCGCTGGCCACTTCGGTCACGGCGCCGATGCCCTGGCCCGAGCCCCAGATGTCCTTCCAGGCCTTGGCCTTGCTGCCGTCGCCGCTGGCGAAGTTCATGGTCTTCAGGTCGCCTTCGGGCAGGTTGGCCGGGTCCATGCCCGCGGCCACGATGCTGGGCGCCAGGTAGTTGCCATGCACGCCGGTGAACAGGTTCGAGTAGACGATGTCGTCCGAGTTGCCTTCGACGATGGCCTGCTTGTACTCTTCGCTCGCGCGTGCTTCCTCGGTCGCGATGAAGGCCGTGCCGATGTAGGCGAAGTCGGCGCCCATGGCCTGCGCGGCCAGCACCGCGCCGCCGGTGGCGATGGAACCCGACAGCGCGATGGGGCCGTCGAACCACTGGCGGATTTCCTGCACCAGCGCGAACGGGCTCTTCACGCCCGCGTGGCCGCCGGCACCGGCCGCCACGGCGATGATGCCGTCGGCGCCCTTCTCCACGGCCTTCTGCGCGAACTTGTTGTTGATGATGTCGTGCAGCGTCACGCCGCCGTAGCTGTGCACCGCGTCGTTCACGTCGGTGCGCGCGCCCAGCGAGGTGATGACGATCGGCACCTTGTACTTCACGACCATTTCCATGTCGTGCTCGAGCCGGTCATTGCTCTTGTGCACGATCTGGTTGATGGCGAAGGGCGCGGCGGGCTTGTCGGGGTTGGCCTTGTTGTAGGCCGCGAGTTCTTCGGTGATCTCGATCAGCCACTCTTCGAGCTGCGCCGCGGGACGCGCGTTGAGCGCGGGCATCGAGCCGACCACGCCCGCCTTGCATTGCGCAATCACGAGCTTGGGGTTGCTGATGATGAACAGCGGCGAGCCGATGATCGGCAGCGGCAGGTTCGCCAGGACGGGGGGCAGCTTGGACATGTCGTCTCCGGAAATGGGTTCGGTTTTATAAGAGAGGGAAGCCGCCGCCGCCCGTCAGGTGGGCGACAGCGGCCACGCGTCAAGAAGGGTCAGAACGCGTCGAGCGCCATCGCCGTGACGCTCTCGGCGCCGTCGACGATGCTGTCGCGGATGCCCGGCACCTTGTTCAGGATGTGCTCGGCGTAGAAGCGCGCGGTGGCGATCTTGGCCAGCATGAAGTCGGTGTCGAAGCTGCGCGAGGCCAGGTCCTGCGCAATGATCAGCGAGCGTGCGAGCTGCCAGCCGGCCACCAGGTTGCCCGCGAGCATCAGGTATGGCACGCTGCCCGAGAACACCGCGTTGGGCGAGGCCTTGGTCTGCCCGGCCACGAAGTCGACCACGTCGATGAAGGCCAGGCGCGCGGCCGTCAGGCGTTTCAGCACAGCAGCCGCGGCGGGGTGGTCGCTCTTGGCGAGTTCGGCTTCGGTCTTCTCGATCTGCGCGGCAATGGCCTTGGCGG
>NZ_MOWM01000283.1 GCF_016082275.1 Variovorax sp. E3
TGGTCACGCCGCTGGCCCCCACCCCTGCCCTCCCCCAGAGGGGAGGGAGAAAAGCCTGGCACCGGTCATGCGCTGGCCGTGTCGTACGGCGCGGTCGGCGTCTCGCCCGTCAGCACCTGCAGCAGGTTGGTCGTCGCCAGTTCGGCCATGGCGTGGCGCGTCTCGTGCGTGGCCGAGCCGATGTGCGGCAGCGGCGTCACGCGCGGGTGGGTGCGCAGCGGCGAGTCGGCCGGCAGCGGCTCTTTCGCGAACACGTCGAGGCCGGCGGCGCGCAGGGTGCCGTGGTCGAGCGCATTCAGCAGCGCGTCTTCGTTCACGGTGGCGCCGCGGCCGCCGTTGATGAAGGCGGCGCCGGGCTTCATGCGCGCGAAGAAGGCGGCGTCGATCATGCCGCGCGTGGCATCGGTCAGCGGCAGCATGGCGAGCACGATGTCGGCGCGCGCGAGCAGGTCGTCCAGCGGGGTGTGCGTGGCGCGGCCCTGCACCTCGGGCGCTGCGTGGCCAGGTCGACCGGGCGGCGTGCGTGGTAGAGCACCGGCATGCCGAAGCCCAGCGCGGCGCGGCGCGCCACGGCCTGGCCGATGCGGCCGAAGCCCAGGATGCCCAGCGTCTTGCCGTGCACGTCGGTGCCGAAGAGTTCTTCGCCGATGTTTTTGGTCCAGCGGCCTTCGCGCACCAGGTTCGACAGCTCGACCACGCGGCGCTGCGTGGCCATGAGGATCGCGAACACGGTGTCGGCCACGGTCTCGGTCAGCACGTCGGGTGTGTGGCACAGCACGATGCCGCGCTTGTGCAGCTCGGCCAGCGGGTAGTTGTCGACACCCACCGACACGCTCGAAATCACCTGCAGCTGCGGCGCGGCGTCGAGCAGCGCGGCATCGACCGGGTGGCTCGAGCCGATCAGGCCGTGGGCGGTGCGCAGCGCGGCGGCGAAGGCCTCGGGCTCCTTGCGCGGGTCGGCCACGGTGACGTGGTGCGCGGCCTGCAGGCGCGCCAGCTGGTCTTCGGGCAGCGGCCGGAAGACGAGGATGTTCTTGTGCTGCGTCATGCTGTTCACAGCCCCGCTTCTTCGAGTTGCGCGCGCGTCGGCAGGCCTTCGGTGTCGCCCAGCACCTGCACGGCGCGGGCGCCGATCCACGCGCCGCGGCGCACGGCGTCGGGCACGCTGCGGCCTTCGAGCAGGGCGCTCACCACGCCGGCCGCGAAGCCGTCGCCCGCGCCCACGGTGTCGATCACTTCCTTCACGGGGAAGCCGTCGACGCGGCCGGTGCCGGCCGTGTCGCTGTCGTAGTAGGCGCCCTCGGCGCCGAGCTTCACCACCACCAGCTTCGCGCCGCGTTCGCGGTAGAAGCGGGCGACGTCCTCGGGCTTGTCATGGCCGGTGAGCAGCAGACCCTCTTCGATGCCGGGCAGCACCCAGTCGGCGCGCGAGGCGAGTTCGTTGACCCAGTGGCGCATGGTCTCGGTGGACGACCACAGCGTGGGGCGCAGGTTGGTGTCGAACGAGATGGTGCGGCCGGCGGCGCGCATCACGTCCATCGACTTGAGCGCGGCCTGCAGGCTGGTCTCGGAGATGGCGGCGAACACGCCGGTGGCGTGCAGGTGGCGCGCCGAGCGCAGCCAGGGCTCGTCGATGTCGGCCGGGCCCATGTGGCTGGCGGCCGAGCCCTTGCGGTGGTATTCGATCGGCGGGTCGCTGCCGTCGGTGACGCGGCCCTTGAACTGGAAGCCGGTGCGCTGCGCGGCGTCGGTGATCACGTGCGAGCAGTCGATGCCCTCGGCGCGCATCGCGGCCAGCAGCGCGCGGCCCATGGAGTCGGTGCCCAGGCGGCTGGCCCAGCCCACCTTCAGGCCCAGGCGCGACAGGCCGATGGCCACGTTGGTCTCGGCGCCGGCGGTGCGCTTGTGGAACGACTGCGCGTCTTCCAGCGGACCGGGCCGGTCGGCCACCAGCAGCAGCATGGCCTCGCCGAAAAGGGCGACATCGAAGGCGGTTGGTTCTGTCATGGCTGTGGTTCTAGTTCTGCGCGCGCGCGGCGCGGATGAAGTCGATCTGCGCGCGGGTGACGGCCGGCAGGTCGTCGCCCACGAGCGGGTATTCGATGGCGTGCGGCACGTCGGCCGGCAGCGCGCGCAGCACGGCGCGCCACGGCGCGACCGAGTCGCCCAGCGGCACCGCCACCCACTTGTGCGGCAGGCGCTGCGCACCCTTGCAATGCACATAGCGCACGCGGTGGCCGAGCGCCTGCGCGGCCTGCAGCGGGCACTCGCCGAGCCAGTGCCAGTTGCCCATGTCGAAGGTCATGCCCAGCGGCACGCCGGCGCGGTCGGCCGCGTCGAAGAAGGCCTGCAGCGCGGCCAGCGTGCCGGCGCGCACGGTCTGGTCGTTCTCGATGAGCAGCTCGACGCGGGTTTCGGCCAGCTCCACCTTCAGGCCCCAGAGCGAGCCGTGCGACGACGACTGGAAGTCGCCGATGGACATCTTCAGCCGCCTGGCGCCCACGCGCGTGGCGGCGGCAATGCCGCGCTTGAGCGCGGCGCTGTCGAGCCAGCCGCCCTGGGCCCACAGGCCCTCGGGGCTGGAATACACCGACGCGAGGCCGTTCAGCGCGGGCAGTTCCGCATCGGCGTCGCGCAGCATCTCGCCGCGCACTTCCACCGAGTCGGCGCCGGCCGCGCGGGCCAGCTGGGAACACCACAACTGGCCGTGCCGGCCCACCTCGGCCGCACCGAAGGACGACAGAGAAATCAGGACCTCGAAGGACATCAGTGGCCCTGGTGCGAGCTGAGGATCTGGCCGAGGAACTGGCGCGTGCGCTCGTCCTTGGGGTTGCCGAAGAACTCTTCAGGCGGCGCCTGCTCGACGATCTTGCCTTCGGCCATGAAGATCACGCGGTCGGCCACGCTGCGGGCAAAGCCCATTTCGTGGGTCACGCACAGCATGGTCATGCCGTCTTCGGCCAGGCCGATCATGGTGTCGAGCACTTCCTTGACCATCTCGGGGTCGAGCGCGGAGGTGGGCTCGTCGAACAACATGATCTTGGGCGCCATGCACAGCGCACGCGCAATGGCCACGCGCTGCTGCTGGCCGCCCGAGAGCTGGCTGGGGTACTTGTTGGCCTGCTCGGGAATGCGCACGCGCTTGAGGTACTTCATGGCCACCTCCTCGGCCTGCGCCTTGCTCATGCCGCGCGAGCGCATCGGCGCGAGCGTGCAGTTCTCGAGGATGGTCAGGTGCGGGAACAGGTTGAACTGCTGGAACACCATGCCGACCTCGGCGCGCACCGCGTCGACGTTCTTGCCGCCGGCCGTGAGGTCGATGCCGTCGACCACGATGCGGCCCTTCTGCACCGTCTCGAGCCGGTTGATGCAGCGGATGAGCGTCGACTTGCCCGAGCCCGAAGGCCCGCAGATCACGATGCGCTCGCCCTGGCGCACCGACAGGTCGATGCCGGTCAACACCTGGAATTCACCGTACCACTTGTTGACCGCTTCCATGCGGATGATCGATTCCGTGGTCGCGGCGTTTGTGACTGCGTCCGTCATGCTCGTTGCTTCCGATATTTCATTGTTCGGCCCTCTGCGACTTCTCGTGGAACACCGCGAAACCGGCTTTGCCGGGCCGCTGGTGTTGCCCCCTGCAAGGGGGTTGGCGTCGCGACACGAAGTGCGCGAAGACTGGGGGGTTAGTTCATTTTTGGCAGGTCGACCTGCAGCCACTTTTGATAGAGCTTGTTCAGCTCGCCGTTGGCGGTGTTCTTCTGCACGAACTCGTTCACGGCCTTGGTCAGCTCTTCCTGGCCGGGGCGCATTGCGATGCCCATCGACTGCTGCACCAGCGTGAACTTGTTTTCGTAGGTGTTGGCGGGCACGCGCTTGGCGATCTGCGCGGCCACGGTGACCGAGCAGCCGATGGCGTCGACCTGGCCCGAGATCAGTGCCTGCATGGCCGATGCGTCGTCGTCGAAGCGGCGGATTTCGGTGCCTTCGGGCGCGGCCTTGGTCACGGCCACGTCTTGCGTCGACGCACGGGCCACGCCCACGCGCAGGCCCTTCAGGTCGGCGGCTGCCTTGATGGGGGTCTTGCTCGCGCCGTACAGCACGATGGTGGCGGCCGCGTAGGGCTGCGAGAACTGCACCTGCTTGGCGCGCTCGGGCGTCACGGCCAGCGA
>NZ_MOWM01000284.1 GCF_016082275.1 Variovorax sp. E3
CGAGCGGCCTTGGTTGCCGCGCGGCGTTGGAAGCCGTGTGCCCCCACCCCCGCCCTCCCCCGGGAGGGGAGGGAGCAAGTCAGCAGACCGGTCATGCGGCCTCCTTGGGCGACAGCCGCTTGACCAGGCCGATCAGCCCCTTCGGCAGCAGCGCCACGAACACGATGATCGTGAGGCCCAGCGTCAGTTGCCAATGGTCCGCCAGTGGACCCATCACCGCGTGCGTCGAGAAGATTTCCTTGAGCAGCGTGAACGCGATCGCACCGATCACCGCGCCGCGCAAATGGCCCATGCCGCCGAGGATCACCATCAGCAGCACCTCGCCCGAGTTGTGCCACGCCATCAGCTCCGGGTTGACCACGCCGTCGCGCGAGGCCAGCAAGAAACCCGCGAGCCCGGCCAGCGCGCCCGCCAGCACGAAGGCCGCGAGCTTGTAGCCGTACACCGAGAACCCGGCCGCGCGCATGCGCTGCTCGTTCACGCGAATGCCCGCCAGCGCCGCGCCGAAGCGCGAGCGGCGAACCAGCGCCAGCAGCCCGTAGGTGAACACCAGCGACGCCAGCACCACGTAGAACAGCACGGTGCGGTTCTCCAGGTCGAGCGCGCCGATGGCGGGCCGCACGTACATGTAGATGCCGTCACTGCCGCCGCCGACCTTGGTGTCGTGGAACACGAAGAAAGCCATCTGCGCGAAGGCCAGCGTCACCATGATGAAGTACACGCCGCGCGTGCGCAGGCTCAGTGCCCCGACGAACAGCGCATAGAGCGCCGCCGCGCCCATGGCCAGCGGCAGCAGCAGCGCGAAGTTGCCGCCGTCGCTGCCCGAGGCCAGCACGGTCACATACGCGCCGATGCCGTAGAACGCCGCATGGCCCAGGCTCACGAGGCCGGTCATGCCGACCAGCAGTTCCAGGCTCAGCGCGAAGATCGACAGGATCATGATCTTCACGACGAAGTCCGACGCGTAGTTGCCCATCAGCGGGCCCGAGATGCCGACCACGACCGCGCAGGCCACGGGAAGCAGGAAAGCGCCGCGCTTCATGGCCGCCTCCCCATCAGCCCTTCGGGCTTCCAGATCAGCACGATGGCCATCAGCAGGTAGATGCCGATGCCGCTCAGGTCCGCGAAGAACACCTTGCCGAAGGTGTCGACGAAACCCACCAGCAGCGACGCCACCAGCGCCCCCGTGATCGAGCCGATGCCGCCGATCACCACCAGCACGAAGCAGATGATGAGCACGCTCGCGCCCATGTTGGGGTACACCGACGACATGGGCGCGGCGATCATGCCGGCCAGCGCCGCCAGCGCCACGCCGGCCGCGAACACGATGCGGTAGAGCCGCTTCACGTCGATGCCCAGGCCGCGCACCATGTCGCGGTTGCTCGCGCCGGCGCGGATCATCATGCCCAGCCGCGTGCGGTTGACCACCCAGTACAGGCCCACGGCCAGCACGATGCAGGCGGCCGATGCGAACAGCCGATACCACGGGTAGCTCATGACGCCGCCCAGCGCGAAGCTGCCGTCGAGCCATGCGGGCACCTTCACGCCGTGCACGTCGTTGCCCACGAGGATGGAGCGCAGCTCCTCGAACACCAGGATGAGCCCGTAGGTCATGAGCACCTGCTGCAGGTGGTCACGCTGGTAGAGGTAGCTGAAGAAGGCCCATTCGAGCAGGTAGCCGAACACGGCCGCCAGCACCACGCCGGCCACCAGCATCAGCAGGAACTGGTCGCCGAACAGCGGCGCGAGCGCGAACGCCATGTACGCGCCGATCATGTAGAAGCTGCCGTGGGCGAGGTTGATGACGCCCATGATCCCGAAGATCAGCGTCAGCCCCGAGGCCACGAGAAAAAGCAGCAGCCCGTACTGAACGGAGTTCAGGCACTGGACTAAAAAGGTTCCGAAATCCACGTGGAGGTTCTCTCTGGGCGGGATCGTCAAGAAGGAAGGGATGCACTGCGCGGGACACCGCGGAACCGGCTTTGCCGGGCCGCAGGTGTCGCCCCCGGCGAGGGGGGAGGCGCAGCGACACGAAGTGCGCGCAGCCTGGGGGAGAGCCTTACATCCGGCAGCCGCGTGCCGGGTCCGCGAGGCCCTTGATGGCCGTGCTCACCAGCTTGTTCTCCTTGCCGTCCACCTTGCGCAGGTAGATGTCCTGCACCGGGTTGTGCGACTTGCTCACGGTGAACGCACCGCGCGGGCTGTCGATCTTCGCCTTCTCGACGGCGGCCGCGAAATCGGCCTTCTTCGAGATGTCGCCCTTGGTCGCGTTCAGGCCCACGCCCAGCATCTGCGCGGCGTCGTAGCCCTGCACCGCGTACACGTCGGGCTGCAGCTTGAACGACTTGGCGTAGGCCGTGCGGAAGGCGTTGTCGCGCGGCGTGTTGAGGCCGTCGCGTAGTGCAGCGTGGTCAGCATGCCCTGCGCCGATTCGCCTTGCGCGTCGAGCGTGCCGTCGGTCAGGAAGCCGGGGCCGTACAGCGGAATGGTCTTGTTCAGGCCGGCGGCCTGGTAGTCCTTGACGAACTTCACCGCGCCGCCGCCCGCGAAGAAGGCATACACCGCGTCGGGCTTGGCCGCCGCGATCTCGGTCAGCAGCGCCTGGAACTCGACATTCGGGAAGGGCAGGGTGAGCTGCTTGTCGACCTTGCCGCCGTTCTTCTCGAAGCCTTCCTTGAAGCCGTTGACCGACTCCTCGCCGGCCGCGTACTTCCAGGTGATGGTCATGACCTTCTTCTTGCCCTGCTGCTTGGCCGCGACCTCGCCCATGGCGTAGGCCGGCTGCCAGTTGCTGAACGAGCTGCGGAAGATGTTGGGCGCGCACATCGGGCCCGTGACGGCGTCGGCGCCGGCGTTGGGCACGATCAGCACGGTGCCGCTTTCCTTGGCGGCCTTGGCCATGGCCATGGCGACGCCCGAGTGCACCGTGCCCACGATCACGTCGACGTTGTCGCGCTTGATGAGCTTGTTGACGTTGTCGGTGGCCTTGGCGGGGTCGGACTCGTCGTCGACCTTGAAGTATTCGATCTCGCGGCCCGCGAGCTTGCCGCCCTGTTCGTCGACGTAGAGCTTGAAGCCGTTCTCGATGGCCACGCCCAGCGCGGTGTAGGTGCCGCTGTAGGGCAACATCAGGCCCACCTTGAGCTTGCCCGTGCCCTGCGCGCCGGCGGTGCCGCAAAGGGCGGCGGCAAAGGCGAGGGCGGTGAGCGCGAGGCGCGCGGTGCGAACCGGGGTGCGGGTCGTCATGGTGTTTGTCTCCTGTTTTTGGTGATGAAAGAAGCGGTGGCGACGATGACACGATCAGGCTGATCGCGATGCGGGGAATGCCCGCATTCAGGGATTTCGAGCAGCTCGCAAATACCAGCGACGCGCGCGGCGATGCCGCGAATCTGCGCGAGCGTGCCGTACTCGTCGTCGATGCCCTGCACGGCGAGTACGGGGCAGCGGATGGCGTCCAGTTCGGCCTCGATGTTCCAGTCGCGAAACGGCGGGTGCAGCCAGATGCGGTTCCAGCCCCAGAAGGCGGAGTCGGCGCTGTCGTGGTAGCGACCGAGCTTCTTCGGCAGGTCGGTGCCCAGGTAGGCGGTGCGCGCGACCTCGATGTTCGCGACGGTCTTGTCTTCCACGAAGATGTGCGGCGCGAGCACCACGATGCCCTCGACCTTGTCGGGAAAGCGCGCAGCGTACAGCAGCGAGATGGAGCCGCCGTCGCTGTGGCCGAAGAGCCAGGGCTTTTCGTCGTCGAGCTTCAGGGCGGTGAAAAGGGCGGGCAGCACTTCGTGCGCCTGGCGGTGCATGAAGTCGACGTCCCAGATCTCGTCGTCGGCGCGCGGGGTCGAGCGGCCGTAGCCGGGGCGCGAGAAGACGAGGCCGCGCGCGTTGGCGGCCTCGCAGACCTGCGCGGGGAAGTCCTTCCACATGGCAACGGAGCCCAGGCCTTCGTGGAGGAAGACGATGAGCGGGGCGGTGGTGCGCTCGGGGGCGATCCACTCGCATTCGATCCGGATGGGGCGGCCGCGCCAGTCGATGGTGGCGAACTGGGTGGTCATCGCATTGCTCCTTCCCCTTCCGGGGAAGGCCGGGATGGGGGCACGCGGCCTTCGAGACAGCGCGA
>NZ_MOWM01000285.1 GCF_016082275.1 Variovorax sp. E3
CGGCGCGGCGGCGGCCGGGGCGGCCGGCTTTTCCGATGCGGGCGGCGCGATCACGATCGTGCGCGTGATGAACTTGTTGGCCAGCGGCGAGGGCTCCGGCCCGATGGCCGTCGGCGCCAGCCCGAGCACCAGCACGTGGATCAGCGCCACCGCCAGCGTCAGCGCGGCCAGCACCCGCCAGGACGGGCGCCGGGCAGGCCGGCGGACAGCGAAGAGGGGGCGACGAGCGTCGGCATCAGTGTGTGGAGTGGGGCGCCGGCGGCAAGGTTCACCAAGACCACCTCGGTACACTGCCGCCCGTTCAACCAGTTTAAGTGGGAGCGCCTTGGCCGCTTCCGCATGCACCGCACCGCATCATGAAACTCGCCACCCTGAAGGACGGCTCGCGCGACGGCCAGCTCGTCGTCGTTTCGCGCGACCTCACGCTCGCCCATTACGCCACCGGCATCGCGAACCGGCTGCAGCAGGTGCTGGACGACTGGGGCTTCATGAGCCCGCAGCTGCAGGACCTGTACGACACGCTCAACCACGGCCGCGCGCGCCACGCGTTTCCGTTCGACCCCTCGATGTGCATGGCGCCGCTGCCGCGCGCCTACCAGTGGGCCGACGGCTCGGCCTACCTGAACCACGTCGAGCTGGTGCGCCAGGCGCGCAACGCCGAAGTGCCCGAGAGCTTCTACACCGACCCGCTGATGTACCAGGGCGGCAGCGACGACTTCCTGGGCCCGGTCGACGACATCGTGGTGCCCAACGAGGCCATGGGCATCGACTTCGAGGCCGAGATCGCCGTCATCACCGGCGACGTGAAGATGGGCGCCACGCCCGACCAGGCGCTGGACGGCATCCGCCTGGTGATGCTGGCCAACGACGTGAGCCTGCGCAACCTGATTCCGGCCGAGCTGGCCAAGGGCTTCGGCTTCTTCCAGAGCAAGCCCGCCACCGCCTTCAGCCCCGTGGCCGTGACGCTCGACGAGATCGGCGAAGCCTGGCAGGACGGCCGCGTGCACCTGGCGCTGCAAAGCAGCTGGAACGGCCGCAAGGTCGGCATGTGCGACGCGGGGCCCGAGATGACTTTCCACTTTGGCCAGCTCATCGCCCACATCGCCAAGACGCGCAACGTGCGCGCCGGCAGCATCGTCGGCAGCGGCACGGTGAGCAACAAGGGCGTGGAGAAGAACGGCCGCATGGACTGGCCCAAGGGCTATTCATGCATTGCCGAGAAGCGCTGCATCGAGACCATCCAGGGCGGCGCGCCCGTCACCGAGTTCATGAAGTTCGGCGACACCATCCGCATCGAGATGAAGGGGCTGGACGGGCGCTCGCTGTTCGGCGCGATCGACCAGGAAGTGGTGTCGACGCACGGGCGGCCGAAGGAAGCGCCGGTGTCGCTGGTGAAGCCCGTGGCCGACGCCGACGCGCCGCAGAACGACGACGCACCGCAAGCCGAAGCCTCCGAAGACTGAGGCGTCCGGCGTTCAGCGCGGCCCGGCGCCGCGCAGCAGCTCTTTCTGCGACCGTATCCCCAGCCGACGGAACGCCCGGTACTGGTGGGTGCGCACGGTCGTCAGCTCCACGCCGATTTCCCGTGCCGCCTCCTTCGCGGTCTTGCCCGCCATCAGGTGGCCGATGACTTCGCGCTCGCGCAGGCTCAGCGTCAGCAGCCGCGAGGCGAGGGCCGGCTCCACCGCCTCGCGCACGGCCATCGCGCTGCGCCCGTGCGCGGCGGTTGCGTCGGCCAGCAGCGTGGCGTGCGCCTCGATGCGGCCGAAGTCTTCCGCGCCGAACTCCGGCTGCGCCAGGCTGCGGTAGAAGCTCACCGCCACGCGTTGCCCCGTGGGCAGCAGCAACAGCACCGACGCGCGCTCGCGGATGCCCACGTCGCCGTAGCAGGCCGCGCGGTAGGCCGGGTCGGCCACCTCGTCGGCGCGCTGGTGGCCCAGCCACAGCTGCGCGCGCTGGGGCAGCTTGCGCCCCGCGAGCCACGCCATGTTGGGGTCGAGCAGGTCGAAGCGCTGGGCCACGTAGCGCTCCGACGTGCGCTCGGCCGTGCTGCCGTAGCTGCTCGCGGCCGACACCGCCTCGATGCGCCCCGCCGCGTCGACCGCGAACACGGTGCAGAAGGTGATGGGCATCACGCGCTGCATCGCCTTCAGGTAGCTGGTGGCCAGGTGCGCCGTGCCCACGCCGCCCAGCACGTCGCCGACCACGGCGGCGGCCAAGGGAGTGTCGGTGGGATGGATGCGCCAGCGCCTCATGCGTGAAGAAAAAACAGGGATAGGGGTAAGTACCTCGTACGAAGTTATGACATCGGCGGTCCTTGCGCATCGGGACAATCCCGTCGGATGACGAACCCTCCCGCCGCCGCCCCGGGCGATGCCGCCAGCGGCCCCGTGCCGCCGCCGGCCAGCGCCACCGAACTCCCGCCCTCCGTGGGCGCCTTCCACTACACGCGCTACAAGCCGTGGACCCCGCCGCTCGAGCAGGACGGCGTCGAGCCCGGCCGCCACCCGGTGGTGATCGCGGGCGGCGGGCCGGTCGGCATGGCGCTTGCGCTGGGGCTTGCGAACCACGGCGTGCGCTGCGTGATCCTCGAGGCCGACGACACCGTGTGCGTGGGCAGCCGCGCGGCCTGCATCTCGCGCCGCAGCCTGGAGATCATGGAGCGCCTGGGCGTGCTGCCGGGCTTCATGGGCAAGGGCCTGCCGTGGAGCGTGGGCCGCAGCTTCTACAAGACGGCCGAGGTGTTCCGCTTCGAGATGCCGACCGACGCGCGCCAGAAGCTGCCGCCGATGATCAACCTGGAGCAGTACTACGCCGAGCACTACCTGCTCGAGGAAATCTTCCGCCGCAACGAGGCCACGCCGGGGCTCATCGACATCCGCTGGGGCACCGAGCTCACCGGCCTGGCGCAGGACGACGAGGGCGTGACGCTCGACGTGCGCAACGCCGAGGGCGCCTACCGGCTGCACGGCCAGTGGCTCGCGGCCTGCGACGGCGGCCAGAGCTTCGTGCGCAAGGCGATGGGGCTCGCGCTGGAGGGCACGGGCTACGAAGGCCGCTACGTGATCATCGACATCGAGCTGCACAGCGGCCACCCGACCGAGCGCCGCGCCTGGTTCGACCCGCCGTGGAACCCCGGCTCGACCGTGCTGATGCATCGCCAGCCCGACGACATCTGGCGCATCGACTACCAGCTGCGCCCCGGCCAGAGCACCGAAGAGGCACTGCAGCCGCCGGCCGTGGCCGAGTTCGTGCAGCGCCACCTCGACGCCATCGGCGAAGGCCACCTGCCGTGGAAGACGGTGTGGACCTCGGTCTACCGCGCCGGCGCGATGACGCTGGAGCGCTACCGCCACGGCCGCGTCGTGTTCGCGGGCAACGCGGCGCATGCGATGCCGATCTTCGGCGTGCGCGGGCTCAACTCGGGCTTCGACGACGCGGACAACCTCGCGTGGAAGCTGGCGTTCGTGGCCAAGGGCCTGTCGGGCGCGGCGCTGCTCGACTCGTACTCGCAGGAACGCATCGCGGCCTTCCACGTGAACGCCGAGAACGCGATGCGCAGCACCGAATTCATGTCGCCGCCGTCGCGCGGCTTCGACCTGCTGCGCGAGGCGGCGCTGTCGCTGTCCGAGGCGCACCGGGGCATTGCGCAGCTGATCAACCCGCGCCAGACGCAGGCCGTGCGCTATGCCGATTCGGCGCTGTCGAGCGCGGGCGACGAATTGCCGGCGGGGCCGCTGCCGGGCGAGGTGATGCCGGAGCAGCCGCTCGAACGCGGCCACCTCACCGACTGGATCGCGCCCACGTTCACGCTGCTGGTGCTGCGGCCCGACGTGGCCGCGCCGCCGGCCGCCGGCATCGCGCTTGCGCGGCAAGGGGCGCTGCCGCTGGCCGTTCGCACCATCGCCGCCCCGGGGATCGACGGCGCCGACGCGCACGCATCGCCCGAGGTGTTCGAGGCGCTCGGCGCGCAAGACGGCGCGGTCTACCTGCTGCGCCCCGACGGCCACGTGGCCGCGCGCTGGCACCGGCTACCGGCCGGCGCATTGCAACCCGCGCTGGCCCGCGCCGCCGCGGCCCTGGAGATTTCGCAT
>NZ_MOWM01000286.1 GCF_016082275.1 Variovorax sp. E3
TGTTCCCTAGGAGTGACTTACTGGGAGTGCGGATAAAGATTTGGACTGGCTTTATGCCGCAAGTCCAAGGCTCAACCGGTATTCAATAGGGCTGAGGGAGCCAAGAGAGATCTAGATCCGCTTCTCGTTGTACCAGCGGATGTACGAGCCGAGCGCCTCGATGAATTGCTCCATGGTGGCGTTCCTCACGCCGGACGCGCGCACGAATGCTGACGTGGATGTCGATGTCCTGCGCGGCGCAGCAAGAACTGCGCTCCATGCGGCAGCTTGACTGGTAGCCGCACGGAGTGGATTTTCTGAAGCGAGCCGAGCTCGCTTCAATGCTTCTTGCTGTGGTGGCGGCTCTGCGCGTGCTTGTGGGTCTTGGTCGTCTTGCTGTGTGCCATCGCCGGCTGCTCGGTGGGGCGCGCCTGCAGCTCCTGGGCATGACGTTCCACCGCTGCAGCGCGGGCCGGGTCCGTGCTGACTGTGACCCCCGTATTGCCTTGTGCAAATGCCGTGGCGGTACCGAGCAGAACGAAGAGAGAAATCAGAAGTTTTTTCATGTGATGTCCATTTCGAGTGAGGGAGACCACCTCCCTTCACACCAACGGATGGCATGCCCTTGCTGTTGACGCGAGGGCGGCGAGCGACGGCATCTCTTTGCCGCCCAACTGGACATTCATTGCGCAACTCAGACCCTCTTCGTCGTACGGGCCAGCAAGGCGCACCCCATGCTCGAACACCCGGGAGACACGAGTACTTCCATTCTTCAACCTACCTGTGCCTATCCAGGTAGCAAGCCAAGATTTGGCACGGGGTTGGCATTGGGCTCGAGGGACAGGTCCGTAGCGCCACCTTCGAGCGAACGCACCGAGAGCCACTTGTATTCCCCGACCGGGCTCTCCTGGCTCTTCACGAAGCTTTCGCCCCCTTCCCACGCTGGCAGGTGCAGGTCCGCGGCAGCTTGCGCCCGGCAGTGCACGCTGGGCCTTCCCGAAAGCGGCCAGTGCGCGGATGGCCCTCTCTTCTTGACGGCCGTGAGCGGCGGTGGCCGCTCCGGGTCGAGGGTCAGCTCAACGGTTGCCAACGATGCGGCAGGAGGTCCTCGATGCGGCTGGCCATGTGCGTGGACAGGCGCTGCAGGACGTCCTTGAGGTATTCCCGGCGCCGCGGCGCTCAGCGCCCGGAACGGAACATCACGATCATCATCACGATGGCGGCCAGCGCCGCGACCAGCCGCACCGCCCAGGGCACGACCAGCCAGGCCCCGATCACCGCGACGATCTTGCCGAGCAGGCCGGCGTTGACCACCGGCTCGTTCTTGCCGCCACGTGCGGCCGGGTCCGCGTCACCGGCCACAGGCGCGCCGCACGAAGGACAGTGGCTGGCCCGGGTCGAGACCTGGTGTCCGCATTCAGAACAAGCGATCAGCGCCATGGATGGGGTATTTCCTCGGTCAGTTCTTCAGGATTTTTCGGCAGGGCGGGAGCCCGCCACGCCCGCCGGCTGGATGACGATCTCGACGCGCCGGTTGCGCTGGCGCGCGTCGGGGTCGTCGCTGCCGTCGGCGTGCGTGTCGGGCACCAGGGGCTGGCGCTTGCCATGCCCCCGGACTGCGAAGCTGCGGGCGCCCGTGGCGGCACCGAGCCGGTCGGCCACGGCCTGCGCGCGGCGCGTCGACAACGCGTCGTTGTAGGCTTCGCTCCCCTTGCCGTCGGTGTGGCCGTTGATGGCGAGCGGCGCATCGGGGTAGCTGCGCAGCAGTTCGGCAGCCTGATCAAGCGAGGTCTGTGCATCGGCGCGCAGCGTGGCCTTGTCGAAGTCGAACAGCACGTCGGCCGGCAGGTCGATGACGATGGCCTTCTGCTCGGTCTGCCGCGCCTGCAGCGCGCCCAGCAATTCGCGCGTGACGGTCACGCGCTCGGGCGGCACTTCGGCCACGCGGAACACGGTGTCGGGTGCCGGCTTGCTGGCGAAGGTGGAAGGGGGCGTGCGACTGTCGAGCCGGCTGTCGGGGCCGGCGCGGCGCCACTCGGTGTGCGGCGCATCGGCCACGCGCGTGAACACGGTGGGTCGCCCGCCCAGGCTGCCGGCCACGCGCTCGACGGTGAGCGCATGGGCAGCCGATGCAGCGGTGCCGCAGCAGGCCAGGCCCAGCAACCAGATCGGCGAGTGGCGCGTCATATCCGGGCCAGCCTATTGCAGCGGCAGCGCAATGCTCAGGCCCGGCCCCGCGGTGTCGTCGCCCGCCTGGCCGTCATTGATGACCAGCTTCAGCTGCGGCGTCGCGGCCGGCACGCTGCCCAAGAATACGAGTTGACCCTCCATGGTGTCGCCGGTCGCGATGCGCAGGTAGCGGTTGTCGTCGGGCCGCTTGAGCGCCAGCCGGTTGCCGGCCGGGTCGACCAGATAGGTGTCGGTTTCGCCGAGGTTGGTGAAGTTGGTCCCGCGGTTGCCGAAGGAGGCACTCACCGTCAGGATGGTGGCGTCCTCGCCCAGCTCGATGCCCTTGACGCGCACAGTGAGCCCCGCGCTGGCCACGCCTTGCACATTGAGCGGCAACTGGCGCGGCGCCGCCTTGGCGGCGGGCGCTGCCGCCACGGGAGGCGTGGCCGCCGACGCAGCAGGCGCGACCGGTGCGCCCGATGCGGGGGGCGTGGCGGGCGCCGGCCGCTCGGAGCAGGCCGTCAGGGTCAGCAGGCACGCGGCCAGCGCGAACGAGGCGGCAAAGGGAACGGCAAGAGGGGCGGCACGGTGCCGCGAGGGGGTGATCTTCATCGGATGGTGACGCTGTTGACGTTGGTGGTCGGTGCGGCGGCGCCGTCTTGGCAGTCGGCGGTGGCGCGCACATCGCGGCTGTTGCGGCCGGTGACGACGACGGTCTTTCCCGCCAGGGCGCGGCCGTCGATGTTCACGCTGTTGACGCTGGAACCCGCGGCCTGCGGCGCGGTCTTCTTGCGGCTGCCGTCCGCGCATTGCACCTGCACGTTCTGTGCGGTGTTGCCCGTCACTTCGATGCGGTTGGTGCCACTGCCGGGATTCTCGATCACCGTGGTGGCCGTGCCCTGCACCTGCGCAGCGCCCTGTACGCCGACAGGTCCGGCCGGACCGATCTGGCCGGAAGGCCCCGCAGCCATGGCCACGGGCGCGATGCAGGCGATGCCGGCCGAGCACAGTGCCCGGACACAGGACATACGGAACAGGAGAAACGACGGATGCATGTTGTGGACGACTCCTCGGGACCGCCTAGCGCGGCGACAGGCTTTCGCGTCCCGGCAGGGGCGCCCCCGGCACAGGGGCCGCGGGGGCAGCCGCTCCCGGCTCGACCGGCGGGATCGCGCCCATGCCGGGCAGCCGCGACGACGGAAACACATTCCTGGGCGCATTGTTGGTCGTGACTGGCGCGGGGCTGTTACCAGGCGTAGCGCCGGCGGCACCGCCCGCCTGGCTGCGCAGGTTGGCTTCGAGCTCACTGGCGAAGCGCTCGGCCAGCACCACTTCCTCGGCGGCCATGTCGCCCCCCAGCTTGCCGATGGTTTCGGTGGCCTGCCGCGCGCTGGTGCTGCCGGGTGCGGCCAGGCGCTGCGCCAGGCGCGCATAGCCCAGCGCCTTGATGTTGTCCTGCGGCACACCGGTGCCACCCTTGTAGAGCTCGCTCAGGCGCTGCATGGCGCGCGGATCGCCGCGCACCGCGCCCAGCAGGTACCAGCGGTAGGCCTGGCCGATGTCGGACACGCCGGTGCGGTTGCTCTGGTAGGCGTCGCCCAGCAGCGTGAGCAGGTTCGGGTTGTTGGTGCGCAGCGCGTCTTCCTTGAGCCGCGCGATCTCGTTCGCATACAGCGGCCCCTGGCAGCCCGGGCTCACGATGCCGCGCTCGATCGCCTGCTGGCACGACTCCACGTAGCGGGCGCCCGCGTCCGTGGTCGGGGCGGGGCCCGTGCCGGGCGGCATGGCCGAGTTGATCGGCGCCGGCAGCGTGGTGACCGCGCCGGCGCCCGTGCCCACGGTGACGCT
>NZ_MOWM01000287.1 GCF_016082275.1 Variovorax sp. E3
CGCGTGGCCAGTGGGCCAAGCTGAGCTACGACTTTTTCGTTGGCGCGCCGATCAGCAAGCCGGAGGGCTATCGCACGGCGAAGGTCACGTTGGGCTTCAACTTGAACGCCAGCTTCTAGAGCCACACATCAAACTAAATCAACAGCTCAGTTCCAGGGAGGAAGTTCATGTTCATGAAAACGTTCGCAACGCTGACCGCAGCGCTTGCATTGACCGCCTGCGTCGCGCCAACGTCGTATCGAGAATCGGGAGCCGAGGGCAACAGCTTCGGCTATGCGAGCAGCAAACTGTCCGACCAGCTCTACCGCGTGCGCTTCACGGGTTCGTCGCGCACGCCATTGCGCTGGGCTGACGCGTTCGTGCTCTATCGCAGCGCCCAGGTCGCGAAAGAGGCCGGCGCACCAGCCTTCAAGATCGTCGAGGGCGCCGTCGACACGTCCGTGCTCACGGGCGACGATATTTTCGGGCGACTGAATCCGCTTGCCGACGTGGAAGTGAGCCAGGTGGCACAGAGCCCGCAGCCCGATGGAGACAAGGTCCTCGGCCTCCACGAACCCTACATGCAACGAACCGCGGGCACGATGCCCGTATTCCGGGCTCCGCCGGCGCCGATGCCGGTCAGGAGCCAGGCACCCTTGTTCATCTACATCCCCTCGAGCGGAGCGGGGCCTGCGCAGCCTGTGCGTTCGATCCTCGTCGAGTTGCGATCGGACCTCAAGGACAAGGACGACAAGACGTTCGTCACCGACGACGTTCTCGCTCGTCTGGGTCCCCGGATCAAGCAGGTGCCGTCGCCATCCAATGCGCCGCGCCCGGCATCGGCTACTTGAACTCGCTCGCAGCCTCGCTGGTGCACCGATCTTCAAACCCGAGGGCCATCGCACCGCGAAGGCCAGTCCTGGCTTCAACCGCAACGCAAGTTTCTGACCACAACACAAAGGGAGTTCAAAAAATGAAAAAACAAACACTGGCAACGGCCGCGGCCTTGCTTTCTCTGGGGGCGCTACATGGATGCGGTGGAGGCGGTGGGGGCGGGGGCGGGGGCTTTGGCGCGCCGTTGGCCGTCGCGGCCGCCCCGGCGCCAGCGCCGGAAGTCGTGGCCGTCCCCGGACCGATTCCGGACCCGGTTCCCGCAGCCTCCTCGGACCCGACCGCGTGCATCACCGCGCCGCAGCCAGGCTCGACAGCCGATGTCGGCAACGCCTATGAAGGGGTCTGGAATCAGGACAAGCACGAGAGCACGAAGGGGCTCATGCTGACGAGCGCAACGGGCGAAAGCGTTGGCTTCACGGCGGCAAGTCCGGTGACCACGTGGCCCATCGAAAGCACGTTCTACGGCGCGTTCAACTTCGATGTGCCCAATTCTTCATGGCAGATCGGATCGGGCAAGGTCGTGTTCTATCCTTCCACCACGTGGGCCTCGCTATCGGGCAGCGGTACCTTCGTGCCCAAGGCAACGCTGGACGGGAGCTTTGCCGCTGGCGCCGCCGCAGCCAAACCCTTCGGGCTGTGGTCGTACCAGGTTGCGAATTCCCTGGCCGTCGACTCGGCGCTGCTGACCGGTGAATGGGGCGGCAGCATGAAGAACGTCATCGGATCGATCACGGTCGCATCGGATCGCAGCTTCACGGGGACGAGCGCGCCGACCAGTCCGCTCGGCGCATGCGCACTGAGCGGCAGTCTCTTGCCCAGAGAGCCGGGCACAAGCAAGAACAACCTGGCTGTCACGCTGAAGGCCACCAACGCGGCAACGTCCGGCCAGACGAGCTGCGCGATGCTCCCGGTACAGGACGGCGTGGGCTTTGTCGAGGTGAATCAAGACACGACCGACGGCGTGTGCAAGCGGTTCATGAGCATCTACATGTTCCTCAAGGACTCGAGTGGCGATTACAAAGCGACCATGAGTTTCTCGAAGTAAGCCTTCAGATTTCATCGAGCAAAGACCTGAGGGTCTGTCCGATCGGGGGGAGTGCTTGGGCGCTCCCCCTTTCTTCTTTTCTTATGAAACGCACTGTCCTTTTCCTTCTCACGCTCGTCGCAGCGTCCGCGCTGCTCACCGCGTGCGGCACCCCCACCGCATTGACCTCCCGAACCAAGCAGCTCGACCTCAGCCAGAAATCCGTGGTCCTGGCCACGCTGCAGCTCACGCGAGAGGGCGATCGCAAGATGCCGTGGCCCACGCGCTTCCAGGTCGTGCCGCTCGCCCCGATCGCCGGCCAGGGCTCGGAGACCTTCGCGGTCGATTCCGACGGCATGGACTATGGCGAAGACGGGCGTCACTATCTCGTGCCGTTGCGCCTGTCCCTGCCGCCGGGCAAGTACGCCTTCACGCAAGTGACGGGCGAGATCAGCGCGTTTCCGTTGAAGGGCATCGTCACCGCGCCGCTGGGCCTGAGCTTCGAACTGCCCGCGCGCTCGGTCGTGTACGTCGGTCGCATGAACGTTCACATGCGCACGCGCAAGGACGATGGCGAGCCGCCTGCCGGCGCGCCGTTTCCGATCGTCAATCAGTCCGTGCTGGGCATCACGAGCAGCACCTTCGACGTGTCCGTGGCCGACGAGTCGACGCGTGACCTCACGCTTTTTCGCGAGAGCTTTCCCGTGCTCGAGGCGATGGACATCAAGGTGCAGCCACCACGCAAGCCGTGAGCAAGAGCATCTTCGAACAACTCTGCGAAAGCAGGACCGGCGACAACGCAAGAGCCTTTCATCCGAACTTGGTTGAATGTCGTGGCGAGATGATCGTCATCTGACGGCCGGCGCCAACATCGCACCGCACACTCGTCCGCACGCGCGTCAGCCCGCCTTGCGAAACGTAAGGTTGATGCGCCTCGCCCCCAGCACCGCATGCGGCGCGTCTTTCAGCGGCAGCACGCCGTGGTAACGCAACCGGTCTTCACCGCCCCAGACGACGACGTCGCCATGCACCAGCGGCACGCGCACGGCCTTGTCGCCGCGCGCCAGGCCGCCGAACAGGAACACGGCGGGCATGCCGAGTGACACCGACACGATGGGCGCGCCGTAGTCGTGCTCGTCCTTGTCCTGGTGCATCGACAGCCGCGCACCGGGCGCGTAGCGGTTGACGAGGCAGGCGTCGGGCGCGAAGCCCTCGAAGCCGGCGGCCGACGCGGCTTCGCGCGCGAGCCGCTTGAACGTCTCGGGCATGGCGGGCCAGGGGCGGCCGGTGTCGGGGTCGGTCGGGCTGTAGCGGTAGCCGCGCCGGTCGCTGGTCCAGCCGAGCGCGCCGCAGTTGGTCAGCGCGACGGACATGGTGAAGCCGCCCGGCGTGACGAGGTGGCGGAAGGGCGCGCGTTCTTCCAGTGCGCCGATGGCGGGCAGCAGCTCATCGACGAAGGGCAGGGCGAAGCCGGGCAGCACGAAGGCGCCGGGGCCCAGCGGCTCGCGGGCTTCGCGCGGCGGGTCGTCGAACAGGGCGAGCGTTGTCGCTGTCATCGTCGTCGTCGTCGTCGTCATGCCGCCCATTCTCGCCAGCACGGCGCGCGGCGTGCGCTGGTGGGCGCTTTGCATTCAACTTGTCACAAATCGCCACTAGCATCCGTTCGACAAAAAGTAGTAGTACGGCACGGCGGTTCTCGCGGCCCGCAATTTCCATTTCGTGACAGGACCCGGCATGTTTCGCGTTGCTCGGTCGCGGTGGGCTTGTGTCTTGACCTTGATCTTCGGAATCCTGTCCCTTGCTGCATCCCTCGCCACTGCCGATTCACCCGTCCGCTCACCGGACGCGGCCAAGCCAGTGAGCTTCGACATTCCCGCGCAGCCGCTGGCCGCCGCGTTGCAGGCGTTCGCGCAGGCGACGGGGCAGTCGGTGTTCTTCGACGGGCAGTTGGCGGCGGGGCTCGAATCGGTGGCGGTGCGCGGCGAGTTCGCGCCGCGCGACGCGCTGCAGCGCCTGCTGTCGGGCACGCGGCTCGCGGCGCGCTATGCCGACGAGACCACGTTCACGCTGGGCGAGGCCGAAGCACCGCC
>NZ_MOWM01000288.1 GCF_016082275.1 Variovorax sp. E3
GCTCACATTGGGCGCTCTGCCCGCCCCCATCCCAACCTTCCCCCAGAGGGGGAAGGAGCAAGAGTCACTCCGGTGCAGGGAGTGCCCAGACGGCCGAACCGCCCACCGCATGAAAGCGCCGCCCCGGCGCCGTCTCCATCACCCACCCGCCCGTGAACTCGCCGAGGCCGGCAGCACCGCCTGCCCCGCCTCGCTCACGAAACACGGCAGCCGCACGCTGTCCTTCCCCGGCCCGTAGAGCCGGCAGACCGGATGCAGGTGCCCCGCGAGCACGAAGTGCGTGGCATGCGACTGCGGATGGTGGCAGCACGCGAACGGCCCGAGCAGATGCGGCTCGTCGACCACCTCGATGCCCAGCGCGGCCGGCGGGTCGCCCGCGCGGCTGTCGTGGTTGCCGCGCACCAGCGTCATCGACACGCCCGCATGGCGCGAACGCCAGGCCTGCACGCCCGCGAGCACCGTGTGCGCCTGCGCCGCGTGCAGGAAATCGCCGAGGAACACGATCCGCCCCGGCCCCAGCCGCCCGATCAACGCATCGAGCCGCGCCAGGTTCTCCTGCGTGGTGCCGCCCGGCACCGGCTGGCCCAGCGCGCGGTAGGTCGCGGCCTTGCCCAGGTGCAGGTCGGCCACGAACAGCACCTCGGCGGCCGGCCACCACAGCGCCCGTTCGGGCAGCAGGTGCAGCAGTTCGCCAGCCCAGTGGACCGGGAACGTCGATGGAGCAGAGGAATCGGCAAGCGTCACGGCTGGCAAGTTTCGCAAAAGACGCGCCGCCCGGCCGACGCCTTGCAATTGCCCCCGGCGGCCCCCAGTTCTTGCGCATGACCGAATCGACTTCGCTGCACATCGTCTGCCCGCACTGCCACACGACCAACCGCGTGCGCGCCGACCAGCTCGCCAGCGCGCCCGACTGCGGCAGCTGCCACCGCCCGCTGTTCGCCGGCCACTCCACCGCGCTGCCCGACGAAGCCACCTTCGAGCGCCACATCGCGCGCAACGAGATCCCGGTGCTGGTGGACTTCTGGGCGCCGTGGTGCGGCCCCTGCCGCCAGATGGCACCGGGCTACGAGCAGGCCGCGGCCCAGCTCGAACCCAAGGTGCGGCTGGCCAAGGTCGACACCGAGGCCGTGCAGGCGCTGGGCGCGCGCTTCAACATCCGCAGCATCCCGACGCTGGCGCTGTTCAAGGGCGGACGCGAAGTGGCGCGGCAGGCCGGCGCCATGAGCGCGGCGGACATCGTGCGCTGGGTGAAGGCGCACGGCGCGGGCTGAGGCCCGGCTCAAGCGGCTCACAGCGGCGGTAGCGGCCTCGATGGTCTAGCCGGCCGCCTGCGCTCGCGCCGCGCCCCTACCGGCTTGGGCGGCTTGCCCGGCCCCTCCTGCCCGAAGGCCAGCGTGCCCTTCACACGCTCGACACCACCGGCCGTGACCACGCCGCCCGCGGCCTTCTCCAACTGTTCGACCATGCGCGCGATGCGGTCGGCCACGTTCTCGTTCGACAGCTTCTCGCGGAACAGCTCGACCATCAGCGGGAACGAAAACGGCGTCGGCCGCGCGAGCGGCTTCAGCACCAGCTGCTGACCGGCCATGCGCGCGAGGCTGGCGCGCAGCCGGCCGATCTCGAGCTCCTGCGCCAGCAGCTCCTGCTCGGCCTGCTGCAGCAGCTTGTTGCCGGGGTCGTACTTGCGGAACACCTCCCAGAACAGCGAGGACGAGGCTTGCAGCTGCTTGCTGCTGCGCTTCTCGCCCGGGTAGCCCTGGAAGATCAGCCCCGACACGCGCGCGATCTCCCGGAAGCGCCGCTGCGCGAGTTCGCCCGCGTTGAGCGACGCCAGCACTTCATGCAGCAGCGCCGCGTGCGCACCCTCGCCTTCCGGCAGGCGCAGCACCTGCGGCAGCAGCGTGGGCCAGTCGACCCCGGTCGCGCTCAGCAGCTCGAAGCCGTAGTCGTTGACCGCGATGGAAAAAGTGCGCGCCTCGTGCTGCGCGACGCGCCACGCCAGCAGGCTCGCAAGGCCCAGGTGCACATGCCGGCCCGCGAACGGATAGAGGAACAGGTGCGAGCCTTCGCGCGTGGTCAGCGTCTCGGCCAGCAGCGTCTGCGGTGTCGGCAACGCCGACCACTGCTGCTGGATCTCCAGCAGCGGGCGCACGCATTGCAGCTCGGGCGAGCCGTAGGCACCCTCGCCCGCCAGCGCCAGCTGCTGCACCACCGCGTCGGCCAGCGTGTTCGACAGCGGCATGCGCCCGCCGCTCCAGCGCGGCACCGCCGGACGCTTGCCGGTGGCGCGCCGCACCCAGGCCGTCATGTCGTGGATGCGCACGAGTTCGAGCAGCCGGCCGCCGAACAGAAAGCAGTCGCCGGGCTTCATGCGCGCCACAAAACTCTCCTCGACGCTGCCGATCTTCGAGCCACCCAGGTACTGCACCGACATGCTCGCGTCGCTCACGATGGTGCCGATGTTCATGCGATGCCGCCGCGCGAGCCGCGCATCGGGCACGCGCCATACGCCCTCGGCGTCGGGCACGGCGCGCTGGTAGTCGGGGTAGGCCGCGAGCGAGGGGCCGCCTTGCGAGACGAAGTCCAGGCACCACTGCCAGCTCTCGCGCGACAGGCCTTCGTAGGCGGCGGTGCCGCGCACCTCCTCGTACAGCGCGTCGGGCACGAAGCCGCCGCCGAGCGCCACCGTCACGAGGTGCTGCACCAGCACGTCGAGCGGCTGGTCGGGCGAATGGCGTGCCTCGATGTGCCCCGCCGCAATGGCCGTGCGCGCGGCCGAGCCCTCGACCATCTCGATGCTGTGCGTGGGCACGAGCGTGATGCGCGACGGCCGCCCCGGCGCATGGCCCGAACGCCCCGCGCGCTGCAGCAGCCGCGCCACGCCCTTGGGCGAGCCAATCTGCAGCACGCGCTCGACCGGCAAAAAGTCGACGCCCAGGTCGAGGCTCGAAGTGCAGACCACCGCTTTGAGCGCCCCGCTCTTCAGGCCCAGCTCGACCCATTCGCGCACCTCGCGGTCGAGCGAGCCGTGGTGCAGCGCGATCAGGCCGGCCCATTCGGGCCTGGCCTCCAGCAGGGCCTGGTACCAGATCTCGGCCTGCGAGCGCGTGTTGGTGAAGACCAGCGCGGTCTTGCTCGCGGCGATCTCGTCGATCACCTGCGGCAGCATCGTGAGGCCGAGATGGCCGCCCCACGGAAAGCGCTCGGCGCGGCCGGGCAGCAGCGAGTCGATGACGAGCTTCTTGGGCACCTGGCCCTGTACGAGCACGCCGCCTTCATGGCCCAGCAGCGCATGCATCGCCTCGTGCAGGTTGCCCAGCGTGGCCGACATGCCCCAGATCGCGAGGCCCGGGTTCCAGCGCCTGAGCCGCGCCAGCGCGAGCTGCACCTGCACGCCGCGCTTGTTGCCGAGCAGTTCGTGCCATTCGTCGACGACCACCATCCGCACGCGGCCGAGCACCTCGCTCGCATCGGCGCGCGCGAGCAGCAGCGACAGGCTTTCGGGCGTGGTGACGAGCACGGTGGGCAGGCGCTGGTTCTGCGCGCTGCGTTCGGCGGACGAGGTGTCGCCGCTGCGGGCGCCGGTGCTCCAGGGGTGTACGTCGGCGCCCAGGGCTTCGAGCGGTTGCTGCAGGGCGCGCAGCGTGTCGGCCGCGAGCGCACGCATGGGGGTGAGCCACAGCACGGTGAGCGGCGGGGCGGAGGGGCGCGCTGTTTCCTTGCGGGCTTGCGAGAAGGCTTGCAATGCGCCGAGCCACACGGCGTAGGTCTTGCCCGCGCCGGTGGTGGCGTGCAGCAGGCCGGACCGGCCTTGCGCGATGGCCTTCCAGACGTCGCGCTGGAACTTGAAGGGCTTCCAGCCGCGCGCGGCGAACCATGCGTCGAGGGCAGCCTTGACCGCCTTGCTCTTGCTCCTTGCCCCTTTGGGGGAAGGCCGGGATGGGGGCAAGCGGTCTTCATCAAGCTGCGGCTCGCT
>NZ_MOWM01000289.1 GCF_016082275.1 Variovorax sp. E3
GCGCCGGCGGCGGCTGGCGACTGCGCCGCGGAGCGAATGCGGCCGCCGCCGCTGAAAGCCGCGCCGTCGCGCCGCCTTCGCCGCCTGCCGAAACCACCGGCGCCACGCTCGCGCCCGTGATCGTCAGCGCGCAGCGCGAGAAGCTCTACGACGTGCAGGACGTCAACGCCGGCGCGCTCGGCGTGCGTTCGCTGCAGGACCTGCCGTTTGCCGTGGGCTCCTACACCGTCGACACCATCGAGACCCAGCGCGCGCGCACCGCGCTGGACGTGCTGCGCAACGACCCCTCGGTCACGCCGACCTCGGGCTTTTCGTCGTTCGACGGCGTGGCCGTGCGCGGCTTTGCCGCCAACTCCTTCAACAACGTGCGGCGCGACGGCCTGCTGGCCAACATCTACAGCGACGTGCCGCTGGAGAACAAGGAGCGCGTCGACGTGCTCAAGGGCCTGTCGGGCTTCCTGTACGGCGTGGGCGAGCCCAGCGGCATCGTCAACTACGTGATCAAGCGGCCCACGCGCGAGCGCTTCGCCAGCGTCACGGCCGAAGTGCGCAGCTACGGCGGGCGCTACGCCGCGGTCGACGCGGGCGGCCCGCTGGACGCGTCCGGCACCGTGGGCTACCGCCTCAACGCGGCCACCGAGAAGGTCGGCGACTTCACCCACTTCGGCGACCTGAAGCGCGACTTCCTGAGCGGCGCGGTCGACATCAAGATCAACCGCGACGCGCTGCTGCAGCTGGACTTCGACTGGCAGAAGAAGTCGCTGGCCGCCAGCGGCATGATCGGCCCGCGCAGCGACGGCACCGTGGTGCCCGCGCGAAGCTTCGACCCGCGCACGCTGGTGGGCCAGCCCTGGGGCCAGTACAAGACCGACGCCTGGAACATCGGCGCGCGGCTGGACTACGCGCTCAACAGCCAGTGGGACCTGACCGCGCAACTGGGCTTCAGCCGCAGCAAGCGCAATGCGCTGTTCTTCAACGCCTCGCAGGTGGCGCCGAACGGCGACGTGCTCAAGGGCAACACGCGCTACGAAGGCGAGCCGTACCCCACGGCCGCCGGCCAGCTGTTCGCGACCGGGCGCTTCAGCACCGGCCCGGTCGGGCACGAGGCCGTCATCGGCTATTCGTACTCGCGCCTGGGCTCGCCCGACGGCGACTACCTGCGCTTTCCCCAACTGATCGGCAACGTGTACCGGCCGCTGCCGTACCTGCAGCCCAACCTGCCCGACGACACGCACCTGCCGTCGAGCACGGCGCGGCAGAGCAGCGTGTTCGTGAGCGACACGCTGAGCTTCACGCCGCAGTGGCAACTGCTGCTTGGCGCGCGCTACATCGACTACAGCAGCGACATCGGCAGCAAGTACGACGGCACGCCCGGCTACAGCACGCGCGTCACCGTGCCCACGCTCAGCGCCATCTACAAGCCGACGGAGCGCACCACCGTCTACGCCACCTACGGCGAAGGCTTCGAGCAGGGCGCCTACGCGCCCAGCTATGCCGACAACGCATTGCAGAAGCTCGGCCCCATCAAGAGCCGGCAGTACGAAGTCGGCGTGAAGAGCCGGGTGCGCGACGACCTCATGCTCACCGCCGCCGTGTTCGACATGGACAAGCCGCTGCAGGCCGTGACCCCGTCCGACAACATCTTTCGCCAGCAGGGGCGGCAGCGCCATCGCGGCGTGGAGTTCACGGCCAACGGCGGCATCACCTCGCAACTGAGCGGCATCGCGGGCGTGGCCTGGCTCGACGCCGAACAGCGCGACACCGGCGACGCGGCGCTGGAAGGCCGCCGGCCCAGCAACGTGGCGCGCTTCCAGGCCAACGTGTTCCTCGACTACCGGCTGTCGTCGGTGCCGGGGCTGTCGGTCAACACCGGGGTCTATCACGTGGGCAGCCGGCCGCTGGACCGCGCCAACACCATGATCGTGCCGAGCTTCACGCGCTGGGACCTGGGCGCCGCCTACGCGACGAGGCTGGCGGGCACGCCGTCGGTGATCCGCCTGTCGATCGAGAACGTCACCAACCGGCGCTACTGGAGCTCGGTCAACTACGGCGGCGTGACGCAGGGCAACCCGCGCATCGTGCGGCTGGCGATGACGATGAACTTCTGATGCAGGCGGCACGCATGAACAACATTCCCTCCCGTCCATTCACGCGCCTGGCACGCGCGGCCTGTTTGCTGCTGCTGGCGGGCCTCGGCGGCGCCGCCGCTTGCGCGCACGGCGTGTGGGTCACGCAGCGCGCGAGCGAACTGGCGCTGGTGCTCGGCGAAGGCGCGCTCGACGAAAGCTACGAGCCGACGCAGGTGCGCGAGGTGAAGGCCTTCACGGCCGCCGGCGCGCCCGCGCAGGTCACGCTGCAGCCGCGCCAGCGCAACCTCGTGGTCGAGCCGGCGGCCGATGCCGCCGTGCTCGCGGTGGCGGTGGAAGACGGCTTCTGGTCGCAGGGCGCCGACGGCAAGTGGGTCAGCGGCTCGCGCGTGCAGGTGCCCGGTGCGCGCAAGGCCGGCCACTACATGAAGTACGGCACGACGCTGCTCAAGCCCGTGGCCATGCCGTTCAAGCCGCTCGGCACGGCACTGGAGATCGTGCCGCTGGCCGACCCGATGGCGCTGCGCCGCGGCCAGCGGCTGGCGGTGCGCGTGCTGTCGAACGGGCAGCCCGTGGCGGGCGCGATGGTGATCGGCGACTTCATCGGCAACGTGGCGGGCCCGCGCGTGAAGACCGACCGCACCGGGCGCGCCACGGTCGTGCTGGGCAGCGGCGGGCTCAACGTGCTGGCCGTGTCGCTCACGCGGCCGCGCGCCGACCGCCGCGAGGCCGACGAGGACGGGCTCGAAGCCACGCTGGCGTTCGCGCTGCCGCGCACCGGCGACTGAACCGCACGCGGGCGCGGGAGAAAGGCGCCCCGGAAGAGGGGCTCGGGCGCCGCTGGCGATACAATGAGAAAGATTCTTATTTGTACTCAGAGCCGCGCGTTGAACCCCAAACAGGCATCGATGGTTGCCGGCGAGCCTGCCTTGCAGCAGCAGGTTCAAGCCTCTACAGCGACCACCACGGGTGGCTCTCCGGCTGGCTGCGCGGCAAGCTGGGCAACAGCTTCGACGCCGCCGACATCGCGCACGACACCTTCATGCGCGTGCTCGTCGGGCTGCGCGCCGACGCCATTCCCGCGCTTTCCACGCTGCGCGAACCGCGCGCCTACCTGACCACCGTGGCCCGGCGGCTGGTGATCAACCACGGCCAGCGCCAGTCGCTGGAGCGCGCCTACTGCGCGTCGCTCGCGCTGCTGCCCGAGGCCACGGCGCCGTCGGTGGAGGAGCGCGCGATCCTGCTGGAAACGCTGCACGAGCTCGATGCCCTGCTCGACGAGTTGCCGCCGCGCGCGCGCACCGCGTTCCTGCTGTCCCAGCTCGAAGGGCTTTCTTACGACGACATCGCCGCGCGGCTGCAGGTCAGCGTGCGCACCGTGACGCGCTACATGGCGCAGGGCTTTTCGCAGTGCCTGCGGCTGATGCTGGCCGGGCAGGCATGAGCGCGGGCGCCGTCGATCCGCGCCTGGTGGACGAAGCCGCGCAATGGCTCGCGCGCATGCACGCGGGCCGTTTCTCGGAGGCCGACGCGCGGCGCTGCGAGCAGTGGCGCAACCAGAGCCCCGACCACCAGCGCGTGTGGCGCAGCGCCGAGCAACTCAGCCGCAAGTTCGGCGCGGTGCCGCCGGCCGTGGGCATGCCCGTGCTCGACCGCCGCCGCACCGCCGCCAACCGCCGCGCACTGCTGCAAACCTTCGCGGTGCTGCTGGGCGCGCCGGCGGCGGCGTGGGTCGGCTACCGCGCGGTGCCGTGGCAGACGCTGGGCGCCGAATACCGCACCGCCACCGGCGAGCGCCGCGACATCGCGCTGGCCGACGGCAGCCGCATCGCGCTGAACA
>NZ_MOWM01000290.1 GCF_016082275.1 Variovorax sp. E3
CCTGCGGCGACGGGCGCTTGGCCGGCGGGTCGGTCAGCGTGCCTTCGCCGCGGAAGGCGGCGCGCGCGGCGTCCCAGCCCGGCAGCGTGGGCGTCCAGAAGGCCGGGCCTCGATGTAGAGGGTGGGGGGCTTGGGGGCCTGGTTCATGTTGCTCATGTCGCTCAGGCCGCCTTGCCGAAAACCAGCGAGCAGTTGTTGCCGCCGAAGCCGAAGGAGTTGCTCAGCGCGTAGCGCACTTCGCCGCGCGCGGGCTCCAGCCGGATCTGCGGGCCGAAGCCTTCGTCCAGCGTGTGCGTGTTGACGGTGCCCGGCATCAGGCCGCGCTCGATCGCCAGCAGGCTGATGACGGCCTCGACGATGCCCGCCGCGCCCAGCGTGTGGCCCATGAAGCCCTTGGTCGAGCTGGCGTGCGTGCGTGCCGGGAAGCGGCGCGCCACCAGCGCGCCCTCGACCTCGTCGTTCTTCTGGCTCGCGGTGCCGTGCATGTTGATGTAGTCGATGGCGTCGGGCGCCAGGCCCGCGCGCGCCAACGCCTCGTCGAGCGCGCGCTCTGCGCCCAGGCCCTCGGGGTGCGGCGTCGACATGTGGTGCGCGTCGCTCGCCTCGCCGTAGCCCAGCAGGTGCAGCGGCGACGCATCGGCGCCGGCCTGCACGCGCTCGACCAGCGCAAAGCCCGCGGCCTCGCCCAGGCTGATGCCCTTGCGGCCGGCGTCGAAGGGCCGGCACGGTTCGCTGGACACCAGCTCGAGCGAATTGAAGCCGAACAGCACGCTGCCGCACAGCGTGTCGGCGCCGCCGACCACGGCCGCGTCGGCCAGGCCCAGGCGGATCATCCGCTCGGCCGAGGCGAACACCTTGGCGCTCGAGGAGCAGGCCGTCGAGATCGTTTCGCTCGGCCCGCTGATGCCCAGCACCTGCTGCGTGAACATGGCCAGCGAATGCGGCGTATGCACGGCGGCCCGGCGCTGGTTGGCGGGGAACATGCCGTCGGCGTCGAGCTGCGTGTAGGCCAGTTCGGTCTCGCCGATGCTCGCGGTCGAGGTGCCCAGGATCAGCGCGATGCGCGACGCGCCGTACTTTTCGCGCGCGGCCGTCACCGCCTCGATGAAGCCGTCGGCGTGCAGGCCCAGCCAGGCGAGCCGGTTGTTGCGGCAGTCCCAGGGCATGAGCGACTCGGGCAGGCGCACGTCTTCGACGCCGTCGACACGGCCGATCCACGTGGGCAGCGGGGCGTCGCCGAAGTCGTTGGCGCGCAGGCCGCTGCGCGACTGCGCCAGCGCGTCAGCGAGCGCTTCCTTGCCGATGCCGACGGCCGAGGTCGCGGTGAAGGCACTGATTTGAAGAGGGGAAATTCGGGACGGCACGATTTCTTTTGGGGGGCTGGCTGACAACGGGGACGAATGTGGAACGGCGAATGTAAACGGGCACAGCCTAACAGTTGAAGGCGCCGCGCAGCGTCGGCGGATTCCTATAGGGCCCGCGCCTTATTGACGGTCGGTGGGGCTTGTGATGGTCGTGAGCCGCGAGGCCAGCGCCACCAGAACCAGCACCGGCACGCCCAGCAGCGCGGTGGCCACGAAGAAATTCGTGTAGCCGTAGGCGTCGACGAAGACGCCCGAATAGCCCGCGATGAACTTCGGCAGCAGCAGCATCAGCGAGCTGAACAGCGCGTACTGCGTGGCCGAATAGCTGATGTTGGTGAGGCTCGACAGGTAGGCGATGAAGGCCGCCGAGGCGATGCCGCCGGCCAGGTTGTCGGCCGAGACCACGGCGATCAGCGCCGTCAGGTCGTGCCCGCGCGTGGCCAGCCAGGCGAACAGCAGGTTGCTGGCCGCGCTGAGCACCGCGCCCAGCATCAGCACGCGCATCACGCCCAGCCGCATCGACAGCACGCCGCCCACGAAGGCGCCGGCCAGCGTCATGATCACGCCGTAGATCTTGCTGACCGTGGCCACCTCGTCCTTGGTGAAGCCCATGTCCACGTAGAAGGGGTTGGCCATGATGCCCATCACCACGTCGCTGATGCGGTAGATGGCAATGAGGGAAAGGATCAGCACGGCCTGCCATTTGTAGCGGCGGATGAAGTCCGCGAAGGGCTCGATCAGCACGCTCTGCAGCCACGCGGCCGCATTGCGGGGCTTGGGCAGCACGCGCCGCACCGGCTCCGGCGACAGCAGCACCGTCAGCACGCCGACCGCCATCGAGGCGGCCATCACGAGGTAGGCCGTCTTCCACGCGCCGTTCTGGTAGGCGGCCGCGCCCGTGGCCGCCACGGCGGGCGCCACCTCGGCCCAGGCCGCGACCCACAGCACGCCCGCGCCGGCCCAGATCATCGCGAGCCGGTAGCCCGTTTGATAGGCGGCCGCCAGCGCGGCCTGCTTGCGCGTTTCGGCCGATTCGATGCGGAAGGCGTCGAGCGCGATGTCTTGCGTGGCCGAGCCGAAGGCCACCAGCAGCGCGCACCAGATCAGCGGCGTGAGGCCCAGGCGCGGATCATTCATCGCCATGCCGATCAGCCCCGCGATCACCATGCCCTGCGCCAGCAGCAGCCAGCCCCGGCGGCGCCCCAGCAGCGTGGTCAGCGGCGGCAGCGGCAGCCGGTCGACCAGCGGCGCCCAGACCCATTTGAAGCCGTAGGCCAGCCCGACCCAACTCAGGTAGCCGATGGTGGTGCGGTCGATGCCGGCCTCGCGCAGCCTGAAGCTCAGCGTGCCCAGCACCAGCAGCAGCGGCAACCCGGCCGAGAAACCCAGCGCCAGCATGCGCAGCGTGGCGGGTTCCAGGTAGACCTTGAGCGCGTCGCGCCAGGGCGGGGAGGGGGCGGTGGGGGTTTCGACAGGCGAAGCGGACATGTGCCCCGGATTGTCCATGAGCGCGGGAAGCCCCCGGACTGCCCTTTTGTCTGCATTTGTTCCTATGATCCGGCCCCTATGTGCATACGTTGCGAGCGCTCTTCTTCTTCCGGCACGCTGGCCGTTCCTTCGGCGGCATCGCCGTGGAACCCGCGGCGCGCCTTCCTGCTGGCGGCCGCCGGCGCGGCGCTGGGCGCTTCGACCTCGGCATTGGCGCAGGTCAACGTCGGCAATGCCTCGGTGGCGCGCAACCTCGTGCCGGCCGACAAGATCGAGGCGGCCGGCGTGCAGCAGTACGGCCAGTTGCTCGAGCAGGCCCGCGCCAAGGGCGCGCTCGCCGGCGACAACAACCCGCAGCTGCAGCGCCTGCGCGCCATCGCGGGCCGCCTCATTCCGTTCGCCACGCCGTGGAACTCGCGGGCGCGCAACTGGAAGTGGGAGGTCAACCTGATCGGCAGCAAGCAGATCAACGCCTTCTGCATGCCCGGCGGCAAGATCGCCTTTTTCACCGGCATCCTCGACCAGCTGAAGCTCACCGACGACGAGGTCGCGATGGTGATGGGCCACGAGATGGCGCACGCGCTGCGCGAGCACGCGCGCGCCCGCATGGCCAAGAGCGCGGGCACCGGGGCGGCGCTGTCCTTCGGCGCGCAACTGCTGGGGCTGGGGCAGGTGGGCGACCTCGCGGCGCGCGCCGGAACGCAGCTCATCACGCTCAAGTTCAGCCGCGGCGACGAGACCGAGGCCGACCTCGTGGGGCTCGAACTCGCGGCGCGTGCGGGCTATGACCCGAAGGCGTCGGTGTCGCTGTGGCAGAAGATGGCCGCGGCGTCGAAGAACCAGGGCAGCCTGAACTTCCTGTCGACGCACCCGAGCGGGCCGGACCGCATCGCCAAGCTGGAGGCGAATCTGCCGAAGGTCGAGAAGCTGTACCGGGACGCGAAGAAGAGCTGACCTTCTTGCTCCTTCCCCCTTTGGGGGAAGGCTGGGATGGGGGCAAGCGGCCTCCACAAAAGCGGCAACCCTCGCGAAAA
>NZ_MOWM01000291.1 GCF_016082275.1 Variovorax sp. E3
CACTCAATGGCGCTCATCGGGCGCGGCCCCCATCCCAGCCTTCCCCCGGAAGGGGAAGGAGCAAGACAAAACCCGTCCGGTGGCTGTAGAGTGGACGCAATGAGCAGCCCTCCTCCGATGCGGACCACGCGCGTTCTCGATCCCGAGCAGATCGCGATGCAGGCCGGGCGGCAGATGCCGTTCCTGCGCCTGCCGGTTCGCGCGCTCGCCTTCTCCGACCGGCAACTGCGGCTGCGCCAGCTCGCGGCCTCGCACCCGATGCGCGAGTACCTGATCTTCATCGCCGACCTCGCACAGGCGCAGCACCAGGTGCTGCAGGACTACGCCCCCGTCGCACTGCCCGCCTCCGATGAACTCGAAGCCGCGTCGAAGGTGCTCAAGCCGCCGATGCCCGCCTTCGGCTGGACGCGCGACGCCGTGTGGCTCGGTGAACTGCGCCGCCTGCTCGCGCTGTTCCGCGCGCGCGTGCCCGAAGGCCCCGCGCGCGACACGCTCGACCGCGTGTTGGCCGCCGACGACGCATGGATCGACCAGCAGGCCGACCGCCTCTCGCGCCGCCTCATGTTCGGGCTCGACCTCGCGGCCGCGCCCTTGATCGCCGCCGGCCTGCAGGCCTACTGGACGCAGCTCGTGCTGCAGGTGGCCGAGCGCCACGGCGAGAACATCTTCGGCCGCACCGACCCCGGCACCGAGTGCCCCTGCTGCGGCAGCGCGCCGACCGTGAGCATCACGCGCATCGGCGCCGACGAAGCGGGCTTTCGCTACCTGCACTGCTCGCTGTGCGGCACCGAGTGGCACTACGTGCGCATCAAGTGCACGCATTGCGAGAGCACCAAGGGCATTCACTTCGAATCGCTGTCGCCGCAGCCCGGCATCGAGCCGCCGCCCACCGGCGCGCGCGAAGGCGCGGTCAAGGCCGAGTGCTGCGACAGCTGCGGCCACTACCTCAAGCAAGTCGCAATGGAAAAAGACCCCGAGGTCGAGCCCGTTGCCGACGACCTCGCGAGCGTCACGCTCGACCTGCTGGTGTCCGAAGCCGGCCACCAGCGCAGCGGCCACAACCTGATGCTGCTGTTCGGCGACCCCGAGATCCCCGACGACGGCGGAGGCGGCTGATGGCGACGCCCGAAGAGTCCGTGGTCCACGGCTCGACGGCAAGGCCCCAGGATCTGCCTTCTGTCGATCAACTGCTGCGCCTCGCCGTGCCGGGCGCCCTGCTGGCCGAGCACGGCCACACGCTGGTGGTGAAGGAAGCGCGCGCGCTGCTCGACGCGCTTCGCGCGCAGGCCGTCGCCGGCAAGCTGCCATCGGCCGAGGTGCGGCACGAAGCGCTCGGCCATGCGCTCGCGGCACGCGTGCAGGCCCGCCTTGCGCCGCGCATGCGTGCCGTGCTCAACCTCACCGGCACCGTCATCCACACCAACCTGGGCCGCGCATTGCTCGCCGATGCCGCGCTGCAGCGGCTGCTCGCGGTGATGACCTCGCCCAACAACCTCGAGTACGACCTGGCCACCGGCAGCCGCGGCGACCGCGACTCGCTGGTCGAAGAGCTGCTGTGCAACATCACCGGCGCGGAGGCCGCCACGGTGGTGAACAACAACGCGGCGGCCGTGCTGCTGACCATCGCGGCGCTGGCGCGCGACCGCGAGGTGATCGTCTCGCGCGGCGAACTGGTCGAGATCGGCGGCGCCTTCCGCATGCCCGACGTCATGGCCAGCGCCGGCGCGCGCATGGTCGAGGTCGGCACCACCAACCGCACGCACCCGCAGGACTACGAGCGTGCCATCAACGAGCACACCGCTGGTGATGAAGGTCCACACCAGCAACTACGCGGTGCAGGGCTTCACCGCCGCCGTCGACGAAGCCACGCTCGCCGGCATCGCGCATGCGCGCGGCGTGCCGCTGGCCACCGACCTGGGCAGCGGCTCGCTGGTCGACCTGGCGCACTACGGCCTGCCGCGCGAGCCGCTGCCGCAGGAGATGCTGGCGGCCGGCTGCGACGTCGTCACCTTCTCGGGCGACAAGCTGCTGGGCGGCCCGCAGGCCGGGCTGATCGTCGGCAGCAAGGCCGCCGTGGGCCGCATCCGCAAGTTCCCGATGAAGCGCGCGCTGCGCATGAGCAAGCTGCCGCTGGCGGCGCTGGAAGCCACGCTGTCGCTGTACCTGCGGCCTGAGCGGCTCGCGCAAGACCTGCCGACGCTGCGCCTGCTCACGCGGCCGGCCGAGGCGATCCGCGAGATGGCCGAGGCCTTGCGGGCACCGGTGCAGACCGCCGTGTCGCCGCGCTTCACGGTCGAGGTGGTGCCGCTGCTGGGCCAGATCGGCTCCGGCTCGCTGCCCGCCGAACGGCTGCCCTCGGCGGGGCTGGCGCTCGCGCCGGCCGGCACGTCGAAGAAGGGTTTGGGCACGGCGCTCGATGCGCTGGGCGCCGCGTTGCGCGGCCTGCCCTTGCCCGTGATCGGACGCATCGCCGAAGACCGCCTGCTGCTCGACCTGCGCTGCCTGGAAGACAGCACCGGGTTCGTCGCGCAACTGCCGCTGCTGCGCGAGCGCCTGCAATGACCCCCGCCCTCGCCCCCCGCATTCCTCCCTCCCCCGCTGGGGGAGGGCCGGGGTGGGGGCACGACGGCTTCCAGGGAAACACAACGCCTGATCGAAAGCCCGCCCCCCTCCCAACCTTCCCCCAAAGCGGGAAGGCGCAACGCGGCACGCCATGATCATCGGCACCGCAGGCCACATCGACCACGGCAAGACCACGTTGGTGCGCGCACTCACGGGCGTCGACACCGACCGGCTGCCCGAGGAAAAGCGGCGCGGCATTTCCATCGAGCTGGGCTACGCGTACCTGCACGCGCCCGACGGCGTGTCGCTCGGCTTCGTCGACGTGCCGGGGCACGAGCGCCTGCTGCACACCATGCTGGCCGGCGCCACGGGCATCGACCATGCGCTGCTGGTGGTGGCCGCCGACGACGGCGTGATGCCGCAGACGCGCGAGCATCTGGCGGTGGTGGCGCTGCTGGGTGTGCGCGAGGCGACGGTGGCCATCACCAAGATCGACCGCATCGACGAGACCGTGCGCCAAGCGCGGCTTGCCGAGGTGCGCTCGGACATCGCCGCGCTGCTCGCGCCCACGCCGCTTGCCGGCGCGCCGATGTTCGCGATTTCGGCGACGACCGGCGAAGGCATCGACGCATTGCGCGACCGGCTGCTCGACGCGGCGCGCAAGGAACGTTCGCGCGACGAAGACCTGGCCTTCCGCCTCGCGGTCGATCGCGCGTTCACGCTGTCGGGCGTGGGCACCGTCGTCACCGGCACGGTCTTCAGCGGCACGGTGCGCATCGGCGATGAACTGCGCGTGGTGCCCGGCGAGCGCACGGTGCGCGTGCGCGGCATCCATGCACAGAACCAGAAGGCCGAGTCCGCGCATGCGGGGCAGCGCTGCGCGCTGGCGCTGGCCGGCGTCACGAAGGACGAGATGCACCGCGGCGACTGGGTCTGCACGCCGGCCATCGCGCTCGCGACGGACCGCATCGACGTGCTGCTCACGCTGTGGCCCGATGAGGCCAAGCCGCTGCGCTCGGGCGCGACCGTGCACGCGCACCTTGGCGCGAGCGACGTGATGGCGTCGCTCGCGCTGCTCGACCGCGACGCGCTGGCGCCCGGCGAAACCGCCCTTGCCCAGCTGGTGCCGAGAGAAAGCCTCGGCGCATGGCACGGCGACCGGGGCGTGCTGCGCGATGCCTCGGCCACGCGCACCGTGGCCGGCGTGCGCGTGCTCGACCCGTTCGCGCCCGTGCGCTACCGCCGCACGCCCGAGCGCCTGCGCACGCTGGCGGCATGGTCCATCGACGACCGCG
>NZ_MOWM01000292.1 GCF_016082275.1 Variovorax sp. E3
AAGCACTGCGCCGAACGAGCCGCGCCCCCGTCCCGACCTTCCCCCAAAGGGGGAAGGCGCAATACAGCCGACCCTGATTCGACACACGGGGCACAGCCCGAAGGTTTTTTATGGATTCGCAGATCGCCCTGTTGCTGGGGCAGGACGGCATCGTCAACGGTGCCGTCTATGGTTTGATGGCGCTCGCGCTGGTGCTGGTGTTTTCAGTCACGCGCGTCATCTTCATTCCCCAGGGCGAGTTCGTCGCCTTCGGGGCGCTCTCGATGGCGATGCTGCAGGCCGGCCGCGTGCCGGCCACGCTGTGGCTGCTGCTGGTGCTGGCGGTCGCCGTGCTGCTGGTGGAAATCTGGCGCTGGAAGCGCGGCGCGGTGGTCGACTGGGCTTCCGCGCTCGCCTGGTGCGTGGTGCTGCCCGCGGCCGCCGCCGCGCTGGTGCTGCTGCTCAAGCCGACGTCGATGACGGGCCAGACGCTCACCACGCTGGTGCTCATCATGCCGCTGGGCCCCCTGCTCTACCGCCTGGCCTACCGGCCGCTGGCGGATGCCAACGTGCTGATGCTGCTGATCGTGTCGGTCGCGCTGCACGGCGTGCTGGTCGGCCTGGGCCTGCTGTTCTTCGGCGCCGAAGGCTCGCGCACCGCGCCGTTCTCCGAGGCGCGCTTCGACATCGGCGGCATTCCGGTCAGCGGGCAGTCGCTGGTGGTGGTGGGCGTCACGCTGCTGCTGGTGATTGCCATGTTCCTGTTCTTCGGCCGCTCGATGGTGGGCAAGGCGCTGCGCGCCACCGCCATCAACCGTGTCGGCGCGCGGCTGTCGGGCATTCCGACCGAGCTGTCGGGCGACCTGAGCTTTGCGCTCGCGGCGCTCATCGGCGCGGTGTCGGGCCTGCTGATCGCGCCGATCACCACGGTGTATTACGACACCGGCTTCCTCATCGGCCTGAAGGGCTTCGTGGCCGCCATCGTGGGCGGGCTCGCAAGCTATCCGCTGGCGCTGGCCGGCGCGTTGCTGGTGGGCCAGCTCGAAGCCTTCGCCTCTTTCTGGGCCAGCCCGTTCAAGGAAGTGCTGGTCTTCACTTTGATCATTCCCGTGCTGTGGTGGCGTTCGCTCAACAGCCATCATGTGGAGGACGAGGAATGAGCGCGTCTTCGAACAACATCGCGGCGCCCGCGCCACCCGAAGGCAAGCCGCTGGTCACGCCGCGCCAGCTCACGCTGGTGTGCGTGGTGCTGCTGGCGCTGGCCTGGGGCTTCCTGCCCGAGTTCACGGTCTCGGTGCTCAGCAACATCGGCCTGTACGCGCTGGTCGCGGCCGGGCTGGTGATGCTCACCGGCGTGGGCGGCATGACTTCTTTCGGCCAGGCCGCATTCGTCGGCATGGGCGCCTACGCCACCGCGTGGATCTGCACCTCGCCCACGGCCGCCGCATGGCTGGGCGGCATCGTCGCGCCGGGGCTGCTGCCCTGGGCCGGCCTGCTGCTGGGGCTTCTCTTCACGTTCGTGCTTGCATGGATGCTCGGCGCGGTCACGCTCAAGCTGTCGGGCCACTACCTGCCGCTGTGCACCATCGCCTGGGGCCTGAGCCTGTACTACCTGCTGGGCAACATGGACTTCCTGGGCGGGCAGACCGGCATCACGGGCGTGCCGCCGCTGGTGATCGCGGGCGTGTCGCTCGCCACGCCGCGCGCGCTGGGCGTGGTGATCTGGGCCGTGCTGCTTCTCGCGCTGTGGGCGTTGCACAACCTGCTCGATTCGCGCGAAGGCCGCGCCATCCGCGCGCTCAAGGGCGGGCGGCTCATGGCCGAGTCGATGGGCGTGGACACCGCGCGCCACCGCATCAAGCTGTTCGTGCTGGCCGCGCTGCTGGCGGCGGTGTCGGGCTGGCTCTACGCGCACCTGCAGCGCTTCGTGAACCCCACGCCCTTCAACCTGAACATCGGCATCGAGCTGCTGTTCATGGCGGTGGTCGGCGGCGCGGGCCACCTGTGGGGCGCGGTGCTCGGCGCGGCGCTCATCACGCTGCTGAAAGAGAAGCTGCAGGACATCCTGCCTTCGCTGCTGGGCTCCAGCGGCAACTTCGAAGTGATCGTGTTCGGGCTGCTGATGCTGTTCGTGCTGCAGCGCTTCTCCGACGGCCTGTGGCCCACGCTGGCGCGCATCACGCGCCGCTGGGTGCGCGAGGACTCGACGGCCAAGGCCTCGACCGCCGCCGCGCCCGCGAAGGCCCTCACGGTGCAGCTCGCGCAACGCACGCTGCCCGCCACCGGCGAACTGCTGCTGCAGGCCAGCAACGTGAGCAAGCGCTTCGGCGGCCTCGTGGCCAACAACGAGATCTCGATGACGCTGAAGGCCGGCGAGATCCATGCGCTGATCGGCCCGAACGGCGCCGGCAAGAGCACCTTCTTCAACATGATCTCGGGCGTGGACGACCCCACCTCGGGCGAAGTGAAGCTCGCGGGCCAGCCGATGGCCGCCAAGCCCTCGCGCGCCTTTGCCGCGCTGGGCCTGGGCCGCACCTTCCAGCACGTGCGCCTGCTCGGGCAGCGCAGCGTGGTCGAGAACGTGGCGCTCGGCGCCCACCTGCGCGCCAAGCGCGGCTGGCTCGCGGCGATGCTGCGGCTGGACCGCGCCGAGGAAGCCGCGCTGATGGCCGAAGCCCGCAAGCAGATCGAACGCTGCGGCCTCGGCGCGCATGCCGACACACCGGCCGCGTCGCTCTCGCTGGGCCAGCAGCGCGTGGTGGAAATCGCCCGCGCGCTCGCCGGCCAGCCGTCGGTGCTGTTGCTCGACGAACCCGCCGCCGGCCTGCGCCACCTGGAAAAGCGCGCCCTCTCGGTGCTGCTGAGCCAGTTGCGCGCCGAAGGCCTGGGCATCCTGGTGGTGGAGCACGACATGGAGTTCGTGATGAACCTGGCCGACCGCATCACGGTGCTGGAGTTCGGCACCGTCATCGCCACCGGCACGCCGGCCGAAGTGCAGGCCAACCCGCGCGTGCTCGAGGCCTACCTCGGCGGCGCCGACGACGAACTGCTGGAAGACGCCCGATGAGCCATCCCATTCTTCAACTGGAAGACTTCTGCGTCGCCTACCGCACCGTGGAAGCGGTGCACAGCGTGCGCCTGCATGTGAACGAGGGCGAGATCGTCACCGTGATCGGCCCCAACGGCGCCGGCAAGACCACGCTGCTGTGCGCGGCCATGGGCCTGCTGCAGTCGACCGGGCGCCTGTCGCTGGGCGGCGATCGCATTGCGCGCCCCAGCGTCGAGACCATGGTCGCGCGCGGCGTGGCGCTGGTGCCCGAGCGGCGCGAGCTGTTCGGCGAGATGTCGGTCGAAGACAACCTGCTGCTCGGCGGCTTCTACCAATGGCGCAAGGGCAAGCGCGACCAGCGCGCGCGCATGGACGAGATCTTCGAGATCTTCCCGCGCCTGCGCGAGCGCCGGCCGCAGATGGCCTCGACGCTCTCGGGCGGCGAACGCCAGATGCTGGCCATCGGCCGCGCGCTCATGGCGCGCCCGCGTTTGCTGATGCTCGACGAACCCTCGCTGGGCCTGGCCCCGCTGGTGGTGCGCGAAGTGCTGCGCGTGGTGTCGCAACTGCGCAGCCACGGCGTGTCGGTGCTGCTGGTGGAGCAGAACGCGCGCGCCGCGCTGCAGGTGGCCGACCGCGCCTACGTGCTCGAAATGGGCGCGGTGGCGCTGGAAGGCAATGCCCGCGATTTGCTGCACGACCAACGGATCATCGATACCTACCTGGGCATCGGAAAGAAGGAATGAACCGGTTTTCTCCCTCCCTTCCGGGGGAGGGCCGGGGTGGGGGCAAGCGGCAGTCGATAAAGCACTGCGCC
>NZ_MOWM01000293.1 GCF_016082275.1 Variovorax sp. E3
CGAGTTCGGTGGACGCGTCCGGCGCGGGGCCGAGGCCGGCTTCGGCCAGCGCCAGCGCGGCCTGGCGCTCGGCTTCGGGCCAGCGGCGCGGGTCGCTGCCGTAGCTGTCGAGCAGTTCGGTGAATCGCTCAGGGGTCATGGCTTTTCGTTCCTTAAGTCGCCGCCCGGTTGCAGTTGCGCGCGCAGGGCACGGCGCGCACGCGAGAGCAGGCTTTCGAGGGCTTCGACTGTGACGCCCATCACGGTCGCGGCCTCCTGGTTGGACAGTTCCTGGTAGTACTGCAGCACCAGGGCTTCGCGTTGCCGCGTCGGCAGGGCCTTCAGGGCGGCCGCCAGTCTTGCGCCGCGCTGCGCGGCCTGCAATGCCTCGTCGGGCGCCGGGCCGGGGTCGGGCGCGTCGTCCAGGGCGTCGTCCGTGGCCTCGTCGTGCCGGCCTCGCAGCCGGTCGTAGCACAGGTTCATCGCCACCCGGTGCAACCAGGTGTCGAAGCGGGCCTGCCCCGGCTGCCAGTCGGCGGCCTGCTTCCACACGCGCAGGAAGACCTCTTGCGCCACTTCTTCCGCCTCGCTGCGCCGGCCCAGAAAACGCACGCCGAGCGCCACCATCCGCGGCAGCTTGCGCGCGACCATCTCCCGCATCGCCTGCGGCTCGCCGCGCCCCACGCGCACGAGCAGCGCGTCGTCGGAGTCAGAGGAGTCTGTTGTCAATGGCCACCATCGCTGCTGTCGCGCCTTCGCAATGCCCCGGACCGGGGTTCCAGGGCATTAAACGGCGGTGGCGCGGAAATCCGTCGCGGGTATTTCTGGCGACGCGCTCAGCCGGCGATGCCGCAGAACTCGCGCCGGTACTGTTCGGGCGTGGTGCCGGCCTCGCGCTGGAACATGGCGATGAAGGCCGACGCGGTGCTGTAGCCCAGGTCGAACGCGATTTCCTGCACCGTGTGGCCGGCCTCCAGCGCGTCGATGGCGCGCAGGAAGCGCAGCCGCTGGCGCCAGTCGCCGAAGGACATGCCCAGCTCGCGCTGGCACTGCCGCGCCAGCGTGCGCTCGGTCATGTGCACGCGGCTGGCCCACTCGGCCAGCGAGCGGTGGTCGCCGGGCTCGGCCTGCAACGCGTCGAGCACGCCCAGGAGCGCGGGCGACGCGGCCGCCGGCAGGTAGCAGCGCTGCACCTCCGCCAGCGCGAGCTGGTCGACCACCACGTGCGCCAGCCGCAGGTCGGCCTCGGTCTGCGGCACGTGCAGGTCGCGCGCGGCAAAGTCGGCCAGCACGCTCTTGATGATCGGGCTGATGCGCACGGTGCAGGGCTCGGCGGGCAGGCGCTCGCACAGATCGCGCGCGATGTAGATCGAGCGGTAGACGATGGCGTGGCGCAGCGTGCAGCTGTGCACCACCTTCGGCGGGATCCACACCGCGTACTGCGGCGGCGAAAGAAAGCGCAGGCCCTCGGTGTCCATCTGCATGGTGCCGTGGGCGGCGTAGTTCAGGTGGCCCCAGGTGTGGCTGTGCGGCGCGGCATGCGTGTCGGCGCCGATGTCGTCGTAGCGGAAATAGAACGGGCCCGCCATGCCCTCCACGTCCTGGATGGCGAGCAAGCGCAGCCTGTCGGCCATGTTCCCGGCTCCTTCCGAAGAGAAAGCGTCCGGATCGACGGACTGAATGTCCTGATCGAGCTATATGCCGCAGGACGGACGACCCGATGATAGCCCTGCACTCTCAAGAAAGCCTCCTGTCATGTGGCAATACGCCTTTCCCCTGCTCGCCGTGGTCATCTGGTCGGGCAACACCGTCGTCAGCAAGATGGCGGCCGGCGCCATCGCGCCGGCCGAGATCAGCTTCTACCGCTGGCTGCTGGCCGCCCTGCTCTTCACGCCGCTGGCGCTGCGGCCGGTGCTGCGCAACTGGCCGGCCATTCGCCCGCAACTGGGCCGCATCGCGGTGCTCGGCCTCCTGGGCATGGTGGTCTACCAGAGCCTGGCCTACTACGCGGCCTACCTGACCACGGCCACGCACATGGGCATCATCGGCTCGCTCACGCCGATGATGGTGCTGGCGCTGTCGATCCTGCTGCTGGGCCAGCGGCTCACGGCGGGCGCGGTGGCGGGCTCGCTGGTGTCGATCGTCGGGGTGCTGGTGGTGGTGTCGTCGGGCGACCTGGGCACGCTGCTGAAAAGCGGCGCCAACATGGGCGACGGGCTCATGCTGCTGGCCATGCTGGCCTACGCCATCTACGTGATCCTGCTCAAGCGCTGGGGCATGAAGGGCGTGCCCGCGCTGCAGCTGCTCTACCTGCAGATCGTGGTGGCCGTGGTCGCGCTGCTGCCGCTGTACCTGCTCACGCCCAGGGTGGGCCTGTCGGCCGCGAACCTGCCGCTCGTGGCCTTCGCGGGGCTGGGCGCGTCGATGCTCGCGCCGCTGGTGTGGATGCACACGGTGGCGCACATCGGCCCGAGCCGCGCGAGCATGTTCTTCAACCTGATTCCGCTGTTCACCGCGCTGATCGCGGCGGTGGTCATCGGCGAATCGCTGGCGGCCTACCACGCGGTCGGCGGCGTGCTGACGGTGGCGGGCGTGCTGCTGGCGGAGCTGTGGAAGGCGCCGCTGGGGCGCCGCCGGGTGCTGGTGGGCTGATCAGGGCGTTCAAGGGGCCGTGGCCGAGAACACCTCGATCGCGATCACCTTCGACACCGAGCGCCCCTGCTTCACCTCGCCCGGCACGATCAGCCGCGCGAAACCGTCGCTCGTCAGGTCGACGCTGTCGGCCTGGTAGGCGATCATCGCGGCTTTGTTGCCGAAGCCCGGGTCGATCTCGCCCAGCGACAGCGTGGCCCGGTAGCCGTCGCTGCCGGTGACCACGGCGTACATGCCGAGCGTCGCGTTCTTCGGCGTGGTCGGCAGGCCCAGGCCGCTCAGCAGCGTGAAGAGGTTGACGCCGCGGTACACGTTGGCGCCAATGGTCAGGTCCGGCGCCGCGAGCATGCCCTTGAGGTCCGCGGCGTTGAAGCTCCTGGGCCCGGTCACCTTGCCCGACACGGCGAACGACGCCGACGGCGCGCCGCCGGTGCCGGCCGCCGTCGCGGGCGCGGCCACGACGTCGAGCCGCGTGAGGTTCGACACGTAGCGCCCGCCCTTCACGTCGCCCGGCGCGGTCACGCGGAAAGGCCCGTCGGTGGTGCTCAGCGGCGCCGAAACGCCCGCCGTGGTCTCGGCATAGGCCACGGTGGCGGCCTTGTTGCCGAAGTCGGGGTTCAGCTCGCCGAGCGCGAACACCACCTTGTAGCCGTCGGCGCCGGTGGCCAGCAGGTAGCGGCTGAGCACGTCGTTCTTGACCGCGCCGTCGACCTGGATGCCCGCATCGCCCAGCAGCGACCAGAGGTTGGCGCCGGTGTAGGTGTGCGTCTGCGGCCCGCTGCCGCTGGAGAAGCTGTAGGTGGCGGTGACCGCCGCGCGCGCCGCGAGGTCGGCCTGGGTGAAGGCCGCCGGCCGGTCAACGGCCCCGCCCAGTTGCACGGCCGGTGCGGCGGGGGTGGTGGTGGTGGCGGTGGCGGCGCGGGAACCGGCGCGGGCGCCGGCACGAGCGGCACGAACACCC
>NZ_MOWM01000294.1 GCF_016082275.1 Variovorax sp. E3
AGCGCATCTACCGCGACGTGCGCGTGTGCCAGATCTATGAAGGCACGTCGGACATCCAGAAGCTGCTGATTCAACGCGCGCTGGCTTAGGGACTGTTGAAATGCGGAGAGCGCAGTGAAATCAGACCCGGCTGCTCGGGGGTGCTCGGTCGTACCTACGATTGCTTCAGCGAATCTTTCATGCGCGAGTTTGGAGAAAGCAAGGTGTTAGAAATCCCGAGGACCATGAAACCCAGTGACGATGCTAAGAACTTGGCCAAACTCCTGAGAGCCTCACTGGTTGAAGCTCTCTCCGCAGAAAATGTTGGTGGGGGATACCCGATAAAGGTATCACCACGGTCGCTTCATCAGCTCGAATCCGTCATACGTGTTTGCTGCTTTGACAGGGTTGCATGGACGCTTGAGTTCGCCTTGGAGACCATTGGCGATGGAAGGGCGCGCGACGTTGATGTCGTTGTCTCTCTAGGCTTCCTGATCCAGAGCCATAAGTCTGGCGGAGAGCTTGCGACAACCGTTCATGAGGAAATGGGACGAGGCACTTCGAACTCCGTCGGCAGGTCGGTAGCCATGAGCAATTCAAAAGGAGTCGCTTTCGGTCGCAGATGAGGCGGAGAGAATACAGAAATGATCACCTTGCATCATTGCGTCAGTGCGCGGTCATTCCGGCCGCTTTGGGCACTCGAGGAAATTGGCGTTCCTTACGAATTGAAGATGCTTCCATTTCCGCCGCGAGCGCTAGCCCGCTCGTACCTGGACATCAATCCACTAGGCACTGTCCCCGCCTTTTCCCAGGACGGCATCCGTATGACGGAGTCGGTGGCCATTTGCCAGTACCTCGCGGCACAGTACTCAGCCGGCAATCTGGACGTCAGTGTGACCGAATCAGACTACGGCGCTTATCTCAACTTCCTTCATTTCGGAGAAGCGACGTTGACTTTCCCGCAAACGCTCGTCTTGCGATACACCCATTTCGAGGTGGGGGAGCGCCGACAACCGCAGGTCGCCGAAGACTATGGCAAATGGTTTCTGGCGCGTCTGCGAACACTGGACCCTCTGCTCGCGAAGCAGGAGTATCTTTGCGCTGGCCGGTTCACCGCAGCCGATATTTCGGTCGGCTACGCGCTTTTACTTGCCCAGCACTTGGGGTTGGACAAACGATTCACGCCAGCCGTGTCGACCTACTGGGAACGCTTGCAGGCGCGCCCCGCATACCAAGCCGCCATGTCGGCACAGGCGGCTGCAGCCAGTGCCCAGGGCGTAGCGACAATTCCGTCGCCCGACATCCGGCCTTGAGAGCGAAAGTCTCGCAGCTTCCAGGTCGGCGCCAGTCGAGGCGCAGGCCCGGACGGCGCCATCGAGCATGCCTAGGTTCGCAACGACTTCCATGACTGAACCACCCCTCCCATCAATGAGAGCAAAGCGCGTTCGAGATCCTGTTTGAAGTCGTATCGAAGACTCTCCGATTCGGGTAACTCGACCACTTGAGCGTCAACCGGCGGCGCCCGCGTGATTGGATACCATAGGGCACACCTCGCGCAGCAAAAAAACGCAACTGCGTTTGCCGACACCACCTTTCGCCGCAGATCTGTCATGACTGTTTTTCGCGCCACCAAGTCCGCCACGCTGCATGACGTGGCGCGGGAAGCCGGGGTGTCGCTTATTACGGCGTCCCGCGCTCTAAGCAACCCCGCTGTCGTGTCCGAAGGCACAATCGCCAAGGTCCAAGAGGCCGTGCAGCGTACGGGCTACATTCCCAACCTGCTGGCCGGCAGCCTGAAGTCCAAGCGCAGCTTGATGGTCGCCTGCCTGGTGCCGGCGATTTCGGTGGCACAGTTTCTGCCAACCGTGCAAAGCCTCACATCCTCTCTCGACGCCGCTGGCTACCAGGTGATTCTGGGCCAGACCGGCTACGACCACGCACGCGAAGAGGCATTGATCAACACCATGATCAGCCGCCGCCCCGACGGCATCGTGGTCACGGGCCTGGTGCATTCCACCGCTTCGCGCGAACAGCTGCGCAACGCCGGTATTCCAGTCGTGGAAATGTGGGACTTGAGCGATCGGCCGGTGGACATGTTGGTGGGCTTTTCGCACATCAAGGTTGGCAGCGCGATCGCGGGATACTTCTTGAGCAAGGGGTGGCAGCGCATAGGTATCGCTACCGGCGATGACCATCGCGGTGCCCTTCGCCGCGAGGGCTTGCTCGCGACCCTCGGGCGCGACGTGCCTACCGCCGTGGTGCCCGCGCCCAGCAGTATGGAACTGGGCCGCAGGGCCTTGAACGAACTGCTGCGGCAGGACCCGACCCTGCAGGCCGTGTATTGCAGTTCCGATCAACTGGCCCAAGGGGTGCTGGCTGAGGCTCAGGCGCGGGGGCTGCGAGTGCCGGGGCAGTTGGTTGTGTGCGGATTCGGGGATGCCGAATTTGCTGCGCACATGCAGCCTTCATTGACCACCGTGCAAGTGGATGGTGCCGTCATCGGCAGTACCGCCGCGCGGCTGATCCTGGACAGGTGCCGCGGTGTCGCCATTGCACAGCCCATCGTGGACGTCGGCTTCCGAATCGTCGAGCGAGAGTCGACTTCCCAGAGCTGAGGACGATTTGAATACGCGATGTGGGGCCGCACCGATGTCTCATTGAGTTGATGACAAGCGGGGCTTGGTCTAGGGGACTCCGCAGGGTTGTGCAATCTAGTCTCGGCGGAGATCCGCGACGGTAGTCTCCAGCGAGATCGCAAGGCGGCGTACGCGGCTGTTTGCCAGATGAAGTCGCATGGCCGCGCGGGCACCCTCGGAGTCGCGTCTGTCTATTGAAAGAAGAATTTCGCCGTGTTCGCTCATCTCCTGGAGCTCCCAGGTGACGCGTGCATTCATGGCGTGCATGCGCTGGAAAACGGACAGCGAAACCATCGCAGCGCTCATGGCTTCCAGCGCTGACAAGTACTGCGGGCTATGCGCACCCTGCGCAATCCTCAAGTGAAAATCCAGATACGCTAACGCTCTGACGTTCTCGTCCGGCAGGTCGGTTTGCAGTACGTCATGTGCGTTCCGAATGTGATTGAGATCACTTGCCGAGCGGCGCTGGGCAGCCAACGCAGCTGCTTCTGACTCCAAGCCGACGCGGAGTTCGAGTATGTCGAGTGCAAACTGAAGTCCGACAAGATGGCGAGGGCCTTGCGTGCCGGGCGCGTTGCCATGGCCTGTGCCGCTGACAAAAGAGCCCGACCCTTGGCGAGATTTGATCCAGCCGCCAGCTTTCATTCTTGAGAGTGCATCGCGAACGACGGTGCGGCTCACGCCGAATTGTCCCATCAAGGCTGCTTCGGTCGCAGCTTTTCACCCTCTCGAATCAGCCCCGCGAGAATGCGACTTTCGAGCGCTTCGACCAGGGTGACCGCAAGATCGCGGCGCTTGCGTCCACCACCGCCGCAATCAAGCTGTTCAAACACTTGAAGTTCAGGTCACGGGTGCCGGATTGAACAGCACCAGGGCGTTA
>NZ_MOWM01000295.1 GCF_016082275.1 Variovorax sp. E3
ACTGTGCATTGGGGGAGGCGAGGGTACCGCCGTGGCGCTTGAGATTCTCTAAGTTGAAAACAGTTGATAACTTTTGATGATTGAAGATGACTTTTCTGCCTGAAAAGCACTGATAAGATCATTTCGCCATGGTGCAGCCATGGGGGAGATCGGTGTGATTTCGGGGAGAAAAAATGAGAAAGCAGGTTTCGGTTTCGGAGGCCATCGCGCCTTCGGACCGGGCTATCGCGGTTGGCGTTCCGCACGAGTTTCCAGCAAGAGAGACGAAGCTTCATCGATTTGCCGGTGTTGTCGCGGCGGTGCTGCTGGTGGGCGGCGGCGTCTGGATGGCATTGCCGTACAACGGGATCTTTTCGTCGGGCAATGACAGCCTGCTTCTCAGCTTGGCCGAATTGAGCCGCGAGGGGGCCAGGACCTTGTGCAGTCCCAAGGCCCTGGAAAAAAACTTGGGATTCGCATCGGAGATTCCGATAGCGCCTTGAGCGACGGCGAAGTCGTTCTTGTGCCGATCACGTCGGCGAACAATTCTGTCGTCGGTACCTATGCCCGGTTTCCCGTGGCCTCCGGTGCTGCCTGCCAGTTGAAACTTCGCTTCGCTCGCCAACGTTTCTGCGATACAGATTCCGCACGGGTTCAAAGGCTTGTGGGTGCCCGGCTTGTGCGCCGGCTGGCGATACCCGGAGAGCTGGGTGCTTACGACCATGCTATGCCTTCGCTCGCCAGGGCTCTGAAGAAAGATCGATCCTTGGCTGGAGGCGGCCTACGAGCGAGTGCCTGGCCGATGTCGATCTCGTTTCGGTGGTCGGTTAAGTGGCCGCGCGACGCGGCAGCCGCACGCTGTGGTGCCTTTCGCTTCTGTTGGGCGCGATACTTTTCTGGGCCTGCGCGATGCTGGTGTACGAATCGGCGCGCGAGTACCTTCCACGCTTCGATCTGCCGGCGTTCGACGCAAGCAAGGCGGCTGGTCTGAGCGATGCCGAGCGCGCACGCGACGAGTTGGAGCTTTTCAACGAGCTGCCGCAATGGAAGGGGCAGAGCCGGCAATATGCCGGCAAGTCGAGCGGCAAGAACCGCGAGCATCGCTGGAGAAAAATGTCTGATGAGGGCTTTGAACTGGCGCATGTCACGCTGCAGGTGCTTCAACCCGAACGCGGCTTGATTCATCCTTTGAACGCGCCGATGAAGCGCCTGGAAGAACTGGCTGAGCGCGGGGATACAGGCGCCATGTGCTTGATGACCGAACTGGTCGACCAAGCGAAACGCAAGGCAACGCAAGCGGACCAGGCGCAGGCTCGGCGCTGGCTGCAAGAAGGCGTTGAACGCCAGCATCCGCAATGCCAGCTTCAAATGGGGCGTCGCCTGCTTCTGGGAATCGATGGATATCCGCAGGACATGAAACGCGGCGTGCGACTCGAACTCGCAGCACGCCGCGCGGGCTATGTCGGAGAACTGGACGGGCTCCTCTCCTATTTCCAGCGGCGCTGGTCGAAGTCCCGGATCGACCTCACGCGTTTGTATTGCTGGCTTTCCATCGATGCGCAGTCGCGCTTGACGGACAGCCCGCAGCGGATGCTGGCGGCCCTGCGCGCCGAAGCCCGACGTGACGACTCCGCGGAATTGACGGCGCTGGCGCGCGAACTCGACGGCAAGCAGTTCACGGTGCAAGCCTGCGCCGACCTGGGCGCCGACTGAGAGGTGATGCTCCCCCGGCTGCGAATGCTGCCGGCGGGCATGGAGCAATACCTAGAATGTGAGGATCACTAGTATCTGGAGATCGTCTCATGCACCCGGCCTTCCAGCGCAATGCAATTGCTGCGCTTCTTGCCATCACGTTCCTCGCCCCCGCCCTGGCACAGAAGCGCGACAACGTGCTCTTCCAGGCCGCCACCGACGAGCAGCCGGCCGTGATCAAGACGCTGGAAAAGCTCGTCAACATCGAGACCGGCACCGGTGACGCCGAAGGCCTGGCCGCCGCCGGCAACTACCTCGAGGGCGAGCTCAAGAACCTGGGCTTCACCGTCACGCGCAGCAAGTCGGCCGGCATCGTGGTGGGCGACAACATCGTCGGCAAGATCAAGGGCCGCGGCGGCAAGAACCTGCTGCTGCTGTCGCACATGGACACCGTGTACCTGAAGGGCATCCTCGCGAAGGCGCCGTTCAAGATCGAGGGCGACAAGGCCTACGGCCCCGGCATCGCCGACGACAAGGGCGGCAACGCCGTCATCCTGCACACGCTCAAGCTGCTCAAGGACTACGGCGTGCGCGACTACGGCACCATCACCGTGCTGTTCAACACAGACGAGGAAAAGGGCTCCTTCGGCTCGCGCGACCTGATCCAGGAAGAAGCCAAGCTGGCCGACTACGTGCTGTCGTTCGAGCCCACCAGCGCCGGCGACGAGAAGCTGTCGCTCGGCACCTCGGGCATCGCTTACGTGCAGGTCAACATCACCGGCAAGGCCTCGCATGCGGGCGCCGCGCCCGAGCTGGGTGTGAACGCGCTGGTCGAGGCGTCCGACCTGGTGCTGCGCACGATGAATATCGACGACAAGTCGAAGAACCTGCGCTTCAACTGGACCATCGCCAAGGCCGGCAACGTGTCGAACATCATCCCGGCCAGCGCCACGCTGAACGCCGACGTGCGCTATGCGCGCAACGAAGATTTCGACGCCGCCATGAAGACGCTCGAAGAACGCGCGCAGCAGAAGAAGCTGCCCGAGGCCGACGTCAAGGTGCTCGTCACGCGCGGCCGCCCGGCCTTCAACGCCGGCGAAGGCGGCAAGAAGCTGGTCGACAAGGCCGTGGCCTTCTACAAGGAAGCCGGCGGCAACCTGGGCGTGGAAGAGCGCACCGGCGGCGGCACCGACGCGGCCTACGCGGCGCTGTCCGGCAAGCCCGTGATCGAAAGCCTGGGCCTGCCGGGCTTCGGCTACCACAGCGACAAGGCCGAGTACGTCGACACCAGCGCCATTCCGCGCCGCCTGTACATGGCAGCCCGCCTGATCATGGACCTGGGCGCCGGCAAGTAAGAAGAAGCACACGACAACGAGTACAGGAGACAACGCCATGCTGCTCAGCGCAGACCAGGAAGCCATCCGCGACGCGGTGCGCGATTTTTCGCAGGCCGAGTTGTGGCCCCACGCCCCGAAGTGGGACCGCGAGCACAGCTTTCCCAAGGAGGCCCACCAGGGCCTCGCCGCGCTGGGCGCCTACGGCATCTGCGTGCCCGAGGAGCATGGCGGCGCCGGCCTCGACTACCTCACGCTGGCGCTGGTGCTGGAAGAAATCGCGGCCGGCGACGGCGGCACCAGCACCGCCATCAGCGTGACCAACTGCCCGGTCAATGCCATCCTCATGCGCTACGGCAACGCGCAGCAGAAAAAGCAATGGCTCGAGCCGCTGGCGCAGGGCCGGATGCTCGGCGCCTTCTGCCTCACCGAGCCGCAGGCCGGCAGCGATGCATCGAGCCTGCGCACCACGGCA
>NZ_MOWM01000296.1 GCF_016082275.1 Variovorax sp. E3
GGCAGGCGCGGGCGCCTTCGCCACGGGAGCCGGAGCCGGTGCGGGCGCTGGCGCGGCCGACGCCACCAGCGTCGACGACTTGCCGCCGGCCGGTGTGGGCGTGAAGAGCGTGCGAATCACCGCCAGCTTGGGCTGCACGGCCGTGTTGTTCTGGTCGAGCTGCAGCGCCTTGCTGTAGGCCTGGCTCGCCAGCCGTGCATACACGTCGCCGAGGTTTTCCTGGGCGGTGGCGTAGCTGGGGTTGGTGCGAATCGCGCTTTCGAGCGCGGCGCGCGCCTTGTCGAACTGGTTCTGGCCCGCGTAGATCACGGCCAGGTTGTTGTACGGCTCGGGCAGCTCGGGGGCGTCCTGCGTGAGCTGCGTGAAGGCGGCGATGGCCTCGGCGCGCTTGCCGGTGTCCAGCTGGATCACGCCCTTCAGGAAGCGCATCTGCGGGTCGCGGGGCTTGTCCTTGAGGAAGGCGTCGGCCTTGGTCATGGCCTCGTCGAGCTTGCCGGCCTGCATGAGCTTGTCGACTTCCTCATGCTCGACGGCGGCCAGCGCGGGAAGCGCCACGCCACAGGTTGCAGCGGCCAGGAAGAGGGCGCGCACGGTGGGGGAGAAGCTGAAACGGGCGCGTGGCCGGGGGCTCTTGGGCATTGCGGACAAGACCTCGTAGGGGTGGGTGATGCGGCAGGGATTGTAAGTGGGGCAGGTAACCCCCCGATACAGCGATGACGGTCTTTCGGCGTGCCCGCAACGCGCGCGGCGCCCGGTGCCGCAGTACAGTGCCGCCGTGGATCGCCTCCAAAGCATTGAAACTTTCGTTCGCGTCGCGCAGACCCAGAGCTTCGCGGAAGCGGCGCGCCAGCTGCGGGTGGCCAATTCGGTCGTCACCACGCGGGTCAAGCAGCTCGAAGAGTTCCTGGGCGCGCCGCTGTTCCACCGCAGCACGCGCGTGGTGCGGCTCAGCGACATGGGCCAGGCCTTCCTGCGCGACTGCACCGAGCTGGTCGGCCGCGCCAACGACATCGTCGACCAGATGCGCGACGCGCGCGGCACGCCCTCGGGCACGCTGCGCGTGCATGCGCTCACGGGCATGGTGCTGGGCCGCTTCGCCTCGCTGCTGCGCGAATTCCAGACCACCTACCCCGACATCCACCTGGAGCTGATCGTGAGCGACGCGGTGGCCGACCCCGTGAAGGCCGGCGTCGACTGCGCGCTGCAGATCTTTCCCGCGGCCTCGCAGGAGCTGGTGTCGCGCCCGCTGTTCCCGGTGCGGCGCGTGCTCTGCGCCACGCCGGCCTACCTGGAGGCGCACGGCACGCCCGCCACGCCGCGCGAGCTGCACCGCCACAAGCTCGGGCTGTACTCGGGCTACCCCACGCGCGACCGCTGGACCTTTCACCACCAGGGCGAGCAGACCACCATCTACCTGGCCGCCGCGCTGCTGACCAACAGCGTGCACCTGCTGCGCGAATACGCGCTGGAGCACGCGGGCATCGTCTGCCTGCCGACGCTGGTGGCGGGCGACGCCATTGCGCGCGGCGAGCTGTGCGTGGTGCTGGCCGAGCACCAGCTGTCGTCGTTCTCGCTGAGCGCGGTGTACGCGGGCACCTCGCGCAACGCGCTCAAGCTGCGGCTGTTCATCGAGCACATCGCCACGCGCTTCACGCGCGTGCCGCCGTGGGACGCCACGCTGATCGAGCGCGGCCTGATTCCGGCGGAGCTCATCGAGTTCAGCCGGAGCAGCGGCTAGCGGGAAAACCCGCGCGATTATTCGGAGACTCCGAATAATCCTCTTCCAAACTGGTCCCTACCGGCGGCGGCGCCGGGCTCCTAGAGTTCGCTCATCCCAAGATGACTCTCAGAGACGCAAGGAGACAGCACCGCCATGACCGCCACCGCCTACCAGACCCGCTTCGGGTCGCTCAAGAAATTCGACAAGGGCCACGTCGAGCCGATCGACGACGACGTGCGCCACTACGCGTTTTCCAACTGCTTCGAAATCGCGAGCCTCAGCAAGCCCTACGAGAAGGTCGTGTTCGGCCAGAACCAGATCTACGTGCTGGAGACGCTGCGCGCCGAAGGCACCTCGCCCTGGTTCACCTGCGCGCACGACGAGTTCGCGCTGGTGATGGACGGCGACGTCGAAGTGCACCTGGTGCAGCTCGACGCCGCGCAGGCGGTGGCCGACACGGAGAAGAACGGTGCCGTGCTGGTCAAGGGCGAACCCCGGGGCAAGAAGATGGGCTGGATGAAGCTGTCGCGCGGTCACCAGGGCCTGCTGCCCAAGAACACGGCCTACCAGTTCCGCACCCCCGGCGAGCCGGGCGTGATCGTGCTGCAGAGCTGCAAGGGCGACCTCTCGGTAGAGAAGTGGGCCGACATCTGCCAGTCGCACTGATCGCATCGAACACAGGAGCCATTTCATGAACGCCCCCGCAGAACTCGCCCGCGTGATCGCATCGCAGCCCGACGCCACGCTCGGCTACAAGGACTTTTCTCTCGGCAGCTTCAGCTTCCGGCGCGACGAATACTTCGTGCACATCGGCTGGAAGACGCGCGACGGCCGCCCCATGAGCCACACCATGGACGCCGGCAGCTACCTGCGCGCGCTGATGCGCGACGTGGCCTGGGGCTTCTTCTACGGCTGGGTCAACTTCGACGACGTGTTCGGTACCGTCAACCACTACGAGTCGGTCGACCTGTACGCCGGCAGCTTCAACGGCACCATGAAGGACGCGGGCATCGACCTGCTCGAGAACTTTCCCACGGCGCAGATCCGCGCCACCTTCGAGGCCATGCTCGACGACTGGACCAACGAGAGCTTCGACCCCTTCGCCGCGCCGCAGGAAACCGGCTCGCCCTACGGCCGCAAGAGCGGCAACAACACCGCCAAGATCACCCGGCGCGCGAGCTGGCCAAGCGCTGCGTGGGCCTGAAGGGCGACCTCGACCTGCGCAGCGACGAACGCGGCGCGCCCGTCAACCGCGCCTTCGTGGATGTGCCGCAGGCGCAGCCCGAGCTGCATCCCGAGCCCGGCTTCGAGAACGAGGTGCACGCCTTCAATCTCTTCGGCTTCCTGAGCCGTTCGCAGGTCACGTGGAACCCGAGCTTCACTTCGGTGGTCAAGCACAGCTACATGTGCCCGACGACCGAGGAGCACATCCTGCCGATCATCCACGGCAACGACCGCGTCGAGTGGTTCTTCCAGATGACCGACGAGATCCACTGGGACTGCGGCGACAAGAACACCGGCAAGCCGATGGCCCGCGTGATCATGAAGGCGGGCGACATGGCCGCCATGCCCGCCTACTGCCGCCACCAGGGCTTCAGCCCGAAGCGCTCGATGCTGCTGGTGTGGGAGAACGGCTCGCCGAGCCTGGTGTACGAGATCCAGAAGGGCGAGTCGCCAGAGATTCCCGTGCAGTTCTGAACTGACTTTCTCCCTCCCCTTCCGGGGGAGGCCGGGGTGGGGGCTCTTCAAGCCCGC
>NZ_MOWM01000297.1 GCF_016082275.1 Variovorax sp. E3
CCGCCGCCGCGCCCCCGGCCCCGCCCGCGGTGCAACTGCCGTCGAGCAACGCCGACTACCTGCAGAATCCCAAGGCCACCTACCCCCGCCATGAGCAAACGGCTCGGCGAACAGGGCAAGGTCATCGTGCGCGTGCTGGTCGGTGTCGACGGCCTGCCCAAGAGCGCCGAAGTCAAGAAGTCCAGCGGCTTTGATCGCCTCGACGAAGCCGCCGTGGAATACATCCTGAAATGCCGGTTCGTCCCCGGCAAGGTCAATGGGGTGGTGCAGGCCATGTCCTATGACGCCCCCGTCAACTACGTTCTGAACTAATTTTTCTCTGGAGCAACTTCGTATGGATTCCCAATTTGGCTTGATGAACGTCTGGAACCAGGGCGACTTCGTCACCAAGGCCGTCGCGGTGCTGTTGATCGGCATGTCGCTCGCGTCGTGGATCGTCATCATCGTCAAGGCACTCGACGTCATCAAATACAAGCGCCTGGCCAAGCACTCGCAAGACTTCTGGCACAGCGAAGACTTCGCCACCGCGCTGAACAAGCTCGGCCAGGACGACAGCAATCCGTTCCGCGCGCTGGCCCTCGAAGGCCGCGAAGCCGCGGCGCACCATCGCAACACCAAGGCGCACCTGCATGACGCGCTCGACGTGAGCGACTGGATCACGCGCTCGCTGCGCAACGGCATCGACGCCTTCACCGCCCGCCTGCAGACCGGCCTGGCCGTGCTGGCTTCGGTCGGCTCCACGGCCCCCTTCATCGGCCTGTTCGGCACGGTCTGGGGCATCTACCACGCGCTGATGAGCATCGGCTCGGCCGGCCAGGCGACCATCGACAAGGTGGCCGGCCCGATCGGTGAAGCACTGATCATGACGGCGCTGGGCCTGGCCGTAGCCATTCCCGCGGTGCTGGGCTACAACGCGCTGGTGCGCGGCAACAAGTTCGTGCTGACCAAGCTCAATGCCTTCGCGCACGACCTGCACGCCTACTTCGTGACCGGTGCCCGCGTCCAGAGCGGCAGCGAAGCCGTCGTGGTTCCGCTCAAGAAGGGCTGAGCATCATGGCCTTCGGTACCCAAGACGAACCCGATGAGGTGATGAACGAGATCAACATGACGCCGCTGGTCGACGTCATGCTGGTGCTCCTGATCATCTTCATCATCACCGTGCCGGTGATGAAGCACGCGGTCAACATCGACCTGCCGCGCGCCACCAGCGAGCCCGAGCAGCCCAAGCCGCAGAACATCCTGTTCAGCGTCACGGCCGACGGCGAGTACTACTGGAACGAACAGAAGATCGCCGACAGCGAGCTGCCGGCCCGCCTGGCCGCCGAAGCCGCCAAGGAACCGCAGCCCGAGTTGCACATCCGCGGCGACAAGGCCGTGCGCTACGAGCGCGTGGCCAAGGCCATGTCGGAAGCCCGTGAAGCCGGCGTGCGCAAGATCGGCTTCATCACGGAGCCTGATTCGAAATGATCTGATGCGCGAGCAAAAAAAAGTTGATCGCGTCGATTGACTTTTTATTGCGAATCATTATCATTCAGTCATCGCTTCGATAAGGGACCTCCAGATGCCAGCCACCCCCAACGCCTTTTCTGTTCTGAACCATCCTTCGCTCGACCAATCGGGTGGCGGTCATGCGTCGATCCAGGCATCGCGTCCGGCGCCGATGGTCGAAAGCACGGAGCTTCTGAAAGGAAGCAAGACCGTGGGCATCATGCACAACGGCTCCCTTTATCGGCTTCAAGCCACCAAACTCGGCAAGCTGATCCTGACCAAATAAGGTCCGTCAGCCCGCCCCTCGCGCAAGTTTCATCGTGGGGCGACTCAAGGAGATTCATCTCCGAAGGGTCGTTTTTTGCTAGCCAACGGTTCGCCGACTAGCCAAGCTTTTTTTCACGCTGAAGCATCCAAAAAAAGCAAAACGCCGACCATGAGGTCGGCGTTTTGCTTTGTGCGATTCGAAAAAGAATCAGAGGCCGAGGGCGGCAATGCCCGCCTTGGCGATTTGCGCGTCTTCGTTCGACTTCACGCCGCTCACGCCCACGGCGCCGATCACGTGGCCGTCCTTCACGATCGGCACGCCGCCTTCGAGCAGGCCCTGCACCGCGGGCGCCGTCAGGAACGCCGTGCGGCCGCCGTTGATGATGTCCTCGTAGACCTTGCTTTCGCGACGGCCCATGGCGGCCGTATGGGCCTTGGCGGGGGCGATGTGCGAAGACAGCGCGGCGGCGCCGTCCAGGCGTTGCAGCCACAGCAGGTTGCCGGCGTCGTCCGAAATGGCGATGGTGACCGCCCAGTTGTTCTTGAGGGCCTCGGCTTCCGCTGCGGCGGCGATGGCCTTGACGTCGGCGAGTTCGAGGAATGACTTGGTCTTCATGGTGTGCTCAAGGTTGCGTGAAAACCCGACAGCATAACGGCCACGCCGCCAGCAGTGCCTTCGGGCCGGTGCCAAGCTGCGGAACATCGCGCATACGGTCTTTATCGAAACTTGCTCTTGCAGCCCCCTAGAATGCGCCCCAACTGCGTGTTAGCAGCAACCACAGGAGCTCCGGCCATGAACGACCGCGTTACCACCCTAGACACCTCCACCGGCTACGGCCAGCCGCTGGCCCAGGCCGAACGCCAGCGCGTGCTGCGCAATACCTACTGGCTGCTCGCGCTGAGCCTGCTGCCCACCGTGCTGGGCGCCTGGGTCGGCGTCAGCACCGGCATCACCCGCTCGCTCACAGGCGGTCTCGGCCTCATCGTCTTCCTGGGCGGCGCATTCGGCTTCATGTTCGCCATCGAGAAGACCAAGAACTCCGCCGCCGGCGTGCCGGTGCTGCTGGGCTTCACCTTCTTCATGGGCCTGATGCTGTCGCGCCTGATCGCGATGGTGCTGGGCTTCAAGAACGGCTCGGAACTCATCATGACGGCCTTCGGCGGCACCGCCGGCGTGTTCTTCGTGATGGCCTCGCTGGCCACGGTCATCAAGCGCGACCTGTCGGGCATGGGCAAGTTCCTGTTCGTCGGCGCCATGGTGCTGATGTTCGGCGCCATCATCAACGTGTTCGTCGGCTCGAGCACCGGCATGCTGGTGATCTCGGTGGCCGCCATCGGCATCTTCTCGGCCTACATGCTCTATGACCTGAAGCAGATCATGGACGGCGGCGAAACCAACTACATCACCGCCACGCTCGCGCTGTACCTGGACCTGTTCAACGTGTTCCAGAGCCTGCTGGCGCTGCTGGGCATCTTCGGCGGCGAACGCGACTGACCGGCGAAACCGCACCCCAGAAAGAAGGGCCCCTTGCG
>NZ_MOWM01000298.1 GCF_016082275.1 Variovorax sp. E3
CCGCCGCCGCCCGTGGTGGGCACCGCGCCCGTCAGGCCGGTGCAGCCGCCGCCGCCCGCGCTGCCTCCCGCACGCGGCGGCACCGCTACCGCGAGCCGCACCGACCGCATCATCATCGTGGCGCTCGACCCGGGCCACGGCGGCGAAGACCCCGGCGCCATCGGCCCCAACGGCACGCGCGAGAAAGACATCGTGCTGCAGGTGGCGCACCGGCTGCGCGAACGCATCAACGCGGGCAGCGTGAACGGCAGCCCGATGCGCGCCTTTCTCACGCGCGACGCCGACTTCTTCGTGCCGCTGGGCGTGCGCGTGCAGAAGGCGCGCCGCGTGCAGGCCGACCTGTTCGTGAGCATCCATGCCGACGCCTTCACCACGCCCGCCGCGCGCGGCGCCAGCGTGTTCGCGCTGAGCCAGAGCGGCGCGTCGAGCAGCGCGGCGCGCTGGATGGCCAACAAGGAAAACGACGCCGACAAGGTCGGCGGCGTGAACGTCGGCGGCCACGAGGCGCAGGTGCAGCGCGCGCTGCTCGACATGAGCACCACCGCGCAGATCAACGACAGCCTGAAGCTCGGCGGCGCGATGCTCGGCGAGATCAAGAACATCGGCGCGCGGCTGCACAAGGGCCAGGTCGAGCAGGCCGGCTTCGCGGTGCTGAAGGCGCCCGACATTCCCAGCGTGCTGGTCGAAACCGCCTTCATCAGCAACCCCGAAGAAGAGGCCAACCTGCGCCGCGTCGAGTACCAGGAGAGCCTGGCCGACGCGCTGATGCGCGGCATCCAGCGCTACTTTGCGCAGAACCCGCCGCTCGCGCGCAGCCGCCAGCTCTGACCCGCGGGCACGGCTTTTGTAAAGCCGAAGCGTGCCCTGCTGTCCCACGCGGGGCGGCCCGTGACACCGCACAGGCAGGCGCGGCAGACTCCTACACCGGGGCGCGCGGCCCGCGGGACATGATGACTCATCACTCCTCGAAAGGTGGACATCATGAACACACGACTCTGGATCGCAGCCGCAGCAGCCACTTCCGTCATGGCGGTCGCGGGTTGCGCAAGCGGCCCCAACCAGAACCTGGGCACCGGCGTGGGTGCGGTGGGCGGTGCGCTGGTGGGCAATGCGCTCGGCGGCAACACGGCCAGCACTGTCGGCGGCGCGGCCATTGGCGGCATCATCGGCAACCAGGTCGGCCGCAATGCCGACGAACGCAACTACTACAACCAGCAGCGCTATCCGCAAGGCAGCGGCTACTACCCGAGCAACGGCCCGCACTACTGATCATCTGCCTGCTGCCTCAACGAAAAAGCGCGCCCTTGGGGGGCGCGCTTTTTTCATGGGTTGAAGCGCAGCGGCGGGTGAAGAATCAAGCCGAGGGCACCTGCGCGGCACGCGCCTTCTCGGCCTTGGAAGCGCGCCATGCGCCGAAGATCGCGAGCAGGCCGGGAATGAAGATCAGCGCCCAGATGATCTTGTCGAGATGCTGCCGCACGAACGGCAGGTTGCCGAAGAAGTAACCGGCCGTCGCGATGCCCAGCACCCAGATCAGCGCGCCCACCACGTTGTACATGGTGAACTTGGCACGGCTCATTTCCGCCACGCCGGCCACGAAGGGCGCGAAGGTGCGAATGAACGGCATGAAGCGCGCAAGCACGATGGTGATGCCGCCGTAGCGTTCGTAGAAGCCGTGCGCCTGGTCGAAGGCCTTGCGGTTGAAGAAGCGCGAGCTCTCCCACTGGAACACCTTCGGCCCGAAGTAGCGGCCGATCGAATAGTTGCACTGGTCGCCCAGGATGGCTGCGGCAATCAGGATGGCGCAGGCCAGCGGAAAGTTCATGAGCCCCGCGCCGCACAGCGCGCCGACGATGAAGAGCAGCGAGTCCCCGGGCAGGAACGGCATGACCACCGCGCCCGTCTCCACGAAGACGATCAGGAAGAGCAGCGCATAGACCCACGGGCCGTAGGCGATGACGAAGGCCTCGAGGTGTTTGTCGACATGAAGGATGAAGTCGACGAGAAAGCTGATGATTTCCATGGGCGCGGATTATCCTTGCTGAATCCGAACGCACCCTGAATCACCGGCGCGCATGGCAGGGCTTCATGCGCGCCGCGTGCCGGATCACATCCCCCACATGGAGACAAACGCGATGACAGGTCAGTACATCCAGACGCAAGCGGCCGAGGAACTGCTTGCGCCCAAGCTACTGGACGAGACACTGCCGCCGAACACCCTCCCCGCCTCGAAATCCGCCTGAGCGCGAATGAAGAAGATCGACCCTCGCCTGCTGCAGGCCTTCGTGGCCGTGGCCCGCGAGGGGTCCGTGTCGCGCGGCGCCCAGCGCCTGTACCTGACGCAGCCGGCGGTGAGCCTGCAGCTCAAGGAGCTGGGTGCGCTGGTCGAGCTGGAGCTGTTCCAGCGCACGTCCACAGGCCTGCTGCTGACGCGCGACGGCGCCGCGCTGCTGAACCATGCCGAACAGGCACTCGAAGGCCTGAACGATTTCGTGGTGGCGGCAAGGCGGCTGAAGGGCGGCGTGCGCGGGTTGCTGCGCATCGGCACCATCCTCGACCCGGAATTCACGCGCCTCAGCGCACTGCTCAAGGAACTGGTCACGCTGGCGCCCGAACTGGAGACCGAGCTGCACCACGGCACCAGCGGCGAAGTGCTGGCCAAGCTCCTGAACAAGGAGCTGGATGTCGGCTTCTACCTCGGCGACCCGAACACCAACGAGCTGCCGCCCGCCTACGCCGGCCTGCGGCGCCAGGAAGGCGCGGCCTTTCACGCGGAGGTGCTGACGCGCTTCTCCTACCAGGTGATCGGCCCCAGCGGCTGGCGCCCCAGGTGCAGGGCCGCGACTGGCCCGACCTGGTGTGCCTGCCGTGGGTGCTGGCGCCGCCGACCTCGTCGCACTCGCGCCTGCTGGCGCCGGTGCTGCAAGAGCGCAAGCTGGTGCTGAAGAAGGCCGCGCAGGCCGACCAGGAAACGTCGATGCTCGCGCTGGTGCGGGCCGGCGTGGGCATTTCGCTGGCGCGGGACGTGGTGGCGCTGCGCGCCAGCCAGAGCGACGGCCTCGTGATCGCGGACAAGGTCAACATCGGTTGCGACCTGCGCTTCATCTGCCTCGCCGGATCGCTCAGGCGCCCCGAGCTGGACTGCGCTTTCCAGGCCCTGTCGCGCGCTTGGCGGCGCACGTTCTGACGCCGGCGCCGCGTCGGGCCCGGGGTTGCGTCAAGCCCGGGGTTGCGTCAAGCCCGGGGTTGCGTCA
>NZ_MOWM01000299.1 GCF_016082275.1 Variovorax sp. E3
GGGCCGCGGCGGGTTTCCCGGCGGGCGCGGCCAGCGTTGCGCCGTGCGCGGCGAGCGCGCCCGCCACGCCCAGGCCCACCGACTGGCACGGCGCGTTCAGGCAGGCCTCGAGTTCGTCGTCGAGCTGCATCACGGTCAGCGTCACGCCCATCATTTCGAGCGAGGTGAAGAGGTTGCCGACCTTGTTGAACGCCACGGTGATGCCGCGCGCCTGCAGGCGGCGCGCGATTTCGCCGTACAGGATGTACTGCTCCATGACCGGCGTCGCGCCCAGCCCCGACACCAGCACCGCCACCCGGTCGCCCGCGCCGAAGGGCAGGTCGGGCAGCACCACGCCGAGCATCATCTCGGCCATTTCCGATGCGCTGGCGGTGCCGCGCACGTCGATGCCGGGCTCGCCGTGGTGGCCGATGCCCATTTCCATGGTGCCGGCCTCAATGGTGAAGTTGGCCTTGCCCACCGCCGGAATGACGCAGGCCGACAGGCCGATGCCGATGCTGCGCGTGCGGTCGATGGCCTTGCGGGCGGCGGCGATCACCTCGTCGAGCGTGCCGCCCATCGCGGCCCGGGCCGCGCCGACCTTCCACATGAAGATCTCGCCGGCCACGCCCCGGCGCCTGGCTTCGTCGCCCGGGGGCGCCGAGGCCACGTCGTCGTTGGCGACCACGGTCTTCACGGCAATGCCTTCGCGCTCGGCCATCTGCACGGCCATCTTCACGTTCATGTTGTCGCCGGCGTAGTTGCCGTACAGGCAGGCCACGCCCGCGCCGCCGTCGGCCGCGCGCATGGCGTCCAGGAAGCTGCGCGCGGTGGGCGACGAAAAGATCTCGCCCACGGCCACGGCGTCGAGCAGGCCGTCTCCCACGTAGCCCAGGAACGCGGGCTCGTGCCCCGAGCCGCCGCCGGTGACGACGCCGACCTTGCCCGCCTCGGGCGCGGCGCGGCGCCGCACGACGCGCGGGTTGTCTTCGTTGGCGACGAGCCGGTCGGCATGGGCCAGCAGCCAGCCGGCCAGCATGTCCTCGACCACGAGATCGGGGTGATTGATCACACGGTTCAGCGCCACGGGTTGTCTCCTTGCATTGATCATATGTTCTTTGAATGAGAAATTGTATTTGCCATCTCAGGGCGCTGCAACGGGGATTTTCATTGGGGGTTGGGCCTTTCAAGGGGAGCCAGGCTCGACCCGAGGCTTGACGAGGTGATTCTCCTTGTGTGGTAATTTGGTCATTCAATGAGCATTTGCTCAATCATCGGAGGCTTCCATGAAAATTGCGATCGGCTGCGACGAAGCGGCCTGCGAGATGAAGGACGCGGTCAAGGCGCCCTGGTCGCCCAGGGCCATGAGGTCGAAGACTTCGGCACGCACGCCAATGCGCCGGTGCTCTACCCGGACATCGCCGTGGCCCTGTCCGAAAGCGTGGTGCGCGGCGACGCGCAGCGCGGGCTGCTGTTCTGCGGCACCGGCATCGGCATGGCCATTTCCGCCAACAAGGTGCCGGGCATCCGCGCGGCGCAGGCGCACGACACCTACTCCGCCGAGCGGGCCGCGCTGAGCAACGATGCGCAGATCCTCACGATCGGCGCGCGCGTGGTGGGCATCGAGCTGGCCAAGTCCATCGTCGCGGCCTTCCTGGCCGCGCACTACGTGAGCGGTCCGCGCTCGCAGCCCAAGCTCGACGCGCTGTCGGCCCACGAGCAGCGGCTGCGCGAGGCGCATTGAAGCCGGGCCTGGGCTTGAGCCCGGGCCTGCGCCGGGACATGCGGCGCGCGTGACCAATAATCCTGCTGCATGACATCCGCCGCCCGTCCCCGCGCTCCCGCCGCCAACACCGCCGCCTCGACCTCCTCGACGATGTCGAAGGAGGAGCTGACCCGCATCGCCACGCTGTACTACGTCGACGGGCAGACGCAGGAAGAGCTGTCGCAGCGCTTCGGCATCAGCCGGGCCACGGTGGGCCGCATGCTCAAGCGCGCGCAGGAGCTGGGCATCGTCGAGATCCGCGTGCAGCACCACCCCACGCTCACCGTCGACCTGGAGCGCGAGCTGATGCAGCGCTTCGGCATCAGCCACGCGCTGCTGTCGGTGGACCATGTCGATGCCGACAAGCAGCGCGCCATGCTGGCCGGCCTGGTCGCCACCTGGCTGGACCGCAACCTGGGCGACGGCGCCATCGTCGCCGTGGGCATGGGCCGCAACGTGAGCGCGGTCAGCGAGCACGCCATGAGCGCCACGCGCCGCTCGGCCACCTTCGTGTGCGCCATCGGCGGCAGCTATCGCGGCGGCGAGACCATGAACCCCGACCACATCAGCCGCCGCCTGGCCGCGCGCTTCGGCGGCGAAAGCCAGACGCTGTACGCGCCGGCCATGGTCGACGACCCGGCGGTGCGCACCGCGCTGCTGGAGAACGACACTGTGCGCCAGAGCCTGGACAAGGCGCGCCGCGCCGACCTGGCGCTGGTCGGCATCGGCGACATGAGCGAAGACAGCAACATGGTGCGCATGGGCTGGTTCAGCGCGCAGGAGATCACCGAGGCCAAGCGCGTGGGCACGGTGGGCGACATGATGGGCTACGACTTCATCGACATCCACGGCCAGCCGGCCATGACGCCGATCCAGGGCCGCGTGGTCGGCCTGAGCGCCAACGACCTGCGCCGCATTCCGAACGTGATCGCCATCGCCGCCGAATCGAGCAAGGTCACGGCCATGCTGGGCGCGCTGCGCACCGGCACCATCAACACGCTGGCCACGACGGCGAGCAACGCGATGGCGGTGCTGCATCTGGACGACGCCACGTCGCAGCGCAAGGGCTGACCCAGGCCGCTCAGCGCGCCTGCGTCTTGCGGAATTTCTCGGCCTCCCAGTTGGCGAGGCTGTCGGCTTCGTCGTCGGGCAGGTAGACCGGCTCGTGCGAGACGGGCAGGCGTTGCAGCACGTCGGCCAGGCAGGCGAGCATTTCCTGCGCGGCCTCGGGCAGGCCGTCGCGCACCAGCACGCCGCGTCCGGGCAGGGCGATGTACGGGGCGGGGTTGTCGAGCCGGCGCTGCGCGCGCAGCCAGTCCTGCAATGCCGGGCCGGCCAGCGCGGGCGCGCACGCCACGCCGCGGCCCAGGAACACCACGTGGTCGGGGTACAGCACGCCGCGCCGCGCGCGCGCGAGGTTGACGGGGTCGGTGGCCACGCCGTGGCTGCGGGCGTGGGCCGGCAGGGCCCAGCCGGTGCCGGCGGCA
>NZ_MOWM01000300.1 GCF_016082275.1 Variovorax sp. E3
CCGGCCGCCGCGCTCTTGGACATGAAGCTGCCCGGCACCGACCACAGCACGGTGAACGCGGCCGAGATGCCCATCGACGCCAGCGCCAGGCACAGCACCGCGGCCAGGGCGTTGTGCATGAACAGCGTGGTGAGCGCCAGCCCGGCCGCGCCCACCACCGCGCTCGCCGCGAAGTGCCAGCGCCGCTCCTTGCGCCGGTCGGAGCGCCGCCCGACCACGATGTTGGCCGCGATGCCCGCCACCGCCGGAATGACCGCGTAGAAGCCGATCTGCAGCACGCTGAGCCCCATCGACTTGAGGATGGTCGGCTGCCAGAACGACAGCGCGTAGATGCCCAGGATGATCAGGAACGACATGAAGCCGATGAGCCACACGCGGCCGTCGCGCATCGCCGCGCCGAAGGTGTGGCGCTCGGCGGCGCCGTGCGCGGCCTGGTCTTCGGCCAGCAGGCGCGCCACGCGCTGCTTCTCGGCGGCCGAGAGCCAGCTCGCCTGCGCCGGGCTGTTCGACAGCCAGCGGAATGCCGCCAGCCCCAGCAGCACGCTCGGCACCCCCTCGAGCAGGAACAGCCATTGCCAACCGCGCAGCGAGAGCGCGCCATCGAGGTAGGTCATCGTGAGCCCGGCGATCGGCCCCGCCACGATGGGCGCCGCGCCGAAGGCCATGAAGAACAGCGCCGTGGCCTGCGCGCGCCGGTGCGACGGAAACCACAGCGTCAGGTAGAACAGCACGCCCGGCGCGAAGCCCGCCTCGAACACGCCGATCAGGAAGCGCAGCACATAGAACTGCATCGGCGTGGTGGCGAACATCATCGCCGCCGAGGCCAGACCCCACAGTCCCATGATGCGCAGCAGCGTCGCGCGCACGCCGATCTTCGCGAGCATCAGGTTGCTGGGAATCTCGAACACCGCATAGCCGATGAAGAAGATGCCCGCGCCCAGCCCGAACACCGCATCGCTGAAGCCCAGCTGCTCCTTCATCTGCAGCTGCGCGTAACCGACGTTGGTGCGGTCGAGGTAGTTCAGCACATAGCAGGCGCACAGCAGCGGCATCAGCCGCCAGGTGATCTTGCGAAAGAGCGCGGCGTCGTCGTGCGCGGTGGCACCGGCTGGGGCGTGGGCGGACGCACCGTCGAGGGTGGCGGTATTCATCGTGTGTCTCCTTGGTCGTGGGTCACGCGCGCACCGGCGCACCGAAGCTCGTCTCGCCCCACAGGTGGCTGGTCGGCGCCCCCGGAAAGAGCCAGTGCGGCGAACATTCGCTCGAAGGCACCACGTTGCTGAAGCCGTGCAGGGCCGAGGTGCCGGCAAGCGTTTTCTCCAGCACCATCGACAGGTACTGCTCGTTGCCGCTTTCCTGCGTGTTGCCGTTGAGGATCACCTCCGCGCCCGTGGCCTGCGCGTAGCGGCGAATGCCGTTGTGCCGCGACTGCAGCGGCGCCCAGCTGTCGGCCGACACCCCGTTCTCGCTGCTCACGCGCAGCCCGTCGGCGGCGCGGTAGACCAGCGAATGGTTGCCTTCGGTGTGCCCCGGCGTGTGCACCAGCGCCACGCCGCGTCCCAGCTGGATGCTCCCGTCGAACGGCACGACGCGTTCGGCCGGCACCCCGTCGAGCCCATGCGGGCAGTACCACTCCGCCTGCACCGGCAGCAGCCCTTGCACGTTCGCCAGTTCCTGCCGATGCACCAGCAGCTTCGCGTTCGGAAACAGCCCCGGCGCCGAGGTATTGCCCAACCAGCGGCGCACGTCCTGCGTGTGGAGGTGGTCGTAGGTGATGAAGTCGATCTGCTCCGGTGCGATGCCGCAGCTCACCAGCGCCTGCGGCACCGTCTGGTAGACCGGCGCGATGGTCTTGTGCAGGAACTTCGGCGTCTGCTCGCTCAGGCGCTTGAAGTAGGGCGTTTCGTTGCCAGCCTCGAAGTCCGCCGGCGTGAACAGCAGCGTGCGCAGCCGTCCCTCGAAGTCGTCGTACTGAATGAGTGTGGTGCGCGCCAGCAGATGCACCATGTGCGGCTTGAGCAGCTGCTGCGAATACACGCCGGTAAAGGCAAACCACGCGGGATACGGAATGCGCAGCAGGTTGAAGCTGCGCGCAAAGCGCACCGGCGGCGCGTCCATCAGCCGCTCGCGCAGTTGCTCCGCGCCGCGGCGGATGGCGCGAAGGCGCTCTTGCGGCATTGCGTGGGCTCGCGCGTGTCGAAGTCGGCGAGCTGTGCGAAGCCCGTCGGTTCGGGATCTCTGGTCATGGCTGTCTCCTGAAAATGAAGTCTTGTCGTTGATCGGCGAACACAGGCGCCTGTGCACGCGCCCCGAATGCCTGCGCATTCAGTAAACCGACCGCCCACCCGAGATGTCGAACACCGCCCCGGTACTGAACGAGCAGTCGTCCGAGGCGAGCCACGCGGCCATCGACGCGACTTCATCGACATCGACGAAACGCCCCATGGGCACGCGCGAGAGCAGGGCGGTGCGCAACTGTTCGCGGTGCTCCGCCGGCACCCCGGAGAACACCTCGGTGTCGGCGGCCGAGGGCGTGATGCAGTTCACCAGCACGCCGGCCGACGCCAGCTCCTTGCCGAGCGACTTGGTCAGCGCGATGAGCCCCGCCTTCGAGGCCGAGTACGCGGCGTTCAAGCCGTTGCCTTCCTTGCCCGCGACCGACGCGATGTTGACGATGCGTCCGCGCTTTTGCGCGAGCATCCGCGGCGCCACCGCGCGACAACACAGCCACGCGCCCGTCAGGTTGATGTCGAGCACGTTGCGCCATTGCGCCGGGGTGTGCTCCCACGCCGGCACGGTGGGGCCGAGCACGCCCGCGTTGTTGACGAGAACGTCGATGGCGCCGAAGCGCTCCTGCGACTGCGAGGCCGCGCGGGCGATCTGCTCCTCGTCGCGCACATCGACCACCGCCGACGTGGCGGTGCCGAGCGGCGCGAGCGTCTGCAATGCAGCCGCCAGCGCCGACGCATCGAGATCCCACAGCGCCACGCTCGCGCCGGCCGCCATGTAGCGCCGGGCAATCGCCAGGCCGATGCCGCGCGCGCCGCCC
>NZ_MOWM01000301.1 GCF_016082275.1 Variovorax sp. E3
CGTGCCGCGTCGACCTGGCCCTGCCGCGCCAGCGCCTGCGCGCGCGCAGCCTGCGACTGCGCCCACAGGCGGCGTTGCAGCGCCGCCATGTCGCGCGTGCGCGAGCCGGCGGGAATGCGTTCGAGGTACTGGATGCCCGCCGCCGAGTCGCCGGTTTCGGAGGCGAGCAGGGCGCTGGCGTACAGCGCGTCGGGCATGTCGGGCTGCGACATCAGCAGCCCTTCCATCACGCCGCGCGCCTCGGACACCATGCCCTGCTTGCGGTAGATGTTGGCAAGGTCCAGGCGCACCCATGGGCTGTCGGGCGCTGCGAGCATCGCGTCCTCGAGCGTGCGTTGCGCGCCGGCCGCGTCGCCTGCTGCGGCCTGCTGGCGCGCGCGGTTGCGCGCCTGCTCGACCTGGATGTCGCGCAGGCCGCCCAACTGCGTGGCCTGTTCGGGTGTGAGGCGGCGCGACAGCGCCAGCGCTTCGTCGGGGCGGCCGGTCTGGCCGTACACCGAGATCAGCCCGCGCAACGCCTGCGTGTTCTGCGGCTTGCTTTCGAGCACGCGCTTGTAGCCTTGCTCGGCCTGCGCGAAGTCGCCGGCGGCGGCACGCAGGTCGGCCAGCGCGTTCTGGCCCACGGGTTCGCGCGGGTCGATGCGCACGGCGCGTTCGTACAGCGACTGCGCACCGCGCTGGTCGTTCCTGGCCTGCGCTGCACGGGCCTGCCCGACCAGCACCCAATAGTTGGCGCTTTGCAGCGCCGAGTTCCACTTGGTGGCGCCGCCGCGCACGGCGCGCTCCAGCAGCTCCTGCGCTTCGCCGAAGCGCTCCTGGCGCATGCGCACCAGGCCCAGGCCGCCCAGGGCCTCGGTGTCGTCGGCCTTGGTGCGCAGCGCCTGCTGGAAGCGCTGCTCGGCCGTGGCCGGGTCGCCGCGTTCCAGCGCCTTGAAGCCTTCGCCCACGGGCACGTCGGGCGCGTTCGCCGCCGTGGTCTTGGCGGTGGTGAGCGTTTCCAGCCGTGCGGCCACGGCCGCGTCGGCCTGGTTGTTGGCCAGGTAGTCCTGGTAAAGCGGAATGTCGGGCGCGCGTGCGTCCAGCCAGATCAGCGCCTGGCGCCAGGCGGCGCGCGCGGGGGCGGCCACGGTGGGCTGCTTGGTCAGCTCGACGAGTTCGCGGATGCCGGCGCGGCGCGTCGGTTCGCTGTAGGTCTTCTGCTGCGCGAGGGCAAGGCGGTAGTTGGCGTTTTCCGGATGGTCCTTCACCAGCTGCTCGAGGCCCTTGCGGCCCTCGTCGGCGCCTTGCGGCGTGCTGGCCAGTGCCTGGTAGAACTCCAGCGCCACCGATTCCGGCGGCGGCCGGTTGTCGAACAGGCTGCGGTACAGCTCGACCGCCTCGGCCGAGCGGCCGGCGCGCGCGGCGGCGCGGGCGCGCTGCAGCGTGCCGCCTTGCTGGCCGGGCTGCTGGGCCTGCTGCTGCAGGCGCGCCAGGCGGGCGTCATTGGGGTGCGCGGTGCGCAGGCGCGCGATCCAACTGCGGGCCTGCTCGGCGTTGTTGCGCGTCAGCTCGACCTGCGCCATGCCGTACATCGCGTCGGCCGACTGCGGGTTGACGCTCAGCAGCTTCTTCCAGCTTTCTTCGGCCAGGTCGGCGCGGCCCTGGGCCTGCCAGTAATTGCCCTGCTCGATGAGTGCGGCAGCGGCGTCGGCCTGCGCGAACGCCTGGCCGCCGGTGCCCAGCGCGGTGACCATGCCGATGCAGGCCAGCCATTGCTGGGTACGGAACGAGGGGGGACGCTTCGGCTTCAGGCCGGTCGATTGGGACGGCATAGCGTTCTCCATGATGTTTGCAACTGGCCGTTGCGGCCGAATTCATAGCGGCCGTCGAGCCAGGCTTGACCGAACAACAGCAGCGTCTGTTCGTAGTACGGCAGGGGTGCCGGGGGGGCGGCGCGCCCGGCGCCGGCGCGGGAGGTACGGCGCGCCCGCCGGGCACGCGGGCCACCTGCACGGCGAGCGCGTCGGTCTCGTCCAGCGCCTTGAGATAGGGCAGCAGCGCGCCCGAGAAACCCAGCGGCGCCATGCCGCGCACGGCGCCGGTCACGGTGTCGACGTATTCGGGCACGGGCTGCTTGTCGGCCAGCAGCAGGCGCGGGCCGCGCAACTGCATCAGCAGCATCTTGCGGGCCGGGTCCTTGTCGGACAGCATGCCCGCCCAGAGGTAGACGCGAATGGCGTCGTAGCTGCCGGTCACGCCCTTCACGGGGTCGGCCACGAAAGAGCGCGAGTCCTGCGACCACGCGCACCAGTCGGGCGCGAAGCCCTTGGGCGTGACGCCGCCGAACATGCGCAGCGTGTTGTCCGTGACCTCGTGCCACGGACCGCTCGGGTCGGCCTGCTGAAAGTAGCGCAGCAGCTGCAGCGGCATGTAGCTCGGGTTGAGGCGCCAGTTCGGCGCGCTCGCCACCGACTTGGGCCAAGGCAGTAGCATGCGGCCCAGGCCCGGCAGCGAGACGACCTCGTCGCGCACCACCAGCGCCAGCAGGCTGCGCCCGAGCGTGCGGTAGCGGTTGTCGTTCCACAGCCGGCCGGCTTCCATCAGCGCGTAGGCGATCCACAGGTCGGCGTCCGACGCCGCGTTGGGGTCGAGCACGCCCCAGCCGCCTTCGGGCTTGCGGCCCCATTGCCAGGCCGGCAACTGCTTGGCGAGGCTGCCGCCCGCGAGGTTGGCCTCGGCCCAGGCGAGCACGCGCGCGAAGGTGTCGCGGTCGTTGTGCACGAGCGCGAAGAACATCGCGTACGACTGGCCTTCGGAGGTGGACTGCTGCTGCGCGGTGTTGAAGTCGATGACCCGGCCGTCGGGCTGGATGTGGCGCGCCGCGAAGGCCGCCCAGTCGGTGGCCG
>NZ_MOWM01000302.1 GCF_016082275.1 Variovorax sp. E3
CTGGGTGCATGGTGATGTAGAGCGGGGCGCTGATCATCGTGGTGGCTGTTTCTATCGCGGCGCCGAATCTGATTCAGGCGCGCTGGCCGATCTCCGCCGACTCGCGCGTCCAGGCGCGCGCCTGTTCGCTCAGGCTCAAGCCCAGGCCGGGGCGCGTAGGCACCAGCATCCTGCCGTCCCTGATTTCCAGACGCTCGTTGAACAGCGGCTCCAGCCAGTCGAAATGCTCGACCCAAGGCTCAGTGGCATACACCGCGCCCAGGTGAACGTGCAACTCCATCGCGAAATGCGGCCCCAGGCTGAGCCCTGCATGCTCGGCCAGTGCGGCGATCTTGAGGAAGGGCGTGATGCCGCCCACGCGCGGGCCGTCGGGCATCAGGTAGTCGGCCGCACGGTGGCGGATCAAGTCATAGTGCTCGGTGAGACTGGTCAGCATCTCGCCGGTGGCTATGGGCGTGTCGAAGGTCGCAGCCAGCGCGGCATGGCCTTCGTGGTCGTAGGCATCCAACGGCTCCTCAATCCAGACAAGGTTGTACTGCTCGAAGATGCGGCACATGCGCTGCGCCTTGGGGCGGTCCCATTGCTGGTTGGCGTCTACCATCAGCGGCACGTGGTCGCCCAAGTGCTGGCGCACGGCTTCCACACGCTCAATGTCAATCTTGCCGTCGGGTTGGCCGACCTTCAGCTTGATACCACCGATGCCGCGTTCAATGGACGCGGCCGCGTTCACCTTCAGCTGATCGATAGGCGTATGCAGGAAGCCGCCCGAGGTGTTGTAGCAGCGCACGGAGTCGCGTTGTGAGCCCAGCAGCTTGGCCAGCGACAGCCCGGCGCGGCGGGCCTTGAGGTCGTAGAGCGCAACGTCGAAGGCGCCGTAAGCCTGTACGCCCAGGCCGCTGCGGCCCACCGACGCACCGGCCCAGCACAACTTGGTCCAAAGCCTGGAGATGTCGCTGGGGTCCTCGCCGATCAGGGCGGGCGCGACCTCCCTGGCATGTGCGAACTGGCCGGGGCCTCCCGCGCGCTTGGCGTACGAAAAGCCCAGGCCCTTGTCGCCGTCCCGGGTCTCGATCTCGGCAAGCAGCATCGCGATCTCGGTCATGGGCTTCTGTCGCCCGGTCAGTACCTTGGCGTCGCTGATCGGATTGGCCAGCGGCAGGTAGCAGGAGGAAAGCCGGATGTGGGCGATGCTGTCGTGCGACATTGTGGAGAGACTCGAAGGGTATGGACAGTGTGACGCGCGCTGCGCGCAGGACGGCGCGAACGGGTGCGGCCCTGGCGTCGGGCCTGGCACGCCTTACTCGATGGAAATTTTTCCGGTCTCAACGACCTGTTTCCATTTCGCATATTCCTTCTGCTGGAAGGCTGCGAACTCGGCCGGTGTATTGGCGACCATCTCAAAGCCGATGGACGTGAATTGCTCTTTCACGGCCGGATCATTGAGCGCTTCCACGAATGCCGCGTTTGCCTTGTCCCGCAGGGCGCGGGGTAAGCCCTTGGGAGCGACGATTGCTTGCCAGGAAGCAACTTCGACGTTGCTGACACCAGCCTCCGTCAGCGTCGGGACATCGGGCAGGATCGGCGAACGCTTGGGACTTGTGATGGCCAAAGCGCGCATCTTGCCCCCCTTGATGTATTGAGCCACCGCATTGATGTTCTGGAACGAGGCATCCACTTGCCCTCCCATCAGGTCGGTGTGCGCCGGAGCGCCTCCCTTGTAGGGAACATGAATACCCTTGGTGCCTGTTTGTTGCCAGAACAATTCCGCCGTGAGGTGGTCGCTGGAGCCGCTGCCTGCGGACGCGAAACTCATCTTGCCCGGATTGGCTTTTTGAAAGGCGATGACATCCGCAACATTCTTGTGGGGTGAATTCGCAGGCACCACCAGTACGTTGGGTGAGGCTACGGCGACCGTGATGAGGTCGAAGTCCTTCAGCGCATCGTATTGGAGGCCCTTGATCAGGTGCGGAACGATCACCAACGGGCCCAGCGAGGTGACCAGGAAGGTATAGCCATCTGCTGGCGCGCGCTTCACGAAAGTGGCGCCAATGGTTCCAGTTGCGCCTGCCTTGTTGTCCACGACGAAAGATTGCTTGAATTTCTCTGTGAGCCTGGGCGCCACGGCCCGCGCCACTTGGTCAGTCGAGCCCCCGGCAGGAAAGGGCACGACGAGCGTGACGGACTTCTCGGGCCAATTTTGAGCGTTAGCGCTCAAAACCGCGGCGCTGATCGCGATGGACGTCAGCAATCGTTTCATGGAGAGTCTCCAACGGCGCATCGAGCGCCAAATTGATATCGTTGTCAATTTTGCACGAACGCTCTTATTGGCTTATGGATAGCTATATTGCCGGTAGGGTGCGTGTGCCGCCTTTGCAAATGATATCGTTGTCATTTCCGTTGTCAATCCAGATTGTTCGTGTGGTCGACGGTGAATCGGCAGCATGGCGTCGGCGAGCTGTGCCTTCAATTCGGTTGGTTCAGCCGATCTCCAGGCGACGCGAAAACTTCCTAAGCGAGCCTTGTCTGGCCACAAAACCAAGCTTTGCAGTCGTTGGAGTGCAATCGGGCATGAGTCGCGAGACGGTCAATGCCCATTTGGCTGACCTGATGATGTTCGGGGTTGACCACGCGATGCGAGGCGGCGTAGCCAGGGCTTGTTGGCTTGTCAGTGAGTGACATCAAGCGTCTTCAACCTCGTCTCCCGGCCGGGGTCTACCGGCTTCTCGGGTGGGCCCGGTTGGCGCGCACAACCTGCTTGTCGCATGTCGCGTCTCGCGTCCTCCCCAAGTGGGGCGGACTTCCTCGCTCGCACGCGGTGATATCGCGGGAATCATTGGAAGTGTTGGCCTGGACCGGTCGGGGTTTCCAAGCTGATGACCTATCCGGG
>NZ_MOWM01000303.1 GCF_016082275.1 Variovorax sp. E3
GCCGGCGGGCAACGCGCGCGTGCAGCTCATCGTGCACGGGGCGGACGCGGGGCGCGCGAGCATCGTGCTGGCCTACGTGAGCGGCGCGCTCGCGCAGGCGGGCGTGCGGCAGATGGACCGCGGCGGCAGCGCGTCGGGCGCCGATGCGCCGCCCACCGGCAGCGTCACCGTCGAGCAGCGCATGTGGTTCAACGCTGCCAACACCAGCACCTGGTACCTGGTGCCGGGCCTCATCGTGCTCATCATGACGCTGGTGGGCGCCTTTCTCACCGCGCTGGTGATGGCGCGCGAATGGGAGCGCGGCACGCTGGAGGCGCTGTTCGTCACGCCGGTGCGGCCGGTGGAGATCCTGCTGGCCAAGATCATTCCGTACTTCGGGGTCGGCATGCTGGGCCTGGCGCTGTGCCTGCTGTCCGCGCGCTTCCTGTTCGAGGTGCCGATGTACGGCTCGCTGATCGTGGTGGTGTTCAGCTCCATGCTCTACCTGATCGTGGCGGTGAGCCTGGGGCTGGTGATCTCGTCGGTCACGCGCAATCAGTTCCTCGCGAGCCAGGTGGCGCTGATTGCCACCTTCATGCCCTCGATGATGCTGTCGGGCTTCCTGTTCGACCTGCGCAACGTGCCCACGGCCGTGCGGGTGGTGGGGCAAGTGCTGCCGGCCACCTACTTCATGGACCTGATCAAGACGCTGTTCCTCGCGGGCGACGTGTGGCCGCTGATCTGGCGCAACTGCGCGATCCTGATGGCGTACGCGGTCGGCCTGCTGCTGGTGGCGCGCGCGGTGACGCGCAAGAGCCTCGACTGAAGACACGTGCCATGACCGCCCTCCTCGCCCCCCTTGTCGACTTCTTCCTGCGCGTGGCCAACCTCTGCCGCAAGGAACTGCTGACGATCCTGAAGACCCGGCCACGCGCGCCATCCTGGTCGCGCCCGCGCTGCTGCAGAGCATGATCTTCGGCTACGGCGCGACCTACGACCTCACCAACGTGCCCTACGCGCTGCTCGACCAGAGCCGCAACGGCGCGTCGTCGGAACTCATCGCGCACCTGGACAGCACCGGCGTGTTCCACCGCGTGGCCACGCTGCGCACGCAGTCGGACATCCGCGAGGTGATCGACGCCGAGCAGGCCCTGCTCGTCATCCAGATCCCGGCCGACTTCGAGCAACGGCTCAGCGCGGGGCAGACGACGGCCGTGCAACTGATCCTCGATGCGCGCAACTCCAACACCGCGGGCTCGGCGGCGGGCTACGTGGGCGCGGTGGTCGAGCGCTACAACGCCGAGCTGCGCGCGCGGGCGGGTGCGCCGCCCACGCCGCTGGTGGTGGAGTCGCGCGCGTGGTTCAACCCCAACCTGGAAACGCGCTGGAACCTGCTGCCCGGCATGATCGCCGCGCTCAGCATGCTGCAGACGCTGCTGCTCACCGCGCTGTCGGTGGCGCGCGAACGCGAGCAGGGCACCTTCGACCAGTTGCTGGTCACGCCGATGTCGCCGCTGGAAATCATGATCGGCAAGGCGCTGCCGCCGGTGCTGGTGGGGCTGGTGCAGTCGTCGCTGATCCTGCTGGTGTCGCTGTTCTGGTTCGACATTCCGATGGCGGGCTCGCTCGTCACGCTCTACACGGGGCTGCTGTTCTTCACGATCGCGAGCGTGGGCATCGGCCTGTCGATCTCGGCCGTGTCGGCCAACATGCAGCAGGCCATGCTCTATGCCTTCGTGCTGCTGATGCCGCTGATGCTGCTGTCGGGCCTGACCACGCCGGTGCGCAACATGCCGCACCTGCTGCAGGTGGTGACGCTGGCCAACCCGCTGCGCTTTGCCATCGACCTGGTGCAGCGCGTGTACCTCGAGGGCGTGGGGCTGGGCACTGTCTGGCACAACCTGATTCCGCTCGCCGTCATCGCCGCCGTCACGCTGCCGCTGGCCGCGTGGCTGTTCCGCAACCGCCTTGTTTGACACCGGGAGCGCGCCATGTCCCTTCCCTTCCCCCTTGCTCGTGCCGCAGGCACGCTCGCCCTGGCGCTCGTCATTGCCGGCTGCGCCGTCGGCCCCGACCGCAAGCCGCCCGACACCCGGGCACCCGCCGACTGGTCGGCATGGCACGGCGGCTCGCCCGCGTTGCTCGGCGCCGAGCGGCAACAGGCGCCCGCCACCGGCACCGCGTCCGCCGACTGGTCGGCCTTCGGCGATCCGGAACTCGACCGCCTCCAGGCCATGGTGCTCGCGGGAAACCCCGACCTGCAAACGGCCGCCCTGCGCTTTGCCCAGAGCCGCGTGCAGCGCAGTACCACGGCCGCGCAGCAGCTGCCGCAGGTCAACGCCAGCGCCGGCGTCACCCGGCAGCGCCAGAGCGAGAACGGCGCGGGCACGCGGTTGATCGACGCGCTGGGCTCGGGCGCCTCCAACCGCGACCAGTTGATCGGCACGCTCAGCGAGCCCTTCAACCTCTACCAGGCGGGCTTCGATGCCTCGTGGGAAATCGACCTGTGGGGCCGCGTGCGCCGCGCCGTCGAGGCGGCCGATGCCGACGCGGGCGCCTCGGCCGCCCTGCTGCGGCAGGCCCGGCTCAGCGTGCAGGCCGAGCTGGCGCGCAACTACTTCGAGCTGCGCGGCACGCAGCGCGAACTGCGCATTGCACGCGCCGACATCGCGGCGGCCGCCGAGTCGCTCGAGTTGGTGCGCGCGCGGGCCGACGGCGGCCTCGTGAGCGACCTGGACCCGGTGCGCCAGCACACGCAGGTGGCCGAACTGCGCGCGCGCATTCCCGCGCTGCAGCAGCAGGAGGCCGACGCAATGAACCGCATCACGCTGCTGGCGGGCGCCGTGCCGGGCGCGCTGAACGCCGAGCTGGCCGACACCGCCACGGGCGATGCGCTCG
>NZ_MOWM01000304.1 GCF_016082275.1 Variovorax sp. E3
CTTCGCGCTCGCGCGCCTCGCGCAGGGCGGTGACGCAAGCGACGGCGGCTCGCGCGCCTCCGCCCTGCTCGACCGTCTGCTGGCCAGCCGGGACGCCGCCGCGCCCGCGGCCACGGCGGCCGTGCCCTTTCTCGCGCACTGGCGCTGCCGCCTCGCGGGCTGCAGCTTCGTGATGCGGCTGCGCCGCAGCGGCTTGTTCCGCGCGCTGTTGCGCTAGCCGCGCTGGGGGCCCGGCCTGCCGCACCTCCCCGGCAAGCAGGAGGAAGTCGTAGCAAACTGTCGGCCGGACAACGGTCCGAAGACGCCGACAAGGAGCCTCCGATGCGCATCCGCGAACTCGCCACCGGCCTGCAGTTTCCCGAAGGCCCGATCGCCATGGACGACGGCTCCGTGCTGCTCGTCGAAATCGCGCGCGGCACGCTCACGCGCGTGCGCGCCGACGGGCTGGTGCAGGTGGTGGCCGACCTGGGCGGCGGCCCCAACGGCGCGGCCATCGGGCCCGACGGTGCCGTCTACGTCTGCAACAACGGCGGCTTCAGGTGGCACACCGAGGCTGACGGCTGCCTGCGCCCCGTGGGCCAGGCCGAGGACTATTCAGGCGGCCGCATCGAGCGCGTGAACCTGGCCACCGGCCGCGCCGAGCGGCTGTACGACACGGTCGAGGGCGGCGCGCTGTGCGGCCCCAACGACATCGTGTTCGACGCGCACGGCGGCTTCTACTTCACCGACCTGGGCAAGGTGCGCGAGCGCGACATGGACCGCGGCGGCCTGTTCTACGGCCATGCCGACGGCGGCGCCGCCGGCGTGATCGCGCGGCCGGTGACCACGCCCAACGGCATTGCGCTGTCGCCCGACGGCGCCACGCTGTACTACGCCGAGACCGAAGGCGCGCGCGTCTGGGCCTTCGACGTCACCGCGCCAGGCCGCGTGCGCAAGGACGGCTGGCCGTCGCCGCACGGCGGGCGCATGCTCTGCGCCTCGCCGGGCGGCCACTACCAGCGCTTCGACTCGATGGCGGTCGACGCGCTGGGCAACCTCTGCGTGGCCACGCTGCTACATGGCGGCATCAGCGTCGTGTCGCCCGACGGCGCCACGGTCGAGCACGTGCCGCTGCCCGACCGCTACACCACCAACATCTGCTTCGGCGGGCGCGAGCGGCGCACGGCCTATGTCACGCTGTCGGGCAGCGGGCGGCTCATTGCCATCGACGACTGGCCCACGCCCGGACTCGCGTTGAACTTCGAGGCCTGAGCGATCAGGACACCACCTGGTAGTACAGGTTCTGCGGATGCTTGGCCTGTGCAAAAAAGAACCAGCGCTCGGCCAGCAGGCCCGGCGCCTGCACCAGCACCGCGAGCAGCCAGGGCAAGGCAGCCCCGCTCGCCACGCCCCAGGCCGCCAGCAAGGCCGGCAGCACGAAGGCCAGCAGCAGGAAGCCGAGCTTCATGTTCCTGAAAGCCGCAAGCGAGGCGCCATGAAAGAACTCGCGCGTGTTGAACGAGCCGGCCGACATGCCCATCGACTTCTGCACCAGCTTGTGCGTGCGGATGCCGGTGGCCGACTGCAAGGTCGACTTGTGCCGCAGCCCGGCGTTGCGCTTCAACGAACCCGCGCGTGCGGCCCATGCGGCCAGCGTGGCGACCAGCGCCCACGGCCCGAACACCTGCGCGAAGCGCGCCTCGCCCCAGGCCGCCGCCATCGCGCAGGCCAGCACCAGCCCCGACGACAGCCCGATCAGCGTGAAGTTGACGATGGTCAGCGGGTGCGCCCACTCCTGGATGAAGCGCAGGCAGGCGTAGATCATTGCCGTGCAATACCAGAGGAGCGCCGCGCCGTACAACACCAGCAGCGGCAACAGCCACGACCACGGCGCGCCGATGTCCAGCCGCAGCGACAGCCACCACAGCGCCACCAGCGCGATGAACACCGGCAGCACGATGACCTCGCGCGACATCCAGGAGGTGCGCCACATGAGCACCGCGCGCCATGCACGCGTCTTGCGGCCCAGGTGCATGAACGACGCGGCCAGGCCCGCCACCAGCAGCACCTCGGCCACGCCCAGCGCCACCGACAGGAAGCCCGGCGCCAGCCCGAGCCCGAACAGCGCGGCCAGCGCCAGCGTGAAGACCAGCCCCTGCGCGGCGCCGGCCAGCGTGGTGAAGAAAAGAATCGAGAACGCGGGATGCATGGTGCGGCTACTGCTGTGAGTCGGAAGCTTGGGTGATGTGGCGCGGCAGGTACTGGTTGGCCGGGTTGGTTTCCCACTCGGGCATCAACTGGTAGCCGCCGCGTTCGCGGATCGCCTTCGACACGTCGGAGTCCGGGTCCTTCACGTCGCCGAAGATGCGCGCGCCGGTCGGGCAGGCCTTGACGCAGGCGGGCTTGCGGTCTTCCTTGGGCAACTGCTCGTCGTAGATGCGGTCCACGCACAGCGTGCACTTGGTCATGACCTGGCGCTCTTCATCGAGCTCGCGCGCGCCGTAGGGGCAGGCCCATGCGCAGTACTTGCAGCCGATGCACTTGTCGTAGTCGACCAGCACGATGCCGTCTTCCTTGCGCTTGTAGCTCGCGCCCGTGGGGCACACGGGCACGCACGGCGGGTCTTCGCAGTGCAGGCAGCTCTTGGGAAAGTGGATGGTCTCGGTGGCGGGGAACGCGCCGGCCTCGTAGGTCTGCACGCGGTTGAAGAAGGTGCCGGTGGGGTTGGCCGCGTAGGGACGCTCGTCGGCCAGCGGGCCGGCGCTGCCGGAGGTGTTCCACTGCTTGCACGAGGTGACGCAGGCGTGGCAGCCGACGCAGACGTTGAGGTCGATGACGAGGGCGAGTTGCTTGGCGAGAGTCTCCCCTTGCACCGCGCGCTTGCTCGTATTCGTATTGCT
>NZ_MOWM01000305.1 GCF_016082275.1 Variovorax sp. E3
ACCCGCGCCGCCCAGGTACAGCTCGCCCGCCATTCCGGCCGGCACCAGGTTCAGGTCGCTGTCGAGCACCACCGCCCTGCGGTCGCCGATCGGCGAGCCGATCGGCATGTAGGCTGTATCGAAGCCGCCGCCGGCATGCGCCTTGGCGATGGTCGGGGTAATCACCGCCTCCGTCGGCCCGTAGCCGTTGATGATCCGGGGCGGCTGCAGGTTCGACATCACGCGCTCATAGGCAGCGCGCGAGGTCGCTTCGCCGCCCACCGTGTAGGAACGCAGCGAAGGCACGCGCCCCTCCTCTCCCATGCCCTCGGCCAGCTGCTGCAGATAGCTCGGCGTGAAACAGGCGATGGTGATGCCATGGCGGCGCATCTCCTCGCAGCTGCGCTCCACCGTCCACAGTTCCTCGTCGCGCGGCATCAGCACCGAACCGAAGGCCAGGGGCGTCCAGATCCGCTCGTGCGCGCCGTCGAAGTTGATGGAAGCGAACTGCAGCTCGCAGTCTTCCGGCGTCATGCCGTAGGCCTGGCCGATGGCCAGGATGTGCATGCCGAGAGGCCCGTGCGCCACGGCAACGCCCTTCGGTTGCCCGGTCGATCCCGAGGTGTAGATCACATAGGCGAGATGCTCGCCGCGCAGCGCAACCGCGGGGTCGTCCGAGCGCCCTGCCTCCAGCGTCTGCACGTCGAGCAGCAGCGTGGGGAGTTCACGCATTCCAGCCGGCAGGCGCTCGCGCACGCGGGCCTGCGTCAGCAGCAGGCAAATGCCGCTGTCCGCCGCCATGAAGCTCAGGCGCTCGGCCGGATAGCCGGGGTCCAGCGGCACATAGGCACCACCCGCCTTGAGCACGCCCAGCAGTGCCACCACCATCTCGACGGACCGCTCCACCGCCAGGCCGACCCGGCTTTCCGGCCGCACGCCCAATGCCATCAGCCGGTGGGCCAATCGGTTGGCGCGCGTGTTGAGCTCGCCATAGCTCAGCGCGGTGTCGCCCATGATCAGGGCCGTTGCATCAGGCCTCGCGCGTGCCTGCCGTTCGACCAGTCGATGCACCGGCACATCTTCCCAAGGACCGTGCTCCCCCGCGCCCCAGCGTTGCAATTGCAGGCGCTCGGGCTCGTCGAGCAACTCGACGTCGCGCAAAGGCAGCTCGGGACGGCTCACCAGTTGCCGCAGCATCGCCAGGTAATGTGCCGCCAGCCGCTCGATGGTCCGCGGCTCGAACACGGCCCTGGCATAGGTGAAGACGAAGCTGATGCCGCCGTCGGCCTCTTCCACCGTGTCGAGTGCCAGTTCGAGCGGCGCGGCCTGCTCGTCGATCTCGTAGGGCTCCAGTGTCAGGCCGGACAGCTGCGAAAGCGCGCTCAGGTCTTGTTGCTGATGATTGAAGATCACCTGGAACAGCGGCGGCTGGCTGAGACTGCGCTGCGGCGCCAGGGCATCGACCAGCTGTTCGAACGGCAGATCCTGGTGGGCCTGTGCATCCAGCGCAGCCTGCGCGCCTGCGCCAGGACCTGCGCCAGGGTCGTGTGCCCGGTCAGCGTGTTGCGCAGCACCTGCGTATTGACGAACAGGCCGACCACGCCGGCAACCTCCGGCCGGTCCCGGTTGGCGATCGGCACGCCGAGGCGAATGTCCGTCTGGCCGCTGTAGCGATGCAACAGCCCCTGGAAAGCAGCCATCAGCAGCATGAAAGGCGTGGCCTTGTGCGACGTGGCGCAGCGCCGCAGATCCCGGACCAGCGCCGACGGCAACGCGGCACGGTGGCGCGCCACGCGGTAAGGGCCCTGCGCGGGACGGGGATGGTCGCCGGGCAGTTGCAGCAAGGGATGCGCGCCGCCGAGCTGCGTCTTCCAGTAGCCGAGCTGCCGATCGCGTTCTCCGGCATCGAGCCAGTTGCGCTGCCATGCGGCGTAGTCGGCATAGCGCAGCGACGGCGCGGCCAGCGCCGGGGCCCGGCCTGCCGCGTGTGCCTGGTAGAGCTGACCGAACTCTTCGACCAGGATCTGCATCGACCAGCCGTCGGCCACGATGTGATGCATCACCAGCACCAGAACCTGCTCTTCCTCGGCCAAACGGATCAGGCCGACGCGCAGCAACGGTCCTTCGGCCAGGTCGAAGGCTTCGCCAGCCATGCGACCCGCGTCCACCTGCGCCTGGGCGGCGCGCTCCTTGGCCGGCAGCGACCGCAGATCGACATGGCGCACATCGGGCATCAGCTCGGCATGCACGACCTGCTCGGCCACGCCGTCGGTGCTGGCCCTGAAGGTGGTCCGCAGGGACTCGTGCCGCGCCACCAGCGTGCCCAGGCTGGCCTCGAGGGCGCGCGGATCCAGCCGCCCTTTCAGCGTCAATGCGGCCGTGATGTGGTGCGCCGCGCTGGCGGGCTCCATCTGCCAGACGAACCACTGGCGCGCCTGGGCGTAGGACAGCAGCAACGCCGCGCCCCCGGGCCGCGGCACGATGGGCAGGCGGCCGAAATCGATGCCTTGCGCTCGCAACGCCGCGATGAATTCCTTCTGCTTGGCCGGCGACAGCTCGGCAAAGCGTTGTGCGATCAATGTGCTACGTGCGTTCACTTAGATTCCCAGACTTTCCAACAATGCATCCATGCGATCCAGCTCCGAGGTGTCCTGCGCGGCGTTCCCGCGGCCTTCGGCCGCCAGGACTTCAGCGCAGGCCGCCAGGCTCGGGCATTCGAAATAACGCTGCAGCGGCAGGTCGACGTCCAGTCGGGCCTTGACCATCTGCCGCAATCTCAAGGCGGCGAGCGAGTGCCCACCGAGCTCGAAGAAGTTGTCGTGCCGGCCCACCTGGGCCAGCCCCAGCACCTGCGCCCACACCTGT
>NZ_MOWM01000306.1 GCF_016082275.1 Variovorax sp. E3
CCTGGCCCAGCACTTCGCCGAGCAGGCCGCCCACGACACCCTTGTCGCCGAGCAGGCCGCCGACCACGCCGTCCTGGCCGAGCAAGCCGCCGACCAGGCCCTTGTCGCCGAGCAGGCCGGCCACAAGGCTGCCATCGCCCAGCACGTTGCCCAGCACGTCGCCGACGACGCCGTCCTTGCCCAGCAGCTGGTCGGTCACGCCGCCCAGGCCGAGGGCGCCGGTCAGGCCGGTCACGATGCCCTTGTCGCCGAGCAGGTTCTCCAGGCCGTTGTGCAGCGCGTCGGTCAGGTAGTCGACCTGCTGGTTCAGCGAGCCGAGGATCTGGTTCGTGGCACCGGCGCCCAGCAGGCCGTCGAGCGCGGGGCTCAGCGCGCCGCCCAGCAGGTGGGTGACGCTGACGACGGTGTTGTCGACCGGGTCGAACTCGTTGGGGTTGTTGGGCTTGAAGTTGGTGCCGAGCACCGGAGCCAGCACGTCGTCCAGGACGTCGGTCAGGCCGTCGACCGCGTGGGCCACGGGGGCGAGCGCAGTGCCGAGGCCGAGCGCGCCGCCCGCGCCGTCGAGGACGTGGCCGACGAGGCCGTCGCCCGGATCGAGGAGGTGGTCGCCATCGGCGTCTGCGTCTGCGTCTGCGTCTGCATCTGCATCTGCATCTGCATCTGCATCGGCATCGGCATCGCATCGGCGTCGGCATCGGCATCGGCGTCAGCATCCGCATCCCCATCAGCATCGGCATCCGCGTCCGCATCGGAATCCGCGTCCGCGTCCGATTCGCCGCCGGGGTTGCCCGAGCCCACGAGCAGCGGGAAGGCGCTGTCGCTGCCGCCGCCACCACCACCGCTGAGCGCGGCGCCCAGTGCCGCGGCACCCAGCGCGCCCAGCGCGAATTCACCCAGGCCGATGCCGCTGCCGGCGGCGAGCTTCTTGGTCACGGCCAGCGCGGCCGCGTCGGCGTCGCTGTCGGGCGGGGTCACTTGCAGGTCGCCCTGGGCGACATCCACATTCACTTGTTCGAGGCCGCCGGGCAGCTTGGTCGAGCCGATGGTGGCGTCGGTGCCGCCGGTGAAGACGCCGGACAGCGGCGCCTTGTTGGTGGCCGAGCCGGGGAACATGACGTTGGCGTGGCCGTCTTGCGGCACGATCACGCGGTCACCGGCAACCAGGGTCTGATTGCCATCGACCGGAATGCGGACACCGTCGCGCATCACTGCGACGCCCGGCGTGGCATTCGATAATGTGCCGATGCTGGCGGGGCCAGTCGCGGCGGCAGGGGCCGCCGAACTCAACGCGCCGGGGGTACCGAGCGGAGTGACGGTGGCTTGTGCAATGACAACAGGAGCTGCGCCAGCGGCGGCAAGTCCTTCGGTCGAAACGGTCGATGCTTGTGGAGCGTTCATGGCAGCCTCTGTGACAAAAGATGCCTACTCAGGGGCAACTAGCGTGCCGCTTTTGTCCAGGCCCATGCCAAGGCGCCCATAAACGCCGCAAGCCTTTGATTTACATGGATATTTTTCTTTTTCGCAGCCTGCCCGGCGGGTGTGGAAACAGCTCGTAAGAAGGTCATTTCGCGATTCGTTACGTAACGATGTAACGCCGTGTACCCGGAACGCCGGCCACATCGAGCCCCCGTAAATGCATTCTTTCGGCTGACCTTTTCTTCTCTTTTTTCTTCGCTCTTATCTATATATGTTCAATCCCTCCCAGGAAGACGTGCGCCGCTTCTTCTGCGACGTGTACGCCAAGCACCGGCAGGGCTTGCCGATGGAAGCGCTCGAGACCATCGCCGCCGGCTGGATCGACCAGCACCCCGAATACCACGAGGACCTGGCAGACGCCGACGCGGCGGTGGCGCGGGTCTACGACGGATCGAACGGGCGCGAGAACCCGTTCCTTCATTTGTCGATGCACCTGTCGATCAGCGAGCAATGCTCGATCGACCAGCCGCGCGGCATCCGCCAGGCGGTCGAGCTGCTGGCCGCGCGCCGCGGCTCGCTGCTGCACGCGCACCACGAGGCGATGGACTGCCTGGGCCAGATGATGTGGGAGAGCCAGCGCGCCGGCCGCCCGCCGGACGGCGAGGGCTACGTGGCCTGCGTGCAGCGCCGGGCGACGAAGGACTGACTGACTGCCTGACTAGCTAGAAGCCCGGGGCTTGCGCCTGGGCGGCGCCGGCGCCGCGCCCTGCTGCTTGGCCACCTCGCGCAGCAGTGCGGCCATGGCGCCGCGCAGGGCCGAGGGCTCAGCATCGCTGCGCTGCAGCAAACCGACCGGCTCCTCGGTGCCGGCGGTCTCGATGCGCAGCCGCGCGAGCCGCCCGTCGGCCAGTTCGCCGCGCGCCGCGCCCAGCGGCGTGATCCACACCGCGTCGGACACCGCCACCAGCGCGCGCGCCACCGCCACGTCGAGCGTCTGCAGCGCATGGGTCGGCAGCACCAGGCCGCGCGCCGACAGAAAGCTCTCGGTGTTGTGGCGCGGGATCGTGCCTTCGCCGTACACCACCAGCGGATAGCCGAGCACCGCCTGCACCGACACCGCCTTCGAGGCCCCCTTCGACACCAGCGGATGCCCCGCGCGCACCGCGAACACCAGCGGCTCGGTGTGCAGCAGCTCGAAGCTCAGGCCGCCCATCAGCCGCGGATCGCTCATGCGGCCAACCACCAGGTCGAGCTCGCCGGCGCGCAGCTCGTCGAGCAAGGCGGCGTTGGCGGCGCTCTTCACCACGATCTGCACCGTGGGCCGGCTGTCGCGCAGCCGCGCCAGCGCCACCGGCAACAGGGCCGGCGCCACGCTGGGCAGCGCGCCGATGCGCAGCCGCTCG
>NZ_MOWM01000307.1 GCF_016082275.1 Variovorax sp. E3
CTGCGCGCCGTCGTGCACGCGCAGCACGGCGCTGTCGTCGCAGGCCTCGACGCGCGCGCTCCAGCAGCCTGGAGAGACCGGCGTCGCCACCGCCCGCTGGCGCGCGGCGGTGGAACGGCGGCCCCGATGAGGGGCCGCGACGGAAGGCGATGCAGCGGTGTTCATGGGGAGCTCCTCGGGTGTCGTGTCATGTCGTGTCGTTTCGGGTGGATGGCGTCATGCGACGGGCGCCCGCCACTGCTCGGCCTGTGCGCGCTCGGGGTCGGTCTCGAGCGCGCGGGCGCGGTCGGTCATCTGCGCCTCGTCGGTGTGGGCGCCGTGCAGGCAAGCGCGAAACATCACCGCGTCGCGCAGGTCGGCCCCCGGCAGGCGGGCGTGGCTGAAGTCGGCATAACTCAGCTCGGCGCGCGGCATGCGCGCGCGCGTCAGGTCGGCGCCGGCAAAGTGCGTCTGCCAGAGGTCCGCGCCGGAGAAGTCGCTGCCCGGCAAGACCGCGCCCGTGAACAGCGACTGGCGCAGCCGGGCGCCCGAGAAATCGACGTTCTCGCCTTGCGCGTCGCAGAACAGCGCCATCGGGGCGGTCACGCCGGCAAAGCGCGCGCCGTCGATCTGCGCGCCCTGGAAGTTGCAGCGCGGCAGCGTGTTGCCGCCGAAGTCCGCGCCGCGCAGGTCGGCCGCGCCGAACTGGCAGGACTCGAGCGTGAGCCCCGCGAAGGACAGGCCGGCGAGCACGGTCTTCACGAAGATCGTGCGCCGCAGCGACGCGCCGCGCCAGCTCAGGTGCGTCAGCGTGCACTCCATGACCGTGGCCTGGTGCCAGTCGGCCGCGTCGGCGCATACGTCCAGCAGGCTGCAGCCGCTGAACAGCGCCGCCTCCAGGTTGGCCTGGGCCAGGTTGGCGTGGTCGAGCTTCGTCTTCGTGACCACGGCCATCGACATCCAGGCCTCGCCGCATTGCGCATGCGCCGCGCTGCATTCGTTGAACGTGGCCGCATGCAGGTTGGCGCGGCGCAGGTCGACGTGGTCCATCTCGCAGCGGTTGAACACCGCGCGCCGCAGCTGCGCGCCGGACAGCAGCGCGCCGCGCAGGTCGCACTCGTCGAACACCGCTTCGCGCAGGTCCGCGTCGCGCAGGTCGGTTCCGGCGAACCGCACCTTGGAGAAGGTGCCGCCGGCCAGCGGGCTGCCCGCATGGTGGCCGCCCGACAGGTCGAGCCCACTCAGCGGCTCGCCCATGGCCACGGCAATGGCCAGCAGCTGCGGGCTCATGGGCGGGGCTCCCGGGCAGGGCCGGCGGGCCGACGTGCGCGCGCGTGCCGCTTCATGGCGCCGCCTGCTGTTCGGGCGTCAGGCGCGGCCAGGTGCGCGCGCGCGTGAGCAGCGCCTGGTCGAAGCGCGTGTCGCCGTCGAGCCGCACGCGCGCCAGGTCGGCGCCGAAGAGGTTGCTCTGCCGCAGGTCGGCGCCGCGCAGGTCCGCATGCTGCAGCACCGCCTGGCTGAAGTCGGCCCCCGCCATGCGGGCGCGCCCGAGGTCGGCCTTGCACAGCAGCGCGCCCTGGGCACGCGCCAGCCGCCAGTCGGAGCCGGCCAGGCGCGCGCCGATCAGGTTGGCGCCGTCCAGCATGCTGCCCACCAGCGACACCCGGCGCAGGTCCATGCCGCCGAAATTGGCAGCGCCGAGCGAAGCGCGGCCGAAGTCCGCGCCCACCAGCGTGCAGCCCTCCACGAACACCGCGCCGTCGGCCTGCGCGCCGCCGGCGTGGACGCCGTCGAGCCGGCACTGGACGAAGCTGGCGCGTGCCAGTTGCGCCGCGCGCAGGTCGCAGCCCGTGAGATCGCACTCGATGAAGTTGGCGTCGTCCAGCACGGCTTCGGCGAACACGGTGCCGCGCAGGTCCTGCTTGTAGAAGAGCTGGCCGGCGGCCTGGGCGCGCTGCAGGTCGGCGCCGCCCCACACCACGTCCAGCCACGAGGCGCCCTCCAGCCGCGCGCCGCGCAGGCGCGCGCCGCTCCAGTCGCAGCCGTCGAAGCGGGCGTTGCCGCAGTCGGCCTCCTCGAGCACCGCGCCCGTCAGCCGCGCGCGCCCGAGGTTGGCCCCGACCAGCACCGTGCCCACCGCGACGGCGCCGCACAGGTTGGCGTGCGCGAGCACGGCGTGCGAGAGGTCGGCGCCCGACAGGTTGGCGTTCTCGAAATTGGCGCTCTCCAGCCAGGCGCCCGCGAAGTTCAGGCCGCGCAGGTCGAGCCCGCTGAAGTCGGCGCCCGTCAGGTCCATGCCGCTGAAATGCTTCAGGCCGGCCGGCACGGCCACGGCCATTTCCGCGCGCAGCCGGGCGGCTTCGGCCGGGGCCATGGGCGGCGCCGGCGGTTGCAGGTGGGCGCCCGCAAGGTAGCCGGCCACCTGCACCAGCTCCGTCTGCAGCAGCGGGCCGTAGACGGCACCCGCGTTGAAGCTGCGCTGCGCGCCGTGCGCCGCGCCGCGCAGGCGCTCCAGCTCGCGCTCGGCCTTGAAGACCGGTGGGCCCCGGTGCTGCAGCGCCGCGAGGTCGACGCCGCGCTCGGCGGCAAAGCTCAGCGCCTTCTCGATCTGGACCAGCGTGCCGTTGAGCGCCTCCCACTGCTGGCGCTCGGCTTCCTCGATCTTGCGTTCCAGGTGCGCGGCCAGTTCCTCCATGGGCGGCTGCGGCTCGCGCGCGGGCATGACGATGCCCAGCGCGTCCGGGTCGCCGCCGGCCGCGCGGGCTTCCTCGCGCGCCAGCGCCACCTCGACCTGGGCACGGCGCACCTGCGCCTCGGCCTGCAG
>NZ_MOWM01000308.1 GCF_016082275.1 Variovorax sp. E3
CCGCCGCCAGCGTGCATGCCGAACGGCTGCGCGCGCTCACGCTGTCGCTGCCCGACGCCCTGCAGCGCGCCGAAGGCGAGCTGACCGAGGCCGTGCTCGCGCTGGCGCTCGACGTGGCGCGCCAGGTGGTGCACCGCACGCTCAAGACCGAACCCGAATGGGTGGTGCCGGTGGTGCGCGACCTGCTCAACACCGACCCCGCCCTGCGCGGCGACCCGCGCCTGCTGCTGCACCCCGACGACGTGGGCCTGGTCAAGAACAGCCTGGGCAGCGAGATCGAGGCCGCCGGCTGGCAAGTGCGCGCCGACGAGCACATCGAGCGCGGCGGCTGCCGCGTGCAGTCGGCCAACGGCGAACTCGACGGCACGCTGCAGACCCGCTGGAAGCGCGTGGCCGCCGCCGTGCGCGGCACGGCCGACGACGGCGAGGCCGAAGCCTTCTGAGCGCCATGCAGACCGCCACCGCTCCCAACCCCCATCTGCAGTCGGTGCAGGCCGCGCTGGAAAAAGCGCGCGGCCATGTCGCGCGCTGCGAGACCACCACCGCCTCGGGCCGCCTCACGCGCGCCGTCGGGCTGGTGCTCGAAGCGGTCGGCCTGCAGCTGCCCGTGGGCAGCGACTGCCTGATCGAGCTGCCGCCCGGCAACGCGCAACGCCATGCCGAAGCCGAAGTGGTGGGCTTCGCGGGCGACCGCCTCTTCCTGATGTCGCAGACCGAAGTGGCGGGCCTGCTGCCCGGCGCGCGCGTGTTCGCGCGGCCCGGCTCGCTGGAGCCCGGCGCCAGCGGCGACGCCCACACCAAGCGCCTGCCCGTGGGCGAAGGCATGCTCGGCCGCGTGGTCGATGCGGCCGGCCGCCCGCTCGACGGGCTCGGCCCGCTGGACATCTCGCGCAAGGTGCCGCTGAGCTCGCCGCCCATCAACCCGCTGTCGCGCGCGCCGATCGACTCGGTGCTCGACGTGGGCGTGCGCGCCATCAACGCCATGCTCACCGTGGGCCGTGGCCAGCGCATGGGCCTGTTCGCGGGCTCGGGCGTGGGCAAGAGCGTGCTGCTGGGCATGATGGCCCGCTACACCAGCGCCGAAGTGATCGTGGTCGGCCTGATCGGCGAGCGCGGGCGCGAAGTGAAGGACTTCATCGAAAACACGCTGGGCGAGGAAGGCCTGGCGCGCGCCGTGGTGGTGGCCGCGCCGGCCGACAACTCGCCGCTGCTGCGCCTGCAGGGCGCGGCCTATGCCACCTGCCTGGCCGAGTACTTTCGCGACCGGGGCAAGGACGTGCTGCTCATCATGGACTCGCTCACCCGCTACGCCATGGCGCAGCGCGAGATCGCATTGGCCGTGGGCGAGCCGCCCGCCACCAAGGGCTACCCGCCTTCAGTGTTCGCGCGGCTGCCCGCGCTGGTGGAGCGTGCCGGCAACGGCGCGCGCGACGCGCAGGGGCGCGGCGGCTCCATCACCGCCTTCTACACGGTGCTGTCCGAAGGCGACGACCAGCAGGACCCGATCGCCGATTCGGCGCGCGCCATTCTCGACGGCCACGTGGTGCTCTCGCGCACGCTGGCCGAGGCCGGGCACTACCCGGCCATCGACATCGAGGCGTCCATCAGCCGCGCCATGACCGCGCTGATTCCGCCGTCGCAGTTCGACAGCGTGCGCCGCTTCAAGCAGATGCTGTCGCGCTACCAGCGCAACCGCGACCTGATCAGCGTGGGCGCCTACGCGCCCGGCCACGACCTGCAGCTGGACAAGGCGATTGCGATGTACCCGCGCATCGAGGCCTTCCTGCAGCAGTCAATGGAAGAGCGCACGGGCTACGAGGAAGCGATCGCGCAGCTCGACAGCCTGTTCGAGTCGGAGGCCCAGGCCGGCTTCGATCCCAGGACATCCAACACCCGGAGATTCCAGACATGACACGCAAGCTCCCCCTCGGCATGCTGATCGACCTGGCGCACACGCAGACCGACGACGCCGCGCGCCGCCTGGGCGCGCTGCAGAGCGCGCACCTGAACGCCAACCAGAAGCTGGACCTGCTGCTGCAGTACCGCCAGGACTACCACGACCAGCTCGACACGCTGATGCGCAGCGGCCTGCCCTCGTCGCAGTGGCGCAACTACCGCAACTTTCTGGGCACGCTGGACGGCGCCATCGAGCAGCAGCGCGCCATCGCCGCGCAGACCGAGACACGGCTGGACAACGGCCGCATCGACTGGCAGCACCAGAAGCGCCGCCTCAGCTCTTTCGACACCCTGGCCGAGCGCGTGCGCCTGCAGGAGCTGACGGCCGAGGCCAAGCGCGAGCAGCGCGACAGCGACGAGCGCGCCGCGCGCAAGTTCTTCGACCGCACGTCGCACCCGACCCTCTGAATATCCAGGAACCGACATGCCTCCCATGATCTCGCCCACCGTCGTCGCCAACGGCGCTTCGGCCCCCTCGTCCGCCGCGCAGGCCGGCCCGCGCGGCCGTGGCACCGACGAAGCACAGGGCCGCGGCTTCGGCGCCGC
>NZ_MOWM01000309.1 GCF_016082275.1 Variovorax sp. E3
CCTGCGACCTGGTGGTGATCGGCGCGGGCGTGACCGGTGCGGGCGCCGCGCTCGACGCGGCGGCGCGCGGCCTGTCGGTGGTGCTGGTGGACGCCGGCGACATCGCGGCGGGCACCTCTCGCGCTCGGGCAAGACCTTTCACGGCGGCCTGCGCTACCTGGAGCAACTGAACTTCAAGCTCGTCGCGCACGCCATCGAGGAGCGCGACCTGATGGTGAAGACGCTGTGCCCGCACATCGCGCGGCCCGAGTCATTTGTCTACCCACTCACGCGGTCGTGGTGGGAGCGGCCCTACGTGGGCGCGGGCGTGCTGCTGTACGACCTGTTCGGCCTGAAGGGCGGCGCGGTGCCGTGGCAGAAGCACTTCGGCCGCCGCGCGCTGAAGGCGCACGTACCGTCGATCGACCACCGGCGCGTGGTCGGCGGCATCCAGTACTACGACGCGCTGATGGACGACGCGCGCCACACGCTGGCCGTGGTGCGCACCGCGGCGGGCCGCGGCGTGAAGGTGGTGACGCGCGCGCCGGTCACGGGCTTTCTCAAGGCTGAGGAAGACGGCCGCGTGGCCGGCGTGGTGGTGCGCGACACGCTCACCGGCCAGACGCATCGCATCGCCGCGCGCGCCGTGATCAACGCGGCCGGCATCTGGGCCGACGAGCTGCAGCAGCTGGCCGGCGCCAACACCTTCAGCGTGCAGCCGGCCAAGGGCGTGCACGTGCTGCTGCGGCCCGAGGCGCTGCAGTCGGACACCAGCATCCTGGCGCGCGCCACCGACTCGGTGATCATCGCGCGGCGCTGGTACGGCTACTGGCTGGTGGGCACCACCGATTCGCCGTGGACCGGCGGCAAGTCGCAGCCCGTGGCCGAGGCGGCCGACGTCGACTACCTGCTCGACAACCTCAACCGCTACCTCGAGCGCAAGGTGGGCCGCGCCGACGTGCTCGGCATCTTCGCCGGCCTGCGCCCGCTGCTGAAGTCGGTGGGCGACAACGCGGACGCCACCAGCGCACTGTCGCGCGACCACGCGGTCATTGCCGGGCCGCCAAGGTTGACCACCATCGTCGGCGGCAAGTACACCACCTACCGCCGCATGGCGAGCGACGCGGTCGATGCCGCCGTGCAGCCGCTGGGCGTGGCCACGCCCTCGTGCACCGCCACGCTGCCGCTGGTCGGCGCGGCGCAATGGGCCCAGGTGAAGGACAGCGGCGCGCAACTCGCGCAGCGCTTCGGCATGCAGCCGGCGGACGCCGCGCGCCTGCTGCAGCGCCACGGCGACCGCGTGCGCGACCTGCGCGCGCTGGCTGACGCCGACCCCGCGCTGGGCCGCCCGCTGCCCGGCGCCGCGCAGTACCTGGCCGCCGAGCTGGTGTACGCGGTGCTCGCCGAAGGCGCGCAGACGCTGGTCGACGTGCTGGTGCGGCGCACCCACCTGTCGATCGAGCTGCCCGACGGCGCGCTGGCGCTGGCGCCCTTCGTGGCCGCGCTGGTGGCGCCGTACCTGGGCTGGTCGCGCGGCAGACCCAAGCCGAACTCGAAGCGTACGGCGCGTTGATCCGCGTCGAACGCGCCGCACTGGAAACCGTGCGCGGGCGGCCCGCCGCGCCGCACGGCATGGCCCAGGCCTCTCCCACCTCCACGGCGCTCGCGCCTGAACGGACACCATGAACGAAGAACACGCATTGCGCGAAAGCATCGTGCGCCACTGCAAGCAACTGGCATCGGCGCACCTGTCGGAAGGCACCTCGGGCAACATCAGCGTGCGCTTCGGGCGCGGCGGCGAAGCGGGCCTGCTGATCAGCCCGAGCGGCGTGGACTACGCTGACCTGCGCGCCGAATCGCTGGCCTGGGTGCGCATGGACGGCGACTGGCAAGGGCCGCTCAAGCCCAGCTCGGAGTGGCGCTTTCACCGCGACATCTACGCCGCCCAGCCCGAGGCCGGCGCCGTGGTGCATGCGCACCCGGTGCATGCCACCGCGCTGGCGGTGCAGCGACTGTCGATACCGCCCTTTCATTACATGGTGGCGGCCGCGGGCGGCCACGACATCCGCTGCGCGCCCTATGCCACCTACGGCACCGAAGAACTGTCGCAGCACGCGCTGGCCGCGCTCGAAGGCCGGCGCGCCTGCCTGCTGGCCAACCACGGCCTGATCGCCACCGGCCCCGACCTGCGTCAGGCCTTTGCGCTGGCCATCGAGGTCGAGACGCTGTCGCACCAGTACCTGCTGGCGCGCTCCTGCGGCGAGCCCGTGATGCTGGACGCCGACGAGATGGACCGCGTGCTCGAAAAATTCAAGTCCTACGGCGCCAACGCGCAGACCGCGCCATGACGCACGGCGCCGCGCCGCTGTTCGTGGGCATCGACATCGGCACGTCGGGCGTGCGCGCGGTGGCCGTCGACGGCGCGGGCGAGGCACAGGGGCAAGG
>NZ_MOWM01000310.1 GCF_016082275.1 Variovorax sp. E3
GCCGCTTCAATGGGTGGCGCGGCATGTGGAAACGCCGTGGCAGGAGCGCGATGCGCGGGCCGAGGCGAATCCGCGGCAGCTGCTGGACGACTGGGCGCGCGAAGACCTCGCCAAGGGCTTCGACCTCGTGCAGCCGCCACTGACCCGGTTGCTGGCGATCCGTACCGCGCAGCAGAGCCATCACCTGATCTGGACCGCCCACCATCTGTTGCTGGACGGCTGGAGCCTGTCCCGGCTGATGGGGGAGGTGCTGAGCGCCTATGCCGGGGCCGCCCTGCCTTCGCAGCCGGGCCGCTATCGCGACTACATCGCATGGCTGCAGGCACAGGATGCGGCGGTCCATGAGGCGTACTGGCGCGGTCAGCTCGCGCGCCTCGAGGTACCGACGCAGTTGAATCAGGCACTGCCCAAACCGGCGGCGGAACCGGGACACGGCCGCTGCGTCCGGACGCTGGACCTTGCGCAAACGCAACGCCTGCTGGCCTTCGCGCGGACCGAGCGCGTCACGGTCAACACACTGGTGCAGGCCGCGTGGGCATTGCTGCTGGCCCGCCACACGGGCCATCGCACCGTGAGCTTCGGCGTCACGGTGGCCGGCGCCCGACCGAGCTGCGTGGCGCCGACCAGGTGCTGGGCCTGTTCATCAATACCTTGCCGATGATCGTCGGCATCGAACCCGGCCGGCCGGTGGGCGACTGGCTGCGCGCGCTGCAGGCGCAGAACCTGGCCTCGCGCGAGCATGAGCACACGCCGCTGCACGAGATCCAGCGCTGGGCCGGACAGGGCGGCGGACAGGCGCTGTTCGACAGCATCGTGGTGTTCGAGAACTATCCGGTCGATCAGGCGTTGAGAGGCAATTCACCGGGGGGGCTGCGCTTCGGCGACATCGCACACAGCGAGGAAAGCAACTACCCGATGACGCTGGTCGTGCGCCAGGCCGACACGCTGGGCCTGCAGTTCGGCTTTGCGCGCGACAGCTTCGGCGAGCAGGCGGCATCCGCCATCGCCGACCGGATGCTGCAACTGCTGCTGCAACTGGTCGAGGCGAAAGCGTCGAGCCTGGACGGTCTCGAGTTGCAGGACCCGGTGGCCCGCCAGGCCCTGCAGCCCTGGGGCGCCGAACGGGCGCAGTGGCCGATGGCCGATGACGCGTCGCTGCATGGCCTGTTCGAGCAGCAGGCGCGCATGCGTCCGCAGGCCGTCGCGTTGGTCTTCGGTGCCCACCGCCTCAGCTATGCGGAACTCAATGCGCGGGCGAACCGGTTGGCGCATCGCCTCGTCGGGCTGGGCGTACGGCCCGAGGCCCGTGTCGGCCTGGCCGTGGAGCGCGGCATCGACATGGTGGTGGCGCTGCTGGCGATTCTGAAGGCCGGCGCCGCCTATGTGCCGCTGGACCCGGCTTATCCAGCCGAGCGGCTGGCCCACATGATGGAAGACAGCGGCATCGCGCTGCTGCTGACGCACAGCGAGGTCTTGCCCGGCCTGCCGCCCTGCGGTTCGGGCGTGCGCGTCGTGGCACTGGACACACTCGACCTGCAATCCGAGCCTGCCCATGATCCGGCGGTGCCGCAGCATGCGGACCAGCTGGCCTATGTCATCTACACCTCCGGGTCGACCGGCAAGCCCAAGGGTGCCCAGTTGTGTCACCGCCAGGTGGTGCGGCTGCTGAGCGCGACGCAAGACTGGTTCGGTTTCGGCGCGAACGATGTGTGGACCCTGTTCCACTCCTATGCCTTCGACTTCTCGGTCTGGGAGCTGTTCGGCGCCTTGTGCCACGGCGGGCAGCTCGTGGTGGTGCCTTTCTGGATCAGCCGTTCGCCCGATGATTTCCTGGCCCTGCTGCGCGAGCATCGGGTCACGGTGCTGAACCAGACGCCCTCGGCCTTCCGTCAACTGATGACCGCGCGAGGGCTCTACGAAGAGGGTGGCTTGTCGCTGCGGCATGTGATCTTTGGCGGTGAGGCGCTGGAGCCTCAGAGTCTTCGGCCCTGGATCGAGCACTTCGGTGATGCGCAGCCTCGGCTGATCAACATGTACGGCATCACGGAGACGACCGTCCACGTGACCTATAGGCCCATCACCACGCTGGACCTCGAGGTGCCGCGCAGCCCGGTCGGGGTGAACATTCCAGACCTGGGAATGCACGTGCTGGATCCCGATCTGCATCGGGTGCCGGTGGGCTGTGCCGGTGAGTTGTATGTGTCGGGTGCCGGTCTTGCACGCGGGTACCTGAACCGAAGCGGGTTGACGGCGCAGCGCTTCATCGCGGACCCGTTCGACGGGAAGGGCGGGCGGCTGTACCGCACGGGGGACCTGGTGCGCTGGCGCGAGGACGGTCAGCTGGAGTACCTGGGGC
>NZ_MOWM01000311.1 GCF_016082275.1 Variovorax sp. E3
GCGCGGCGCGCACCAGCGCCATGGTGCCGCGCGGGCCGGCGCCCGAAGACAGCCCCGGCCAGTCGCGCGTGGCGCGCGCGATGCGCACGGCATAGTCGATCACGCGCTCGTCGGCCTGCACCAGGCAGGCGAGGCGCTGCAGCTCGAGCACCTGCGCCTCGTCGAGGCAGGGGCGCACGGCCTCGAGCGGAAACTGGTTGCCGGCGCGCTGGTTGGTGGTGAGTTGCACGATGGCGTTTTCTTCGCTGTGGCTCGGAAAACCGATGTCGATCTTCAGCAGGAAGCGGTCCAGCTGCGCCTCGGGCAACGGGTAGGTGCCTTCGGTGTCGACGGGGTTCTGCGTGGCCATGACCATGAAGGGGCGCGGCAGCGGCATGGCCGTGCCTTCGAGCGTGACCTGGTACTCCTGCATGACTTCGAGCAGCGCGCTCTGGGTCTTGGCCGGCGCGCGGTTGATTTCGTCGGCCAGCAGCAGGTTGGTGAACACCGGCCCCTGGTGCACACGCAGGGTGCCCAGGCTGCCGTCGCCGCGCGCGGCGATGTCGAGCACCGCGTGGCCGGTGATGTCCGAGGGCATCAGGTCGGGCGTGAACTGCACGCGCGCATAGCGCAAGGTCATGGCCTCCGCGAGGGCGCGCGCGAGCAGCGTCTTGCCGAGCCCCGGCACGCCTTCGATCAGCACATGGCCCGACGCGACCAGCGCCACCAGCGTCTGGTCGACCGCCTCGAGCTGGCCGACCACGGCCTGGCCGACCTCGGCGCGCAGGGTCTGCAGCCACTGGGCCGCGCGCGTCAGTTCTTCGGGTTGGATGGCTTGCATGAGCGTCTCTCGGTTCAGGATGTGGAGGAAGAAGGTGAAGGCGTGAAGGCCCGTGGGCGTCGAGCCGCCGGCGCGCGGTCTCCAGCACCTCCAGGTCGACGGCCATGCGCCCGGATGGCGCGCACGCGCGGCCATCGCCCGCGCGAGCATGGCCGCCTCCAGGCCCGTGGCCTGGGCAATGGCGGCGGCGCGCGCCGTGGCATCGCGCAGCGCATAGCCGCGCAGCTGGCGGCCGGCGGACTCGTTCAGCGCGCGCAGTTGCGCCGCATGCAGCGCGTCGCGCGTGCATGTGCAGGAGCCGGCGGTGCCGCGCACCTGCTCGGCCATCGAGCGCCGGTGCGTGCCGGCCGACGGCGCCAGCGGCCCGAAGCGCACGGCCGCGCGCCAGAGCGCCAGGGCCAGCGCCAGCAGGCCCAGCAGCAGCGCCGCCCAGCCCTTGTGCCAGAGCCAGCGCAGGAAGGGCTCGCGCGCTTCCTCGGCAACGAACCAGACTTCAGTGCGGGTGCGCAGCTGCAGCGCGGCGGCGGCGAACAAGGCGTTGTCGGCGCGCGTCAGGTTCTCGTTGCGCCACAGGCCCCAGGGCATGACGGTGACGGTGCCGCGACCGACCTGCACGCGGATCGCCTCGTTGCCGCGCGCGCCGAGCACCACCCACAGGGGGCGCGGCTGCTTGTCGCTGGTGCGGTAGTTCGCGACCGACGACCAGGTGCAGATGCGAAAGCTCCGGCCGCCAGCGAAGCTCGCGGGCACGGTGTCGGGCTCGGTCACCGCGTGGCAATCGGCGTCCTTGGCGGGCGTGTCGTCGACGGCTGTCCTGGGCGGCTTCTTCCTGGACGCGGGGGGCTCTTTCTTTTCGACCGGCGTGGGCGGTTTCTCGCGCACCAGCGGGAGCCAGCTTTCCAGCAGGTCGCTGCTGGCGAGGTAGCCCGGCATCACGAGGTGGCCGCCCTGCTCGACCCATTCGCGCAGGCGCTGCTCGCGCTCGGGGAACAGGTCCCAGTGGCTGGAGGCGAGCACCAGCCGGGCGCGGCCGGGGGCATGGCGTCCAGGCTCTCGCGCTTGACCACGCGGGCGCGAGGTGCCGCAACACGGCCTGCGCCGCATAGAACGAATTGGTCTTGGCCTCGCCGCTGGCGGGCGTGCGCACCTCGGTGTCGGCCCATTCGGTGGCGGACACCACCCAGGCGCCGACGAGCACCAGCGCGAGCACCGAGAAGATGCGAACCAGCCAGGCGTTCATGCCGTGGCCCCCTGCGCGCTTTCGGCCGTGGGCGCGGCGGTTGCCGGCAGGTGCAGGTCGAACTCGCCGCAAACCGCCAGCACCTCCGATGTGGAAGGCAGCCGCCCGCCATATGCCGCCAGTTGCCAGGCACCGACCAGCCGCACGAAGAAGGCCTGCGCGGGCGGCGTCAAGCGCGGCGCGGCAAGCGCGACGCACTCGCCCTCGGTGCTCGCGGCGCGCACCGGCACGCCGTGCGAATGCACCAGCCGCGACAG
>NZ_MOWM01000312.1 GCF_016082275.1 Variovorax sp. E3
GCGCGCCCGAGCCGGCCAAGGCGGCGGCACCCGTCGTCACGGCGCAGGCCGCGCCGGCGGCCAGCACGGGCCCGGCGCCGGTCATCAACTTCGGCCCGATGAGCCTGGTCAACGGCAAGATCGACTTCACCGACCTGTTCGTCAAGCCCAACTACTCGGCCGACCTCAGCGAGCTGACCGGCAAGCTCAGCTCGTTCTCGTCCAACCCGCCGAAGGGCGAGGGCGGCCGTCCCGCGCTGGCCGACCTGGAGCTGCGCGGCAAGGCGCAGCAGACGGCCGCGCTGGAAATCACCGGCAAGCTCAACCCGCTGGTCAAGCCGATCGAGCTCGACATCACCGCCAAGATGCGCGACCTCGACCTGGCGCCGCTGTCGCCGTACTCGGTGCGCTACGCCGGTCACGGCATTGAGCGCGGCAAGATGAGCATGGACGTCAACTACAAGGTGGCGGCCGACGGACAGCTCACGGCCACCAACAAGCTGGTGCTCAACCAGCTGCAGTTCGGCGACGAAGTGGCGGGCGCGCCCGCGAGCCTGCCGGTGAAGCTGGCCGTGGCCCTGCTGGCCGATCGCAACGGCGTGATCGACGTCGACCTGCCGCTCAGCGGCTCGCTCAACGACCCGCAATTCAGCGTCGGCCCGCTGATCTGGAAGGCCGTGGTCAACCTGATCGTCAAGGCCGTGACCGCGCCGTTCAGCCTGCTGACCGGCGGTCTGGGCGGCGGCAGCGGCGAGTCGAGCGCCATCACCTTCGAGCCCGGCAGTTCGGAGCTGAGCGCGGCCTCCAAGGAGAGCCTGGACAAGGTCGTGAAGGCGCTGACCGACCGGCCCACGCTGCAGATGACAGTCATCGGCACCGCGAGCCTCGAAAAGGAACGCGACGCCTACCAGCGCCAGCGCCTGCGCCAGCTCACCCTGGCCGAGAAGCGCCGCGTCGCGGTGCGCGGCGGCCAGACCGGCACCGACGTGCCCCCCGTCACCGACGCCGAATACCTCGAGCTGCTGACGGCGGTGTACAAGCGCGCCGACATCACGAAGCCGCGCAACCTCGTCGGCCTCGCGAAAGACCTGCCGCTCAAGGAAATGGAAAACCTGCTGCTCGCCAGCGTGCCGGTCGACGAGGAGTCGATGCGGCAACTGGCCGTGGAGCGCGGCGCGGCCGTGCGCGACTACCTGCTCGCCAAGAAACTGACCAGCGACCGCCTGTTCCTGGGGGCCGTGCGCACCACCGCCAGCGGTGCCGACTGGAAGCCGGGCGCCGAACTCAGCCTGACCATGAAGTGACGCGGCCGATCGCTTCCAGGGACTTGGTTTTTTTCTTCAGCTTGCTATATATGTAGTCCGTTAACCTCCAGCCCCGCAACCCCGGGTTCGCCACGGTTCCAGCACGGAATTCGGCGGCCGACCGCAAGTGGGTGAAAATGTCGATGTGCGCCGGCCTTTGCCGGCGCCTTCGCTTTCTCTACTAAGACAACGATTTCGCGCAGTGACCTCTAATTCTTCCAAGCCACACGACATTCAGGCCCTCGACACGCTGACCGGCGGCGCCTTCACCGCGCCGACTTCCGGCGAGCGCGCCGCGCGCATCCGCGACTGGCTCGCTGGCAACCCCGCGCCCGAGCAGATGCAGGAAGTCTTCAAGGAGCTGAGCGGTCGCGACAAGGGCGCCGCGCGGCTGCTGCGCGAAAAGCTCGACGAGCTCAAGCGCGCCAAGGGCCAGGAAGCCATTGCCGCCGAGTGGGCGCAGAAGGCCGAGGCGCTGCTGGCGCAATCCAAGCTCAACATCGCCGACGCACTGGCATGGCAGCGCGACGCCGCCAAGGCCGGCGCGCCGCTGTCGCGTGAGCCGCTGGCCGGGCTGAAGCTCAAGCTGGCCGAGCGCGTCAAGGGCATCGAAGACCTGCAGCACCGCGCGCAGGTGCACCGCGAAGCCGCCGTCCTGCTGGCGCAGCGCTTTGAAGTGCTGTCCACCAAGGGCTGGCAGGACGCCCAGGCCGCCGAGGAATCGCTGCGCGCCGACGTGGCGCACTGGCAGCAGCAGGCCACCGAGATCACCGGTGACGCCAACTGGACCAGCCTGGACGCCAAGTTCGCGCCGCAGCTCGAATCGTCGAAGTCGCAACTGCTGGTGGTGTCCGACTCTTTCCACAGCGCGCTGGCCCTGGCGATTGCCGCCGCGGCCGATGCCGCCGCACCGCTGCCGCCCGTGCCCGTGTGGGCCGACGAACTGCGCGCAGCGCGCGGCGAAGTCGTGGCACCGAAGCCCGCCGCGCCCGCACGCCC
>NZ_MOWM01000313.1 GCF_016082275.1 Variovorax sp. E3
CCCCGCCGCCGCGTCGGCCGCGCTGCGCGCCTCGGGCTCCGGCGAATACGACGGCGTGCGCGCCTACCGCCGTGGCGACCCGCTCAAGCTCGTGGTCTGGAAGAAGGCCGCGCGCGCCCAGGCCGCCGGCTCCGAAGACCTGGTGAGCCGCGACACCCAACAAACGCAGCGCGAGGAGCTCTGGCTCGACGCCCAGACCGCCGGCCTGCCCGACGCCGAAGCCCGCATCTCGCGCTGTGCGCCTGGGTGCTGATGGCCGACCGGCTCAGCGTGGACTACGGCCTGCGCGTGGCCGGCCGCGTGGTGAAGCCCTCGCAGGGCGAGGCGCACAAGCGCGCCTGCCTTGAGGCGCTGGCCCTGTGCTGAAGGCCCGACGACCATGAACAAGCTCATGATGCGACTGGCCGCCCTGCCCCGCGACGCGCGGGACACGCTGTTTTTGCTCACGGTGATCGGCCTGATCGTGCTGCCCCAGGTCGAGAACATTCCCTGGTGGTGCACCGCCATCACGGCCATGGTGCTGCTGTGGCGCGGCATGCTCGCGGTGCAGGCCCGGCCGCTGCCGAACAAATGGTGGCGCGTGGCGCTGCTGCTGCTCGCGCTGGCCGCCACCTACGCCACCCACCGCACGCTGCTGGGCCGCGACGCGGGCGTGACGCTCATCGTGATCCTGCTGGCGCTGAAGACGCTGGAGCTGCGCGCGCGGCGCGACGCCTTCGTCATCTTCTTCCTGGGCTTCTTCGCGATGCTCACGAACTTCTTCTATTCGCAGTCGCTGCTGACCGCGTTCACGATGCTGCTCGCGCTGCTGGGCCTGCTGACGGCGCTGGTCAACGCGCACATGCCCGTGGGCCGGCCGCCGCTGTGGCAGGCCGCGCGCACCGCCGGCTGGATGGCGCTGGCGGGCGCGCCGATCATGCTCGCGCTGTTTTTGCTGTTCCCGCGCTTCGCGCCGCTGTGGGGCACGCCCAGCGACGCCATGACGGGGCGCAGCGGGTTGTCGAACACCATGCGCGTGGGCACCATCGCCGAGCTGGCGCTGGACGACAGCATCGCCGCGCGCGTGCGCTTCGAGAACGACCGCCCGCCGCCGCAAAGCCAGCTCTACTTTCGCGGCCCGGTGCTTGCGCAGTTCGACGGGCGTGAATGGACCGCCCTGCCCTCGTGGGCGCGCGGCACGCAGTGGTCGGCCAACCTGCGCACCAGCGGCGAGCCTGTGCGCTACGAGGTCACGCTCGAGCCCAGCAGCCGCCCCTGGTTGCTGACGCTCGACGCCGCGCCGCGCGCACCCGAGGCCGCGGGCTTCGAGGTGACGGGCACGCCCGACCTGCAATGGTTCGCGAACCGGCCGCTGAACGACCTGGTGCGCTACCGGGCAGAGAGCTACACGCAGTTCGAAAGCGGCCCGCTCAAGCGCACCGGCGGCCAGTTGCAGGCCTACATGGCGCTGCCGCCCGGCACCAACCCGCGCACCGCCGCGCTCGCGGCCGAGATGCGCGCCGACCCGGCCCTGGCCCATGCCGACACGCCGGCCTTCGTGCAGGCCGCGCTGCGGCGGCTGCGCACCGGCGGCTACACCTACACGCTGGAGCCCGGCGTGTACGGCGACAACACCGCCGACGAGTTCTGGTTCGACCGCAAGGAAGGCTTCTGCGAGCACATCGCCTCGGCCTTCGTGGTGCTGATGCGCAACCTGGGCGTGCCGGCGCGCATCGTGACGGGCTACCAGGGCGGCGAGCTCAACGCCGTCGACAACTACTGGATCGTTCGCCAGAGCGATGCGCATGCCTGGGCCGAGGTGTGGCAAGAGGGTGTGGGCTGGGTGCGCGTCGACCCGACGGCATCGGTCGCGCCCGGTCGCATCGGGCAATTCCAGCGCCTTGCACCGCAACCCGGCCTCTTCGCCGGCGCCATCGGCGCCATGAGCCCCACGCTCGCGCAGAACATCCGCGCCGCATGGGAGGCCGTGAACAACGGCTGGAACCAGTGGGTGCTCAACTACACGCAGAGCCGCCAGCTCAACCTGCTGAAGAACATCGGCTTCGAGGCGCCGAGCCTCGAGGACCTGGCCTACGTGCTGCTCTACCTGCTGGTGGGCGCGAGCCTGGCCGGCGCGCTCTGGACGCTGTGGGAGCGCAGCCGCCACGACCCGTGGCTGCGCCTGCTGGGCCAGGCCCGCGCGCGGCTTGCCAAGGCCGGCCTGCAGTTGCCCGACACCGCGCCCCCGCGCCAGATGGCGCAGG
>NZ_MOWM01000314.1 GCF_016082275.1 Variovorax sp. E3
TGCACGATGAGCTGCACGCGCGCGTTGCCCGCGGCCAGCGCGCGCGAAAAATCGGCGGGCACGCGCACGATGCCGTCGACCTTGCGCTCGCGCATCAGCGCCTCGGCGTCGTGCATGGAGCCCAGCAGAACGGGCGCGATGGTGGGCGACAGCCGCAGGCCGGCGATGGCGTCGTGCGCGGTCGGCGAGGCGTCTTCCATGACCACGGCCACAGGCGCGTCCTTCACGTCGAGCGACATGCCGTAGCCGAAGATCAGGATCAGCACCATCGGCAGCAGGATGCCGATGGCCAGATTGCTGCGGTCGCGCAGCAGCTGGCGGAACTCCTTGCGCGTGAGCGAGATCAGCCGGGACCAGAAGCCGCTCATGCCGCCACCTCTTCCTTGCTTTTTTCCTGGCTCCGGTGCCGCGCCTTCTCGACGATGGCGATGAAGGCCTGCTCCATGTCGATGCGCCGGCTCTTTCCGTCGCCGAGTGCCTGCGCGCGCACTTCTTGCGGCGTGCCGATGGCCAGCACCTTGCCCGCGTCCTGGATCACGATGCGGTCGCAGTACTCCGCCTCTTCCATGAAGTGCGTGGTGATGACCACCGTGGTGCCGCCTTCGGACAGCGCGGTGATGCGGCGCCAGAACTCGCGCCGCGCGAGCGGGTCGGCGCCGCTGGTGGGCTCGTCGAGAAACAGGATCTCGGGCTCGTGCAGCAACCCCGTGGCCATGGCCAGGCGCTGCCGGTAGCCGCCCGGCAACTGGCCGCTGGGCTCGTCGAGCGCATGGGCCAGGTCGAACTGGCGCAGCACCGTGTCCATGCGCTCGCGCAGCCTGGCGCCGCGCAGGCCGTAGGCGCCGCCGAAGAACGAGAGGTTCTCGCGCACCGTGAGGTTGCCGTACAGCGCGAACTTCTGCGACACGTAGCCGATGCGCTGGCGTGCCTGCGCCCGCGCGTGCCGCAGGTCGACGCCCGCCACGCGCAACTGCCCGCCGCTGGCCGGCAGCAGGCCGCAGAGCATGCGAAAGGTGGTGGTCTTGCCCGCGCCGTTGGGGCCGAGCAGGCCGAAGATCTCGCCGCGCCGCACCGAGAAGCTGGTGCTGGCCACGGCCACGAAATCGCCGAAGCGGCGCACGAGGTCCTTGACCTCGATGACGACCTCGCCGGGCTGGCCCGCGGGCGGCCGCGACGCAGCGAGGGTGGCGGCGGGGCTGGCGTCTTCGCCCGCCGGCGGCTGCGCGCGCAGCAGCGTCATGAAGCCGTCTTCCAGGCGCGGCGCGACCGGCTCGGCATGCGCGCCTTCGAGCAGCGCGGCGAGCCGCGCGTCGTCGGCTTCCTTGCGGCGAATGAAGCGCACCTCGCCGCCCTGGGGCACCGCATCGACGATTCCTGCCGCGCATCGAGCAGGCGCGCCTGCAGCAGCCGCGGCGGCTCGCCGTCGGGCGGCGTGGCCACGAAGCACAGGCCCTGCGCGCGGTCGCGCAGCTCGCCGGGCGCGCCCTGGGCCAGCAGCTTGCCGCCGCGCAGCACGAACACATGGCTGCAGCGCTCGGCCTCGTCGAGGTAGGCGGTGCTGACGATGACCGAGAGTTTTTCTTCGTCCACCAGCTGTTGCACGATCTGCCACAGCTCGCGGCGCGAGAGCGGGTCGACACCCACGGTGGGTTCGTCGAGCAGCAGCAGGTCGGGCGAGCGCACCAGCGTGCAGGCCAGCCCGAGCTTCTGCTTCATGCCGCCCGAGAGCTTGCCCGCGGGCCGGTCGGTGAAGCGGCCCAGGTCGGTCATTTCCATCAGCCGCGCATAGCGCTCGCGCCGCTTGTCGCGCGGCACGCCGTGCAGGTCGGCATAGAGGTCGAGGTTCTCCTGCACGCTCAGGTCGTCGTACAGGCCGAAGCGCTGCGGCATGTAGCTGATGCGGTCCTGCACCGACTGCGGATCGGCCGACACGTCGATGCCCAGCACGCGCAGCTCGCCTTCGTCCGCGCGCATCAGGCCGGCCATCAGGCGCAGCAGCGTGGTCTTGCCCGCGCCGTCGGGGCCGACCAGCGCGGTGAGCGTGCCGGTGGGCACTTCGAGCGACACGTCGTCCAGCGCATGCACGGGCTCCTTCGACGTCTTCAGCGTGAAGCGCTTGTGGAGCGAGCGTGCGGTGACGGCTGGCGTGGTGCTGTTCATTCAGCAACTCCCCGTGGTGTTGGTCTTGCTCCCTCCCCCTCTGGGGGAGGGCTGGGGTGGGGGCAAGCGGCGCACCCAT
>NZ_MOWM01000315.1 GCF_016082275.1 Variovorax sp. E3
TACGGCCGCTGGCCCTCACCCAGCCCTCTCCCTGAGGGAGAGGGGGCAAGGCCACAGGCGTCGCACCAGCCGACGGATGCCCGTAGCTGTTGCCCACGAAGTAGAACGGCGATGCCCCCGTTTGCGGAGCCACCGGCGCATTCACCTGCTGCGGCACGCCCAGCACCGAGCCGCCCGAGCGCGGCTCGAAGGCCGGCGCGACCGACAGCACCGTGTCCGGCACGCCGTTGCCCGCCACCGCGTGCGGCACCAGGGCCGGCGCGCGGTTCGCGAGCGAAGGCAGCTGCGTGGGCGATGCCGGCACCAGGTTCGCGCCCGGGATCTGGCCTTGCGGAATCGGCGTGCCCGGCACGCTCGGCCCGAAGCCCGCGGGGCTTACCAGCGGCGAGCCCGGCGGCGCGACGTTGGCGGGAAACTGCGCGCCCGGCACCTCGGAGAACATGGCGCTGGCCATGCGCGCGAGGATGGCCGGGTCGAACGGTGCCCCGCCCGGAATCGATGGAGTGCTGCTCACAGCGGCTTACTTGTAGGTGTCGGGATAGTCGTGGTACTTGCCGATCTCGACGTCGTCGAGCACCGCCAGCGCGTCGGTGGTCAGCACCGCGAGCGAGCAGTACAGCGAGATCAGGTAAGAGGCGATCGCATGGTTGTTGATGCCCATGAAGCGCACCGACAGGCCCGGCCCCTGCTCGCCCGACAGGCCCGGCTGAAAGAGGCCCACCACGCCCTGGCGCTTGTCGCCCACGCGCAGCAGCAGGATCTTGCTCTTGCCGTCGGCCACCGGCACCTTGTTCGACGGAATCAGCGGAATGCCGCGCCAGGTGATGAACTGCGAACCGAACAGGCTCACCGTCGGCGGCGGCGTGCCGCGGCGCGTGGCCTCGCGGCCGAAGGCGGCAATGGCCAGCGGGTGCGTGAGAAAGAACGCGGGCTCCTTCCACACCTTGGTCAGCAGCTCGTCGAGGTCGTCGGGCGTGGGCGCGCCGGTCAACGGGAAGATGCGCTGCTCTTCCGCCACTTGCGCCAGCAGGCCATAGTCGGGGTTGTTGATGAGCTCGCTCTCCTGGTTCTCCTTGATCGTCTCGATCGTCAGGCGCAGCTGCTCCTTGATCTGGTCGTGCGGGCTGCTGTAGAGGTCGGAGATGCGGGTGTGCACGTCGAGCACGGTGCTCACGGCATTGAGGTAGTGCTCGCGCGGGTTTTCTTCGTAGTCGACGAAGGTGCGCGGCAGCTGGTTCTCTTCTTCGCGCGAGGTGCAGGTGACCTTGATCGACTCGGGGTTCTTGACCTTGTTGACGCGGTAGATGCCCGCCTCCACCGGCACCCACTGCAGCAGGTGCGTCAGCCAGCGCGGGCTGATGGTCTCGAGTTGGGGAACGGTCTTGGTGGCATTGGCTAGCTGTCTTGCGGCGTTGTCGCCAAGGGCGGTCGTACCACCAACTGTTGCGCTCATGGATCAGGGCTCCGTGGGTTGAGAAAAGAATGGCCGCCAGTGTCCGGCGGCCACGGGTTTTCCCTCAACAGGCTATAGCCGCCAAGTTGATCCGGCGTGCAAGACGCGATTGCTCCAGTTGCTCGCAACGCATGAGCAGACCCACCATGTTGATGCCCAGCGCGGTGGCCAGCTTCTGCGCGGTGACGATCGACGGAATGACGCGGCCGCGTTCGATTTCGCCCACGTAGGAGCGGTTCAGATCGGAACGCTCGGCCAGTTCTTCCTGCGACCAGCCCTTGCCCTCGCGCAGTTGCCGCACTGTCACGCCAAAGTCTTCGACGAATGCTTTCATGCGGCGCCACCTGCCTTCGGTGCGTTCTGCAGGCTGGCCTGCGTGACGCTCGCGCCCGGCGGCACGTCATCGGTGATCCACACGTTGCCGCCGATGACCGCGCCCTTGCCGAGCGTGACACGCCCGAGGATGGTCGCGCCGGCGTAGATCACCACGTCGTCTTCCACCACCGGGTGGCGCGGCAGGCCCTTCTGCAGGTTGCCTTCGGTGTCGGTT
>NZ_MOWM01000316.1 GCF_016082275.1 Variovorax sp. E3
GGCGGCGGTGGCGGCGGGGTGGGGGTGCTGTGGCGTTCGGCGGCCTTGCGCGCGGCCAGGGTGGCCGACGCGGCGCCGCCGGGCGCTTGCCGTCGAGCGTGCCCATCTCCCACCGTTCCCAGGCGGAGAGGGCGGGCTTGGCCTTGGGTTGGGGCTTGGCATCGCCCACCGCCGCGTGGCGCGCGGCGGCGTGGATGGCGGCAATGCGCGCGCGGGAGTCGCCGAAGGCGCCGGTGTCAGACGAAGTCATCGGTGCCAGGCGCCGCAATCACGATTTCGCCGGCCTCCGCCAGACGGCGGGCGACCTGCAGGATGGCCTTCTGTTCGGTCTCCACTTGCGACACGCGCACGGGACCGCGCAGCTCCATGTCCTCGCGCAGCGTTTCGGCGGCGCGTTGCGACATGTTGTTGAGGAACTTGTCGCGCAGCTCCATCGGCGCGCCCTTGAGCGCGATGATGAGCGAGTCGCTCTCGATGTCCTTGAGCAGGCGCTGGATGCTGCGGTCTTCCAGGCCGAGCAGGTTCTCGAACACGAACATCTCGTCGACGATGCGCTGGGCCAGCGCTTCGTCCTGTTCGCGCACATGGGCAATGGCTTCTTCTTCCACCGCGGTGCTCATCAGGTTGACGATCTCGGCCGCGGTGCGCACGCCGCCCAGTCGGCTGCGGCGCAGGCCCTGGCCCGCGAGCATCTCGGTGAGCACGTCGGTCAGCTCGTGCAGCGCGGTGGGCTGCACGCCGCCGAAGGTGGCCACGCGCATGATCACGTCGTGGCGCAGGCGCGCGGGCAGCTTCTCCAGCACTTCCGAGGCCTTCATGCGGTCCAGGTGGATGAGCAGGGTGGCCAGGATCTGCGGATGCTCGTCGCGGATGAGCTCGGCCACTTCGCTGGCCTCCAGCTCGTTGAGCCGCTCGATGCCGCCGTGCGGCTCGTCGGGCTGCAGGATGTCTTCCAGCAGATTGCTGGCGCGGTCCTCGCCCAGCGCCTTCTTCAGCACCGCGCGGATGTAGCTGGTCGAGCCCAGGTGCAGGGCCGACAGCTGCTCGGTCTCCTCGCGGAACTCGGCCAGCACGGCGGCCAGCTCTTCCTTGGAGACGGAGCTCAGCTTGGACATCGCCAGGCCCAGTGCCTGCACCTCGGGGGTGGGCAGCTGGTGCAGCGCGGCGGCGGCGCGGTCTTCGCCCAGCGCCATCAGCAAGATGGCGCTCTTGCGGGTACCCAGTTCGCTAGTCATCGGTGTTCATCCAGTGCTGGATCAGGGTGGCCACCAGCTTCGGATCCTTGTCGGCGATCTGGTGGGCGTAGTCCATGTCGGCCTTCTTGCGGGTGGCCTCGCGTTCGCGCAGGCTCTCCTCGGCCGACGGCGTGTTGACGTCGGGTTCCGCCACCGGCTCGAAGGCGGCCACCGGGGCGGGCGCCGGCGCGGCGGGCGCATGGCGGCGCATGAGCGGCCGCAGCACGGCCAGCCAGGCGAACAGCGCGAGCAGGGCGAAGAACAGGTACTGGCCCAGCGTCTTGCCGATCTCGATGTTCTCGCGGTCGCGCCAGAACGGCAATTCAGGCGCGGGGCCGCTGTCGGCGTCGCGGGCGAAGGCGCTGTTGACCACGTTGAGCGAGTCGCCGCGTTCCTGGCTGAAGCCCATGGCCTCCTTGGCGAGGTTGCGGATCTGTTCCAGCTCGGCCGGCGTGAGCGCGCGGCTCGAGGTCTTGCCGGCCGCGTCGGTCGCGTCGCGGTTGTTCACCACCACGGCCACCGACAGGCGCTTCACGCCGCCGGCGGCTTGCTGCACGTGGCGGATGGTGCGGTCGAGTTCGTAGTTGGTGGTGGTGTCCTTGCGCGTGCTGCTCGGGCCGGCGGATGCGCTGGCCGTGGAGGCGGCGGTTGCACCCGGCGCTCCCGGCGTGCCCGGCGGCGGCGTGCCCGGCGCGTTGGGCGCG
>NZ_MOWM01000317.1 GCF_016082275.1 Variovorax sp. E3
AAAGAGGATTGATATGGGACAAATCACGGTATCGGTGGCTATAGCGCGGCTGCTGGAGAAGATGGGTACGGAGGTTGTCTTTGGCCTGAACGGGCATGGCAACTGGGGTCTACTTGACGCATTGGTCTACGAGACCAAGATCGACTGCATTGGCGCACGCATGGAGGACCAGGCGATTGAGTTGGCAGACGGATACTGGCGCTACAAGCGGGGTGCTCCGCTGCCGATCGTGACTACGAGCGTCGGCCCCGGTAACGCGAACATCATGCCCGCGGTGGCCACCGCCTTCTACGAGTCCGTGGGTATGCTGGTACTGGTCGGGGTCGGGGCGACGCACTGGTTCGACCGCGGCGGCATCGAGGAAGCGTACCGGGATGGTCCCGAGGACTTCGTGGGGGCTATTCGGCCGATCTGCAAGAGGGCAGTTATGGCCACGCGACCCGATACCTGCATCGACATGTTCCTGCGCGCCTACAAGACGGCGCTGACAGGGCGTCCAGGCCCTGTGGTCATGGCGATTCCGTTCGACATTCAGCATGCGCTGATCGACGAAGACAGCTTGCCCGATCCGCTGCCCTACATGCGTGTACGCCGTCCTGGCCCCGATCCGCAAGGCGTGGCTGACGCGATCGAGCTGCTGAAGAAGGCCAAGCGCCCACTGGTGGTGTTCGGCAGCGGCATTGCCAACAGCGGGGCGCATCAGGCTCTTCTGGACTTCGCCGAAGCGACGGGCACGCCTGTCGTTCCCACTTCGGCTGGCAAGGCGGCCTTCCCGGAGAAGCACCGCCTATCGGCGGGCGTGGTCGGCCGGGCGGGAACCATGCACGGCAACCACATGGCGCGGCGTTCGGACCTGATCATCGGCATTGGCACCCACTTCACAGACATCGATACCGGCGGCTGGACATTGTTCGATATTCCAGGCAACGCCAAGCTGATTCACGTCGACATCGACGAGAACGAACTGGGTCGGGCTTACCCGACCGAGGTGGCCCTGAACTCGGACGCCCGGCTGGCGCTGGAGGCTTTGACCAAGGCAGCCCAGGCAGCCGGGGTCAAGGAGCGCACGGACTGGACGGCGGAACTGAGCAAGGAGCGTGATGCCTTCAACGAATCGGTCAAGCCGCTGCGCGCCTCGAACATCTCGCCGCTTCACTATGCGCGCGTCTGCGAGGACGTGAGCCAGGTCATCGAGGAGAAGTGCCCCGAGATGTCGGTGTTCTTCGACACGGGCCACATGCTCAGCTTTGGTCCACCCTTCGTGCGCGCCTCTTCGCGCAATGTGTATCACAGCAGTTTCATGCACCGCATGGGCTGGAGCGCTTCGGCAGCGATCGGTGCCAGTTTGGCCAGCGGCGGCAAGCCTGCCGTTGCGCTTCTTGGTGATGGTTCCTTCATCATGCGTGCGACGGTCATGCTCACCGCCGTCGAGCAGAAGCTGCCCGTGATCGCAGTGGTCTTCGACAACAAGTCCCTGCAGATCGAGCGCGAGGCGATGCTCAAGATCTATGGTCGCGAATCGCTTTGCGACACACGCAAGAAAGGCGAGACTGAGCTTTGGGGGCCGGACTTCGTCAAGATGGCCGAAGGCATGGGCTGTGTCGGTGTGCGTGTCGAGAAGGCTGAGGACTTCAAAGCGGCATTCGAAGCTGCGTTCGCCAGCGGCCTGCCGACGGTGATCAGCGTTGCGACCGAGATCGAGACACCGCAATACCGTTCTGCCTGGTACCCATACCCGAAGAACTTCAACGACACCTGGAAGGCCGGCCCGGTTGCGGGGCAGGAAACCCACGGGTTCGTGATGCCCACCTTCACCAAGACAGAAGCGTGAGGGCCTTGCAATGAGTGCACTTGCATTGAAGGATCCGAA
>NZ_MOWM01000318.1 GCF_016082275.1 Variovorax sp. E3
GCAAGCGGTCTTCATCAAGCTGCGGCTCGCTCCGGGTACGCCGCTTGCCCCCACCCCTGCCCTCCCCCGGAAGGGGAGGGAGAAATTCGGGATCTTCCGGCGTGGTCATGCGGGCAACAACGCCGCCAGCGTCTGCAAGGTGTCCGCTTCGCCCACCGGCTTGTCTTCCCGCCACCGCAGCATGCGCGGAAAGCGCACCGCGATGCCGCTCTTGTGCCGCGTGCTGCGCGCAATGCCCTCGAAGCCCAGCTCGAACACCAGCGTCGGCTTCACGCTCTTCACGGGGCCGAAGCTCTCCACAGTGGTCTTGCGGATGATCGCGTCCACCCGCGCCATCTCCGCATCGGTGAGGCCCGAGTAGGCCTTGGCGAAGGGCACGAGCTTGCGGTCTTCCTGTCCGGGCGGGCCGTCCCACACCGCGAAGGTGTAGTCGCTGAACAGGCTCGCGCGGCGGCCGTGGCCGCGCTGCGCGTAGATCAGCACGGCGTCGATGCTCAGCGGGTCGATCTTCCACTTCCACCACACGCCGACGTCCTTGGTGCGGCCCACGCCGTACTGCGCGTCGCGGCGCTTGAGCATCATTCCTTCGACGCCCATGGTGCGCGCGGCTTCGCGCTGCCGTGCCAGGTTGTTCCAGTCGGGGCCCGTGAGCATCGGGCTCGGCAGCAGCGAAGGGTGCCGCATGCGCGTGACCAGTTCGTCGAGCAGCACGCGGCGCTGCGACTGCGGCAGCGCGCGCAGGTCGCGGCCCTCCCATTCGAGAAGGTCGTAGGCCAGCAGCACCACGGGAATGTCGCGCAGCAGTTTCGCGCCGAGGGCCTTGCGGCCGATGCGCTTCTGCAGCTCGGCGAAGGGCTGCACCTTGCCTTCGTCCTCGGGCGATGTCTCGTCCTTGCGCCACACCGCGATCTCGCCGTCGAGCACGGTGCCGTCGGGCAGCGCCTCGCCCAGCACCGCGAGTTCGGGGAAGCGATCGGTCACCAATTCTTCGCCGCGCGACCACACCCATACCGTGCCCGCGCGCTTGACGAGTTGCGCGCGGATGCCGTCCCACTTCCACTCGACGATCCAGTCGGAAGGCGGCCCCAGCACGGCATCGAACTGTTCGAGCGGCAGGTTGAACGGATGCGCCAGAAAGAAGGGGTACGGCTGCCCGCTGGTCTTCTGCACCTGCTCGGCGCCCGACTCGGGTGCGATGAGCGCGCGGTACTCGTCGGGCCGGGGCCGGGCGCGATGTGCGTGTAGCCCATGAGCCGCTGCGCGACGCGCTTGGCGTCGATGCCGCCCACGGCCGCGAGCGCCTGCGTGACCTGCAGCTTCGACACGCCGACACGGAACGCACCGGTGATGAGCTTGAAATACACCAGCCGCTCTTCGGCCGCGAGCTGGCGCCATTGCGCGCGAAGGCGCTGTGGCAGCGCGTCGGGCGCGGTCTTCGCCGCATCGCGCAACGGCAGCAGGTGCTGCTCGACCCAGGCCGCGAGGCCCAGGTCATGCACTTCGCTGGGCGGTGGCAGCAGCAGCGCGATGGTCTCGGCGAGGTCGCCGACGGCGTCGTAGCTTTCGTCGAACAGCCACTCGGGCAGGCCCGCGGCTTCCTGCGCGAGCAGGCGCAGCAACTTGGTCGGCACGAGCTGGCGCGGCTTGCCGCCGGCGAGAAAGTACACGGCCCATGCGGCATCGGCCGCGTCGGCCTCGCGCAGGTAGCGCTGCAGCGCGGACTGCTTGGCAAGGCTCGACGTGCTCGCGTCGAGCTCGCGATACAGCGCGGCGAACGCTTTCATCGCGTTGCTCCTTCCCCTTCCGGGGGAAGGTTGGGATGGGGGCTCTCGGCGTCCC
>NZ_MOWM01000319.1 GCF_016082275.1 Variovorax sp. E3
GGTTGGGCGCTGCTGAGGAAGCCCGTGCGCAGCACGTCATGGCGCTCCACCACCTGCTGCCATGCCCGCCTGAAGCGCTCCACCTCCAGCCCCTGCACGTCGATGCGCAACTGCGTCACATAGGCCGTGCCGCCCCCGTCGTACTCGCTGTGGAACAGCATGCCCTGCTGCATCGGCGACAGCGGATACAGGTCCTGCACCCGCGTCGCATCCAGCGCCAGCGCATCCAGCTGCGCCTGCGTCAGCGAGGCCAGCGCGAAGTCCGAGGGCGTCACCCCCGCCGCACCGCCCGTGCAGTGCGCCACCAGCGCCTGCAGCTCCTCGCGCAGCCGCTGGGTCCACGCCCGCACGTCCGCCTCCCGATGGCGCTCGCGCCCGTAGCTCACCGCCAGGCTCAGCTCGCCCTCGTACACCCGCGCATTGATCGCGAACTCGTGCGCCTGCGGCGCATCGCCGCCCATCGCCCGTCCGCCCCCTGCGCCGCCGGGCGCCACGGCGCCTGCTCGTCGAAGCTGCCGTCGAACTGGCCCAGGTAGTTGAAGACCGCCTGCGCGCGCGGCAACGCCTCGATGGCCTGCCTCTGCGCCGGGCTCCCCAGGTACTGGAACACGCCGTAGCCCAGGCCCTTGCGGGGCACCTGGCGCAGTTGCTCCTTGACGCGCTTGAGCGCATCGCCGAGCTCGCCCTGCGGCGCCAGCGCCACCGGGAACACGCTGGTGAACCAGCCCACGGTGCGGCTCAGGTCCAGCCCCTCGAAGATGTCTTCGCGCCCATGGCCCTCCAGGTCGATGAGCACGCTCGGCTGCCCGCTCCAGGCGCACAGGCCCGCGCCAGCGCTGTCAGCAGCAGGTCGTTGACCTGGGTGCGGTAGGCCGCCGGCGCGTCCTTGAGCAGGCGCTGGGTGGTCGCCGCGTCCAGGGTGACGCTCACGCTGGCCTGCTCGCTCGCGCGCCGGCTGCCCTGCGGGTTGGCGCACGGCAGCGACGCGGGCGCCTGGCCCAGCGCCTGCCAGTAGGCCAGCTCGCCGGCATGGGCCTGCGCGTAGCCTTGCAGGGCCTGCGCCCAGTCGCCGTAGCTGCTGCTGCGCGCGGGCAGCGCGCAGGCCCGCCCCGCCACGCTCTCGCGGTAGGCGCTTTGCAGGTCTTCGAGCAGGATGCGCCAGGACACGCCATCGACCACCAGGTGGTGCACGGCCAGCAGCAGCAGCCAGCGGCCGTCGGCCACCTCGATGGCCAGGGCCCGCATCAGCGGGCCGTGCGTCAGCTCCAGGCTGCCCTGGGCTTCGTCGCACAGCGCTTCGATCTCGTGGTCGTCCTTGGCGCGGCGCACCCACAGCAGCTCTTGCAGCTGCGCCTGGGCAACGGGCTCGTAGCGCTGGGTCCACGTGCCTTGTCCTTCGTTCCTGTAGCGCAGCCGCAGGCTGTCGTGGTGGAGCACCAGCACGGCCAGGGCCTGGCGCAGCGCGCCCACCTGCAGCGGCTGGCGGCTTTGCAGCAGCACCGACTGGTTCCAGTGGTGGCGCTGCGCCATCTGCATGCCGAAGAACTCGGCCTGGATCGGCAGCAGCGGCACCTGGCCTTCGGCCGGAGCGCGCACCTGCGCCGCCGACGCCTGGTCCAGCGCCTGCACCACGCCCGCGAGCTGGGCGATGCTCTGGCGCTCGAACATCTGGCGCGGGGTCAGTTGCCAGCCGGCGCGCCGGGCCTGCGCAACGATCTGCAGGCTGAGGATGGAGTCACCACCGAGCTCGAAGAAGTTGTCGTGCCGGCCCACCTGGGCCAGCCCCAGCACCTGCGCCCACACCTGC
>NZ_MOWM01000320.1 GCF_016082275.1 Variovorax sp. E3
CCATTGAGTGGTCAAGGCCGTCGTGCCCCCACCCCGACCCTCCCCCGGGAGGGGAGGGAGAAAGACGACGGGTGCGCTACTCACCGCGCGTCATCTTCCGGTGCCACAGCGGATGGTTGAGCTTGGCCCACCCCTCGGTGACCGTGCCGCGCGTCATTGCGCGCATCGTGCCCTTGACCCAGATCGCCGCGTAGATGTGCGTGATGACCGACAGGATCAGCACCACCGCAGACACTGCATGCACCACCACCGCGATGCGCCGCACGAGGATCGGGAAGAACCCGACGAACCACGGGCTCCAGAACATGAAGCCGGTGACCAGCAAGAGCAGCAGGCTGATGCCGAAGGCCCAGAACACCAGCTTCTGCCCGGCGTTGTATTTGCCGACCGGCGGCATGCTCGACTTGTCGCCCTTGAGCATCTTCGGCGCGTTGGCGATCCATTCGCGGTCGACCCGGTCGAAGACGTTCTCGCGCCACATCGTGAAGAACAGGAACACGAAGCCCAGCACCATCAACAGGCCCATGAAGGGGTGCAGGATGCGCGTCCACGGCCCGCCGCCGAACAGCGTGCTCAGGAAGAAGAGCGCGGGGTGAAAGAAAGCCAGCCCCGACAGCGCGGCCGCGAAGAACATGATCGCCACGAACCAGTGGTTCATGCGCGTGGCGTCTCTGTAGCGGCGAAGGTAGTAGCGTGTCATCGCGTTCTCCTCAGGCTCGGGGTGCTGCGTCGCGGGGCGGTTCCTCGATCACCACCACGTCGTCGGGGTGGCCGTCGCGGTCGGCATCGGGGTGGTCGTCCTTGGGCTCGATGGGGCCGGTCTTCATGTAGTGGAAGAAGCTGCCGACCACCGCGCCGATCATGGCCACCATGGCCAGCGGCTTGGCAACGCCCTTCCAAAGCGACACCAGCGGGCTGATGTGCGGGTCCTTGGGCAGGTCGGCGTACAGGCCCGGCCGGTCGGCGTGCTGCAGCACGTACATGACGTGCGTGCCGCCCACGCCCGCGGGGTCGTACACGCCGGCGTTGGCAAAACCGCGCTCCTTCAGGTCGACGATGCGCTCCGACGCGTACTCGTGCATGTCTTCCTTGGTGCCGAAGTGCAGCGCGCCCGTGGGGCAGGCCTTCACGCAGGCCGGCTCCAGGCCCACGCCCACGCGGTCGGAGCACAGCGAGCACTTGTAGGCCTTGTTGTCGACCTTGCTGATGCGCGGCACGTCGAACGGGCAACCGGTGACGCAGTTGCCGCAGCCCACGCAGTGCTCGCTGATGAAGTCGACGATGCCGTTGGCGTACTTGACGATGGCGCCCGGCGAGGGGCACGACTTCAGGCAGCCGGGGTCGTCGCAATGCATGCAGCCGTCCTTGCGGATCAGCCACTCGAGCTTGCCGGCCTCGGGCTCGACCTCGGAGAACTTCATCACCGTCCAGGAAGACGGAGTGAGGTCGACCGGGTTGTCGTAGGTGCCGTGGTTGGTGCCGACCTCGTCGCGCAGGTCGTTCCACTGCATGCACGCGACCTGGCAGGCCTTGCAGCCGATGCAGGTCGACACGTCGATGAGCTTGGCCACCTGCTGCACCTGCGGGCGGTGGCGGATCTCGGGGGAAGGCGTGGTGGTGGCCGAGCGGGCGGCGATGTCGAGGGTTTGGAGGGAGGACATCAGCGGCTCCGGTCTTCTGTCTTGCCCCTTCCCCTTCCGGGGGAAGGTTGGGATGGGGGCAGGCCTCGATGAAGCGCTGCGCTCTGGGTGAGG
>NZ_MOWM01000321.1 GCF_016082275.1 Variovorax sp. E3
CCGCCCAGCATGCCGCCCGCCCCCAGCGCCGCGCGCACCGAGCCGCTGCCAGTGCCCGACGCATCCGGCGACTCGCCCGTCAGCAGGCCGCGCAGCACACCCGCCAGGTGCACCGACTGCGCATTGCGCAGGTACACCACGTGCAGGTTGCCGGGGTCGCTCTGCACATTCTCCAGCTTGGCGATGAGCTCGCGCGCCAGCGCCGTGCGCCCCGGGCTGCTCGAGCGGATCACGATGCTGTTGGAGCGCGGGTCGCCAGCACCACGATGTCGCGCCGGCCCTTCTCGCCGCTGCCTTCGAGCAGCTCGGTGGCCAGCCCGGCGATGTCCACCGCCACGCCGTTGCGCAGCTTGATGACCTCCGAGTCGAGCGAGGTCGGCGTGTCGATGCTCTCGATGATGCGCGCCAGCCGCTCGAGGTTGTCGATGTAGTCGGTCACCACCAGCGTGTTGTTGGCCGGATAGGCGGTGATGGTGTTCTCGGCCGCGATCAGCGGCTTGAGCACCGGCACCATGGCGTCGGCGTTCTCGTAGTTGAGCCGGAAGGTGCGCGTGGCCAGCCCGCCGCCGGGGTTGCGCGTGTTGACCGCGCCGCCCTGCATTTTGGCGTCGGCCACGGGCACGACGCGGCTCACCTCGCCCACGTCGACGATGGCGAAGCCGCGCATGCGCAGCGCCGTGGCCAGCATGCCGTAGGCGGTGGCCGCCGGCACCTCGCCTTCGGACACCAGCGTGATCTGCCCCTTCACGCGCGGATCGAACAGGAAGTTGCGGCCCAGGAAGCGGGCCAGCGCCGAGACCACCGAGGTGATGTCCGCATCGACGAAGTTGAGCACCACCTTGTCGTCCTTGCCGGCGCGGGCGGCCTGGGGTGCCGGGGTGGCGGGCGCGGGCGCCGTCGTCGCCGCGCCGGCTGCCATGCAGGCCAGTGCGGCGCAGCACGCCACGGTCCATCGGCGCATCGCCGCGCCTTGTCGATCTCGTCTCACGGGCCATCCTTGTAGAGTTGGGTGGACTGCAGTTCCACCACGCCGCGCACGCTGGCTTGCGGGTCGTTTCGGTCCGTGCGGTCGAGCACGACGCCGGTCACTTCGAGGTCGGGGCGGGCGGCAACCACCAGCAGCCACGCAAACACCTTGGCGGCCGGCGCGGGCTGCTCGAACGCGATTCGCCAGGCCTTCGCGGGCGGGGCCTTGCCGGGGCCCGGCGGCGCGTCGGACACGATGAGTTCGATGCGGTAGACGCCCTGCAGGTCCGCGCGGTCCAGCGCCGCTTGCGGCGATTCGCTGGGGCCGCCCGCACCGGTCGCGCGCGCCGCTGGAACGCCGGCCAGCACCTGGTCGAGTTCGTGGGACTGGGCGCGCAGCCTGGGCAGGTCGCGCTGCCAGTGGGCAATCGTTTCCAGTGCCGGCTTGGTGGCGGCGAGCCACAGCAGGGCCAGCATCATCACGAGCACGGCGGCGCCGACCGCCAGTCGGTCGCGCGCCGACAGGGCCTGCCATCGGGTGGTGCCTTCCCGCAGCCACTGCCGCGCCGGGCGCAGGCGTTCGGGCTTCATGGCGTGGCCTTCTTTTTCACCGAGGCGTTCTCGGCGGCGGGGGCACCGGCCGCCACCGTCACGCGCAGCCCTTCCGCGCCGGCCGTTGCGGCCAGGCCCTGTTCGGTGGCGCGGGCCTGCAATGCGCGGCGCTCTTCGGCACCCGGCGCGCCGCCGTCGCG
>NZ_MOWM01000322.1 GCF_016082275.1 Variovorax sp. E3
GTCAAGGCCAAGTTCAGAAGTCGCATCTCTGGCTAAATAGAAATGTCGCATTTGTTCTTTCTTGAAGGTCTCCAGCAAACGCAGTGACTGCCTTGCTTGTGCACCTGCACAGGCTTGCCGCCGAAGGCATCACGATCGTCATTTCAGCGCTGCCCGATGGGGCGGCGCGGGTGGCTTGCAGACGCTCATCACGGCCAGTTCGAGGTCTTCGGATGTGAACTGCCTCGAGCGCTTGGCGCCCGGCAGAGCCTTGCGAGGGTAGGGCGCCTGCCCCTGATTCGTGCGCGAGGGCGTGCTGGACTTCCTGCGATCGTCGCGCTGGCTCTGGATCACCAGGGCAGCCTGCAGTGCATGGCCCAAACGCTTGTTCTCCACGATGGCAGCCGCGTCCACCTGCGGTAGTCTGTCGTAGCGCTCATAGGCCAGACTGACGCCGTCCGCGCGCAGTTCGATGCGGCCGTCCGGATACTCGTAGACATCGATGTAGCGATGGATCAGCTTGCGGTTGGCCGGCGTGTCCTTGAGCAAGTAGATCACGCGGTCGTGCTGCAGCGTCAGTGAGAGTGACACCTTGCGCTGCAGCCGCCAGGTGAAGATCAGATCGAGATCCTCGTCGGCTCGCACAGGCCGATGGGCATCGAAGTCCCGCCTGGCCGGCTTCGCAAACCGCGCATTGAAGTCCGCCATGAAGCGCGGCGCAAAGGCGTTTGCCGCATCGCGCGTGTTGATCCCGCGCAGGCGCAATTCCTTGACCAGCCGGTCCTGCAGCGTCAGGTTGGCACGCTCGACACGACCCTTGGCCTGACTGGTGTTGGCGCACATGATGTCGATGTTCAGCTCGAACAGCGCACGACCGTATTGCGTGGCGCCGCGGCCGAAGTCGGTCGAGGTCTGCACCGCGCGGAAGATGCTCGCCTTGTCGCTGTAGAACGCCACAGGCTTGCCGTGCTGCTCGATATAGCCTCGGGTCGCCTCGAAGTACGCAAACGACGATTCGGTCGGCACGAAGTGCAGCTGCATCAACCGGCTGGTGGCATCGTCGATGAACACAAGCAGCGTGCATTTCGGCGCGCGATCCTCGAACCAGGCGTGGTCGCTGCCGTCGATCTGGATCAGCTCGCCCAAGCACGAACGGCGATTCCTTGGTTGATGGATCTTGGGGGCGCGCTGCTTGCGGGGCGTCCAGAGACCTGCGGCTGTCATGAGCCCGCGTAAGGTCTCAACGCCAATCTTCAGGCCGTGCAGTTCCGCGAGCTTCTCTGCTGCCAGCGTTGGGCCGAAGTCAGCATAGCGCTCGCGCACGATCCTCAGCGCCCGATCTGCCACGCCGGCGCTCAGCTGGTTGTTGCTGGGTTTGCCGCGTTTGCGCGAGACCAAGCCTTCAGGGCCATCATCACGGTAGCGCTGCGCCAGCCGCGCTACCTGGCGCACCGTGAGCCCCAGGCGCGCCGCGGCCTGCGCGGGTCGCAGCATGCGATCCACCAATGCCTGCATCGTTTTGATGCGGTCGACTTCGCGCATCGTCATAGTGATCGTCGCACTTGCCTGGGCCATCGCGCCACCTCGAATCCCACACAGCGGGGGCGCCACGATGCGACATTTCTACTTGGGAGAAAACGGACATTACTACTCGGGGCCTACACGATTTTCTCAACACAAT
>NZ_MOWM01000323.1 GCF_016082275.1 Variovorax sp. E3
CAGTCTGTGTAAATAGTCTGCGTTGAGTCCGCGAGATATGCCCTTCAGGCGTTGCCTGAGGGGCATTTTTCATTGGGGGCTGGCCAATGGGACATCGACACGGGCAGGATCGTGGACAGGCGACGCTGTTTCCGCTGATGCTGGACGAACTGGTGGGGCAGGACGCGCTGGTGCGGGTGGTGGATGCCTGGGTACAGGCGCTGGACCTGAAGGTGCTGGGCTTTGCCAAGGCCCATGCGCAGCGATTGGGAAGACCGCCCTACGATCCGGGCGATCTGTTGCGGCTGTACATCTGGGGCTACCTGAGCGCGATCCGCTCCTCGCGGGCGCTGGAGCGCGAGTGCCACCGCAACGTGGAGTGCATGTGGTTGCTGGGGCGCCTGGCACCGGATCACAAGACGATTGCCGAGTTCAGGCGCCAGAACACGGCCGCGCTGGTGGCCAGTTGCGCGGCCTTCGTGCAGTTCGCGCGCGCCAGCCGACTGATCCAAGGCACCACGGTGGCCATCGACGGCACGAAGGTGCAGGCGGTGGCCTCGCGCAAGGCGGTGGTGGGCCAGCGAGAACTGGCCGCCCAGGCGCAGCGCAACGCCCAGGAGATCGCGGCCTATCTACGGCTGCTGGACAGCCATGACTCTCAAGAAGGCGATGAGTCGGACGGTCCCGGCGATGGGCCGGGCTCGCCCGATGAAGTGCGCGCAGCACTGGAGCGACTGAAGGCCCAGGGTCGCGCCATCGCCAACCAGGCCCAGCAACTGCTGCGCAGCGGTGCCAGCACCATCGTCAGCGGCGAGCCCGAGGCACGCCCGATGCGCAGCCTGAACAGCCAGCCGGGCTACAACCTGCAGACGGCGGTGGAGACGCAAAGCCACCTGATCGTGACGCACGAGGTGGTCTGCGAGGTGAGCGACCAGCGCCAGTTGCAGCCCATGGCCGAGGCAGCCAGCCGGGTGCTGCAGCAGCCGTGTACGGTGGTGGCCGATGCGGGCTACGCCAATGGGGAGCAGCTTGCGGCCTTGGATGCCAAGGGCACTACCAGCTACGTGGCGGTTAACCGCTCGGTGAACAACCAGGGCGACGGCAGCCTGTACGCGCGCAGCGCCTTCACCTACGAAGCGGCCAGCGACAGCTTCACCTGCCCGGCGGGCAAGACACTCAAGCGCAAGCAACTCTCGCGCAAGGCCAAGGTGGTGATCTATGCGGCGCAGCCAAGTGACTGCGCAGACTGTGCACGCAAACCTGAATGCACCACGGCCAAGCAACGCTTCGTGACGCGCCACCTGTACGAAAAGGCGCTTCAGGCCAATGCGAGCAGGCTGGCCGCCAAGCCCTGGATGATGGCGCTCAGGCGCCAGACGGTGGAGCACCCCTTCGCCAGCATCAAGTATCTGATCCTGGGCAATGCCCGGCTGCTGATGAGGCACACGAGCGGAGCGCGCGCAGAGTTCAGCCTCGCCGTGATGGCCTACAACCTCAAGCGAGTGTTCAACATGAAAGGCGCGCCCTGGATGCTCCGGGCGCTGCAGGGCTGAGGCCCTTCTTGCATTCGCTCGACCCAAAGAAAAATGCCCCGCTCTTGCGGGGCATCTCGATCTAAGCGGCCGGCAGACTATTTACACAGACTG
>NZ_MOWM01000324.1 GCF_016082275.1 Variovorax sp. E3
AAGGTAAATGGTCCCGGAATGCCACCATCGGAAAAGCTGGGATATAAGCAAGAGACGCTACGAAATGTTGCCTCGGTAAATGGCTGGACAGAGGATAAGGCGCTTACAAGATTAAATGGTCGAGTAGTATATAGAGACCCAAATGATTCACAGGTGTTGTGGGCTCAAGATACACAGCATGGCGCATTCGAGAAAACAAATGCGAAAGGTACCCATCAAGGTGAGTTTAAAATCAATGGAGAGCCTGTTCCTAATTCAATTGATCGCACTGGCGGGCACGATTTGAGGATGAAATAATGGAATTCTGGAAAAAACTGAATGATTATTCGAATGAATATGTTAAATGCGGCGCCGTGCTACGGGTGCCTTCGGTGGAGAAAAATAGAGAAAATTGGTATCGAGAGGATATAGTTGACTTGATGGTTTTTTATGCTGGAGCAGCATTTAAAGATGCCGCTTGCGGATTGATTTGCATCTCCGGGCACAAGGCTGGAAGAATTAATGCAACCTTTCCGTTGGAGTCTGGCGATGGGAATGGAAATGGATTGAGGCGCGACTGGTTAATTAGTAATTGGAATCGCTGGGTCTATATGGAGGGGGATATTAATGATGTTTGGATTCGAGACCCCGAGCCGGTTCAGTCAATGCCGAGCGTCTTTCTGGAAAAGAGAGATTGAAAATCTCATTTGGATGTGTTTGGGAAACTCCAATCGATAGATTTATAGATTGAAAAATAGGGAGTTCAGTGAAGCACAAACTGTTGGCGGCCGCTATGGCAGCCGGTCCGTTGCTGGCCGTGGCTCAGCAGTCATCCACTGCGCCGCAATCCTTCGTCGAGCAGCAGCGGCAGCAAGAGCGCGAACGCGCATTGCGCGAGCAGAACGAGCGCGTCGTCGACCAGCGCTCACAAGCCGCACCGCCAGTCCCCGCGCAACGCCTCCCCGAATCGGAGTCGCCCTGCTTTCGCATCGACAGTGTGCGATTGGTCGGCGAGCACTCCGAACTCTTCCAGTGGGCCGTTGCCGATCTGTCTGGTCCTGAGGGCAGTGATTCGCCCGTTGGCCGCTGCCTCGGCACGGCCGGCGTCAACGTCGTCCTCGCTCGCGCTCAGCAAGCCGTGATTGCTCGCGGCTTTGTCACCACCCGCGTGCTTGCCGCGCCGCAGGATTTGTCGAGCGGCACACTGACACTCTCCTTGGTGCCCGGCCGCATCGCAGCCATCCGCACGACCGCTGATTCGTCATCGACACTGTTTGGAAGTGCCTCCTTGCTCGCCACAGCCATTCCCGCACGCCCCGGCGATCTCCTGAACCTGCGCGACATCGAGCAAGGCCTCGAGAACCTCAAGCGTGCCCCGACCGTCGAGGCTGACATCCAGATCGAACCCTCGACAGCCCCCACGCCCGCCCCGGCGACAGCGACCTCGTCGTCAAGTACGTCCAGTCCAAGAAGTGGCGCGTCACCCTCAGCCTCGACGACAGCGGCACCAAAGCCACAGGCCGCTACCAGGCCGGCGCGACCCTGTCCTTGGACAACCCCTTCGGCCTGAACGACCTGTTCTACGTCAGCGCCAACCACAGCATCAACAACCACGTCTTCAGCGACCCAGCAAAA
>NZ_MOWM01000325.1 GCF_016082275.1 Variovorax sp. E3
GCCTGCGCTTTGCCGCCGACGGCCTGAGCGCCGAGCAGCGGCGCACCTTCCTGGCCGGCGTGCGCGTCGCGCGGCGCGAGGTCGCACCGTCGATCCAGGCCGCGCAGGCGGGCCGCAAGGAAGTGCTGCGGCAGATTGCCGCGCCCACCTTCGACCGCGACGCGCTGGCCGCCGCGCTGGCCGCCACGCGCAGCGCCGACATCGCGGTGCGCGCGCGCATCGAGGCCAGCGTGGTCGACTTCGCCGAGAGCCTGTCGCCCGAAGACCGCGAGACGCTGGCGCGCGGCCTGACCCGCAGCCCCCTGGCGCCGTCGACCGCCACGCCCAAGCCGAAAAAACCATAGGCGGCCGGCCCACCCGCGACGGGTTTTGGCGCCGGCACCGTTCAACAGGCACAGGGGGCGAGCACGCGCCCCGCCTCTCACAACGGAGAAGACTGCATGGCCGCATCAGAGATGTCCCAGGTCGCCGTCGCGGTGAACCGCTTCGGCCTCGGCGCACGCCCCGACGAGCCCTTGCCCACGGGCGATCCGCGCCGCTGGCTGCTCGAGCAGTTCGCGCGCTACGAACCGGCGCCGCCCGCGTGGTCCGCGCTGCCGTCGAGCGCCACGCTGATCGACGCTACGTCGACGCCCAGAAAGAAGTGCGCCAGGCCGGCGCGAGCAACGCGCAAGACCTGCGCAAGAAACTGCGCGGGCAGGTGCAGGACACCTACCGCGCGGCGGTGAATGCGCGCGTGCAGGCCGCGCTGGTCACGCCCGCGCCCATGGCCGAGCGGCTGGTGCATTTCTGGTCGAACCACTTCGCCGTGTCGGTCGACAAGATGCCCCTGGGCGTGCTCGCGGGCGCCTTCGAGGCCGAGGCGATCCGCCCGCACGTCTTCGGCCGTTTCGAGGACATGCTGCTGGCGGTGGAGCGCCATCCGGCAATGCTGCTGTTTCTCGACCAGGCGCGCTCCATGGGCGCCGACAGCGAAGCCGCGATGCGCGCGGCGCGGCCCCGGGGCCTGAACGAGAACCTGGCGCGCGAGATCATGGAGTTGCACACGCTGGGCGTGCGCGCCGGCTACGACCAGCAGGACGTGACCGAGTTCGCGCGCGCGCTCACGGGCTGGAGCGTCACGGGCGTGCCCGGCGTGCCGCGCAAGGGCGGTGGCACGCCCGGCGCCTTCGTCTTTCGGCCGGCCATGCACGAGCCCGGCGCGCGCCAGGTGCTGGGGCAGCGCTACGAGCAGGCCGGCGAGGCGCAGGCTGCCGCCGTGCTGCACCACCTGGCCGTGCAGCCGGCCACCGCGCGCCACATCGCGCAGAAGCTGGCGCGGCACTTCGTCGGCGACACACCGCCCGAAGCGGTGGTGGCGCGGCTGTCGAACGCGTTCCAGCGCAGCGGCGGCGACCTGCCGACGGTGTACCGCGCGCTGATCGAATCCAGCGAAGCCTGGAACGCGCCGCCGCCCAAGTTCAAGACGCCGTGGGAGTGGGCCGTGTCGTCGCTGCGCGGGCTGGGCTGGCGCGACACCGGCGGCGAGCAGATGGCGCCGCTGCTCGCGCAGGCCGGCCAAGCCGTCTGGCGCCCCGGCTCGCCCGCGGGCTACGACGACGTGG
>NZ_MOWM01000326.1 GCF_016082275.1 Variovorax sp. E3
GCCGGTGCGCGTGAGCCACCGCGAGGAATGCGGCGCGGCCGGCGCCGCCATCGTGGCCGCCGTGGCGCTGGGCCAGCACGACAGCGTGCGCGCCGCCCTGCCCGCCTGGGTCGACGCCTTTCTCGACACCCGCGTCACCGCGCCCGACAGCGCGCAGGCGGCGCTGTACGACAAGCTCTTTCCGCTCTACCAGCAGGGCGCGACGCGCAACCGCCCGCTCTGGGCCGCGCTGGGCGAGGTGCGCGCCAGCGCCGCGTCGGCGCAGCGCGCATCCCCATCCAACGCCCCCGTGGCAATGAAAGAAACACTCGCATGAGAGAACTCAAAGTGGCCGTCATCGGCGACCATTTCATGAAGGCGCGCTACTTCGTCGAGGCGCTGCGGTCCGCACTGCCGCAAGACACGGCGCTGGACATCCGCACGCTGGAGCTCGACTGGCCCGACACGCCGATGGCGCACGGCTACAGCGCCGAGGCGGCCGACCCGCAGCTCAAGGGCCTGAAGGAATACCTGGGCGCGCCCGACGACATGGCCGCCTTCATCGGCGACGCCGAAGTGCTGATCGACCACCTCGCGCCGCTCACCGGCGGCATGCTCGCGCATTGCCCGCAGCTGCGGCTGGTGGCGGTGTCGCGCGGCGGGCCGGTCAACATCGACATGCAGGCGGCGCGCGCGCGCGGCGTGCAGGTGGTCAACGCGCCGGGGCGCAACGCGAGCGCGGTGGCGGAGTTCACCGTCGGCATGATGCTGGCGCAGACGCGGCTCATCACGCAGGGCCACGTGGCGCTCATGAAGGGCGAGTGGCGCGGCGACCTCTACCGCGCCGACCGCACCGGCGAAGAGCTGTGCAACCAGACCGTGGGGCTGATCGGCTACGGCCACATCGGCAGCCGCCTCACCAAGCTGCTGCGGCCCTTCGGCTGCCGCATCCTGGTGAGCGACCCCTACGTGGCGCTCGACGACGCCGACCGCGAAGCCGGCGTTGCGCAGGTCGACCTGGCCACGCTGCTGCGGGAGGCCGACGTGGTGTCGCTGCATTCGCGCGTCACGCCCGAGACCACCGGCTTCATGAACGCGGCGGCCTTCGCGCAGATGAAGGACGGCGCCTATTTCATCAACACCGCGCGCGGCCCGATGGTCGACTACGCCGACCTGTACGCCGCGCTGCAAAGCGGCAAGCTGCGCGGCGCCGGGCTGGAGACCTTCGGCGTCGAGCCCTGCGACCCGGCCGACCCGCTGCTGCGGCACCCGAACGTGACGCTCACGCCGCACATCGCCGGCGCGTCGATCAAGACCGTCAAGTACGCCGCCGCGCTGTGCGCCGAGGAAGTGCGCCGCTACGTGCAGGGCGAGGCCTTCGCCAACCCCTGCTGAGGCGGGGAGCTCGAACACCATTGCGATGACAGATTCGACCTCCTCCCAGGCGCCCCGCGCCGCGTCCGGCGACGCGGGCGACGCCACCTGGCTGAACCCCGCGCAGCGCGCACGCGACCTGGCCGCCGCGAGCGCCACCGCCTGCGACCTGGTGGTGATC
>NZ_MOWM01000327.1 GCF_016082275.1 Variovorax sp. E3
TGCAGCTTCCAGTGCTCGGCCCAGGTCTTCTTGCGGCCGCTGGCCACGTCGAGCATCAGGCGGAACAGCTCCCAGCCCACGTCCTCGATGCTGGCCTGGCCGTCGGCGATGCGGCCCGCGTTCACGTCCATCAGGTCGTGCCAGCGGCGCGCCAGGTCGCTGCGCGTCGCGACCTTGATCACCGGCACCTCGGCCAGCCCGTAGGGCGTGCCGCGGCCGGTGGTGAACACGTGCAGGTTGATGCCGGCGGCCAGCTGCAGCGTGCCGCAGATGAAGTCGCTGGCCGGCGTGGCCGCGTAGATCAGGCCCTTCTGCGCGACCTTTTCTCCGGGCGCGAGCACGCCGCTGATCGGCGCCGAGCCCGACTTGACGATCGAGCCCATCGCCTTCTCGACGATGTTCGACAGCCCGCCCTTCTTGTTGCCCGGCGTGGTGTTGGCGCTGCGGTCGACGCGGCCCTTGTCCAGGTAGGCGTCGTACCACGCCATCTCGCGGATCATGGCCTCGGCCACTTCGGGCGACGAGGCGCGCGAGGTGAGCTGGTCGATGCCGTCGCGCACCTCGGTCACTTCGGAGAACATCACCGTGGCGCCCGCGCGCACCAGCAGATCGGTGCAAAAGCCCACGGCGGGGTTGGCGGTGACGCCGGAGAAAGCGTCGCTGCCGCCGCACTGCACGCCCACCACCAGTTCGCTGGCGGGCACGGTCTCGCGGCGGCGGGCGTTCAGTCGCACCAGGTGCGTCTCGGCCTGGCGCATGACCGAATCGATCATCGACATGAAGCCGATGTGCTCGTCGTCCTGCAGGCAGACCACGTCGAGTTCGGCCGGCATCGCCCTGGGCCTCGCCGCGCTTGTCGACGATGGGAATGCTGCCCGGCGGCAGCAGCCGCTCGGGCTGCAGCTTCTCGCAGCCCAGGCTCACCACCATCACCTCGCCGCCGAAGTTCGGGTTGAGGCTGATGTTGCGCAGCGTGCGGATCGGCACGATGGCGTCGGGCGCGTCGATGGCCACGCCGCAGCCGTAGCCGTGCGCCAGCGCCACCACGTCGTCGACGTTCGGGTACTTGGGCAGCAGCTCGGCCTTGATGCGCTGCACCGCGAAGTCGATCACGCCCGCCACGCATTGCACGGTCTCGGTGATGGCCAGGATGTTGCGCGAACCCACCGAGCCGTCGGCGTTGCGGTAGCCCTCGAAGGTGTAGCCCTCCAGCGGCGGCAGGGCAGGGGGCTTGACGGTGGCAATGGGCAGGCCGTCGAGCCCGGGCGCCACCGGCATGCGCATCACCCGCTCGTGCACCCAGCTGCCGCGCGGCAAGGCCTTCTGCGCGTAGCCGATCACCACGTTGTAGCGAACGATGGCGTCACCCTCGGCCAGGTCGGCCAGCGCCACCTTGTGGCCTTGCGGCACGTTGTCCACCAGCCGCAGGCCGTCGGCGAACTCGGCGCCGGCCTTCAGGCCGCCGTCGTTCGCGACGATGGCCACGTTGTCG
>NZ_MOWM01000328.1 GCF_016082275.1 Variovorax sp. E3
TCTTATATGGGCGCCCCGGGATTACAAGAACTCGCTGTGTGAAGATTCAGGAGGCAGGACTGCAGTCTTATATCCGGCCTGTTGTGCAGGCGGATATGCCCGCTGGCCCTGATGGTTTTCGCTGACGGGATTCCCATCTGAACATCGAGCTTGGCGCTCTTGTTCCCTATCGGAGTGTCCCCGTCCCGGTCTGACCCGTCTGTCCCATCACACGCGTGGTCGCTTGCTCTCCTTCAAACTGGTTGCATCGTTCTCTTCGTCGTCAGTGCGTGGTCTGCCACGCCTCGGGGTGCCAGGCTTGACCGCGTGCCAGCACCGCCCAGATCGTTCGTGCCAGCTTGTTCGCCACCGCGGCGACAGCCACGCTGTACGGTCGGCGCTGCAACAAGGCGGTCAACCACGGCCATGTCGGGCCATCCTTGGATCTGATCACGACGGCTCGAGCACCGTGCATTAACAACGTTCGTAGGTAAGCATCGCCTCGCTTGCTGATGCCCAACTGCCGCACCCGGCCACCGGTACCGGTCTGGCGAGGGACCAATCCGATCCATGCAGCAAACTCCCGGGCGTCTTTGAACGCTGTCGGCGTGCCCATGCTGGCGACGACGGCCGTGGCTGTGAGAAGACCAATGCCGGGGATTTCGGCGACAGCCTTGCAGGCTGGTATTTCCCGCATCTGCTGCGAGAGCCGTCGCTCGATCAGGCCGATGTCGGCCTGCAGTTGCCGGACTCGCACGAGCTGCTCATCCAGGCTATCCATGAGCATCGCTGGCAGCCGGGTCTTCGCATCGCACATGGCGTCAGGCAATGCCTTGAGCAATGCCGCGTGACCTTCCGGTAGCACGATGCCGAACTCATAGAGCAGCCCCCGAAGTTCGTTCGTCTGCATGATGCGGCTCTTCATGAGTTGCGCGCGCAGCCGGTGCAGCGACAGCACGATCTGCTGGGCCTCGGTCTTGACGGGAACGAAGCGCATGCCGGGCTGCTGGCACGCCGTCCAGATCGCTTGCGCATCCGCGGCATCGGTCTTGTTCCGCTGCACGAACGGACGCACCTTCCTGGGTGAGACGAGTCGTACCTCATGGCCCAATCCAATCAGAGCTCGACCCCAGTCGTGTGCGCCGCCGCAAGCTTCCATGACGACCAGCGCAGCAGCGTGATTGGCAAACCACTCCAGCATCCTCGCGCGCTTCAACTGCAAGCGCTCGATGCAACCGGTATCCATGTCGATCCAGTGCAGCTGAAACACCTTCTTGGCAATGTCGATGGCAATGACGGTACGTTCCATGATGGTCTCCATTTCGATGTCGACGGTGGGATCGTCAATCTGGCACTACCCGCAGTGCGGTGCAAGCAGCAGCGGGAGGGGGCGCCCATACCATCTGA
>NZ_MOWM01000329.1 GCF_016082275.1 Variovorax sp. E3
CGCGCAGGCGCCGCGCCTGCGCGCGCTCGACGACCTGCTGGCCGTGCCTGGCGTGGACGCCGGCGTGCTCGCGCGGCTTGTGCCCTTCGTGACTGTGCTGCCCGAGCGCACCTGGCTCAACGCCAACACCGCGCGCCCCGAGACCGTGGCGGCCGGCGTGGCCGGGCTGTCGCTGGACCGTGCCCGTGCCTTGCTCAACGCACGCGACCGGGGCCAGTGGTTCATCAACCGGGGCGACTTCGCGAACCGGCTGCGCATGCCCGAACTGGCCGTGGAGGAGGTGCGCATGGGCGTCACGAGCAACTGGTTTCGCGTGGCGAGCGTGCTCAGCACGCCGCGCACGCAGTTCGTGCAGAACGCCTTGCTGCACGACGACAAGGCCTCGCTGCCGCGCGTGGTGTGGCTGCGGGAGGGCGTGTGAAGGTCGACCTGCTGCGCCTGATGCTGCCGCCCTGGCCGGGCGAGGGCGCGGCCGATGTGCCGGTGCGCTTCGGCTACCGGCAGGCCGACGGGACGTGGCACGACGGCGGCACGCACGCGCTCGAAGGCCTGGCGGCAAAGTTCGGTGCGAAGCGCGCCGAGGTCTGCCTGCACCCGGGCGATGTGCCGATGGCCGCGTTCACGCTTCCGCCGTTGTCGGGGGCGCGCTTGCGCGCGGCCGTGCAGGGCGCCGTCGAGCCTTGCGCGCTGCAGCCGCTGGAAAAGCTCGCGACCGGCTTCGGGCCGCGCGCGGCCGACGGCACCGTGCCCGCGGCGTGGATCGCGCGCGGCGTGATGAACGGGTGGCTGGCGCTGCTGCGCCGGCACGGGCTTGCGGTGCGCGAACTGCAGTTGCCTTGCGCGTTCCTGCCGCATCCGGCCGAGGGCGGCGTGGGCTGCCGCATCGATGAATGGCGGGTCGTTCGCACCGGCAAGAACCAGGGCTTCGCGCAATGGCTGCCGGAAGGCGCGGCCGAACCGGCGGGCGAGGTGCAATGGCTCGGTGATGACGAAGCCGGCCAGCGCTGGTCGGGCGAGGGCTGGGGCTGGTCGCTGGCGGGCGGTGAAGCGGCCGGGGGTGGCGCGGGCGCCGCGCTGGTCGGGCCGCTGTCGGTTGGGCGGCCGTGGCGCTGGCCGTGTGGCTGACCGGCTTGAACGTCTACGCGAACCAACTTGCTGCTGAAGGCCAGGCGCTCAAGCGGCAGATGGCCGCGCGCGTGAAGGCCGCGTTCCCGGACGTGCCCGTCGTCGTCAACCCGGTGCAGCAGGCGAAGCAGCAGAGGGACGCGCTCGCGGCCGGCGTCGCGCCCGCGACCAGCAGCGACGCCGCGGGGCTTTTTTTCGCGCGACCTCGGCCCTGCTGGCGCCGACGCCGGCCGGCC
>NZ_MOWM01000330.1 GCF_016082275.1 Variovorax sp. E3
CGGGCCCGCGCGAGGTCTGGGTGCTCGCGGTGCTGGCGCGCGCGGCCGCCGGCACGCCGGCCGTGCTGCGTTGCGACGGCGCGCTGGAAATCGCCGCCACCACCCTGAGCCTGCGCAGCGAGCGGCTCGACGTGGCCGCGGAGCACGCCGTGCTGACGGTCGGGGTGGCCGAGCTCATCGGCCGCCAGCTGCGCGCCGTGGCCACCACGGTGAAGGTCGTGGGCTCGGTGCTGTCCAGCGTCATGGACCGCGTGACGCACTTCAGCCGCCAGTACCAGCGCACGACGCAGGGCATGGACCGCGTCAGGGCGACGCACATCGAGTGCGAGGCCGAGCAGCTGCTGCGCATGCAGGCCGAGCACGTGCTGGCCAACGGCAGCAAGCTGGTGAAGACGCGCGGCGCGCAGATCCACTTCGGCTGAGGCGCGCACCATGTTCGCCAACTGCCAGATGATGGGCACCGACACCGGCTTTCCGGACGTGTGCATGACGCCCGCCGCGCCGTCGCCCATTCCGGTGCCGTACCCCAACATCGCCATGGGGGCGACGGCCATTCCCAACTGCCCGACCATCCTCATCATGGCCGGGCCGGCCCACAACCTCGGGACCACCATTCCCATGACCAACGGCGACAACGCCGGCGTGCTGCTGGGCGTGGCGTCGGGCACCGTGATGGGACCGAGCCGGCACCTCACCGGCGCCTTCACCGTGCTGCTCAACGGCATGCCCGCCACGCGCCTGAGCAGCTCGAGCCTGCAGAACAGCACCAACTGCCCCGGCGTGCGCGTGGCGCCGAGCCAGACCAACGTGCTGCTGCTGGCGCCCTGAGCGCGGCGATATACATCCAAAGGCGGGATTGCCAAGCCCGGTGACGAAATGAATACTTCCCGCAAGCCCCACCCGCGGGGGCAGAACGTGTTCGGGCAACGCCCGGGAGCTGGCTCATGATTCGAATTGCCGTTGTCAGCCGACAGGGGGCGCCGGCCGCCGGTGCCGCATCGGCGGACTTCGGTCCGCAGGGCGGCACCATCGGGCGCGCCGACACCAACACGCTGGTGCTCAGCGATCCGGAGCGCACGGTCTCGCGCGTGCATGCGCAGGTGCTGTGCCGCGACGGGCAGTACTTCGTCATCGACCGGGGCAGCAACGCCATGCAGTGCAACGGCGTGTCGCTGGGCTCGGGCAAGGAGGCCATGCTGAGCGACGGCGCGCGGCTGGTGGTCGGGGGCTTCGAGCTCAGCGTGCACCTGGCGTCGGCCGCGCCGCCCCCCGCGTTGGCGATTCCCGACACCCTCATGGGCGGGCTGCCGGGCGCGCCCGCGCCAGCGGCGCCGTCCAGCGACGACCCCTTCGCCGACC
>NZ_MOWM01000331.1 GCF_016082275.1 Variovorax sp. E3
TCTGGCCGCCGTCGCGCGCGGTCTTGCGGCCCACGAGGTCGTTGGCCTGGATGGCGGTGGTGCCTTCGTAGATCGTGAGGATCTTCGCGTCGCGGTAGTACTGCGCCGCGCCGGTCTCCTCGATGAAGCCCATGCCGCCATGCACCTGCACGCCCAGAGAGGTCACTTCCAGGCTCATCTCGGTACTGTAGCCCTTGACCAGCGGCACCATGAATTCGTAGAAGGCCTGGTTCTGCTTGCGCGCGTCGGCATCGGGGTGGTGGTGCGCGGCGTCGTAGGCGGCGGCGGCCACGCTGGCCATGGCGCGGCAGCCTTCGGTGTAGGCGCGCATTGTCATCAGCATGCGCTTCACATCTGGGTGGTGAATGATGGGCGCGCTGGCGTTGATGGAGCCGTCGACCGGGCGGCTCTGCACGCGGTCTTTCGCGTAGGCCACGGCGTGCTGGTAGGCGCGCTCGGCAATCGCGATGCCCTGCATGCCCACGGCGTAGCGCGCCGAGTTCATCATGATGAACATGTACTCGAGGCCGCGGTTCTCCTGGCCCACGAGGTAGCCCACGGCGCCGCCGTGGTCGCCGTACTGCAGCACGGCGGTGGGCGATGCCTTGATGCCCATCTTGTGCTCGATGCTCACGCAGTGCACGTCGTTGCGCGCGCCCAGTGCGCCGTCCTTGCCGACCATGAACTTGGGCACCACGAACAGGCTGATGCCCTTCACGCCTTCGGGCGCGCCGCTCACGCGGGCCAGCACGAGGTGCACGATGTTCTCGGCCATGTCGTGCTCACCGTAGGTGATGAAGATCTTGGTGCCGAACACCTTGTAGGTGCCGTCGGGCTGCGGCTCGGCGCGGCTGCGCACCATGGCCAGGTCGCTGCCGGCCTGCGGCTCGGTGAGGTTCATCGTGCCGGTCCACTGGCCGCTCACGAGTTTTTCGAGGTACACCGCTTCAGCTCGTCGGAGCCGGCCGTGAGCAGCGCCTCGATGGCGCCGTCGCTCAGCAGCGGGCACAGCGCGAAGCTCATGTTGGCCGAGTTCAGCATCTCGCCGCAGGCGCGCCGATGGTCTTGGGCAGGCCCTGGCCGCCGAAGTCCGACGGATGCTGCAGGCCCTGCCAACCGCCCGACACGTACTGCGCGAAGGCGTCCTTGAAGCCCGGCGTGGTGGTGACCACGCGTCCTTGAACGACGAGGGGTTGCGGTCGCCGTCGATGTTCAGGGGCGCGATCACGTCCTGGTTGAAACGGGCGCACTCCTCGAGCACGGCCTGCGCGGTTTCGAGGCCGGCGTCTTC
>NZ_MOWM01000332.1 GCF_016082275.1 Variovorax sp. E3
CCTTCGACGGCCACCGGCCCCGCCGCCCGGCCCCGCGTGCTGCAGTGCCGCGCGATCGCCGAGCGGCACGGCGCGCGCATCTACACCGCGCCCTCGCCGCTGGGCGGCGACTGCCTCACGCTGCGCTTTCCGCTGCACGGCGGGCGCGACACACACACGGCCGCCACGCGCCCCTGACGCCGATGCTCCACACCTACACCCTGTCCATCCCCATGACGACGACACACACCACGCCGCAGCACGCCCCCGCGCTGCCCTTGCTGTCCCGCCTGCTGGACGGGTGCTGCCTCGCTGCGCCACCGCCGGCCTCGCGCTCGCCATGCACCTCTGCGCCGACGAGGACAAGGCCCGCGAAGCCGACGCCAGCCGCGCCACGCTGGCCCCCATCATGCGCATCACCTCCTACGTCGCGACGCGGGCGATCCGGAAGCCCGGGCCCGGCCTGTCAAACCGGTGAGATAAATTCATGCCCGCGACATTCGCCGCCTTTGCAGGCACCCCGCCTTCACCGCCCTCCCCCATGCCGGACCGCCCCAACTCCCGCAACGTCGAAACGCTCTATGGCGAGCACCACGGCTGGCTGGTCGGCTGGCTGCGCCGCAAGCTCGGCCACGCGGGCGACGCCGCCGACCTTGCGCAGGACACTTTCCTGCGCGTGCTGGGCCGCCCGCGCGAAGTGACCGAGGTGCGCGAGCCGCGCGCCTGGCTCACCACCATCGCCCACGGCCTGGTGGTCGACCATGTGCGCCGCCGCACGCTGGAGCGCGCCTGCCTCGAAGCCATCGCGGCCCTGCCCGAGCAGCAAGCGCCGTCGCCCGAGACGCAGCTGCTGCTGGTCGAGGCGCTGGTGCGCATCGACACCATGCTCGACGGCTTGCAGCCCAAGGCCCGCAGCGCCTTCCTGCTCTCGCGGCTCGACGGCCTGGGCCATGCCGAGATCGCACAGCGCCTGAACGTGAGCCTGAGCTCGGTCGAAAAATACATGGCGACCGCGATCCGCCACTGCCTGGCCCTGCGATGAAAACCCCCTTTCCTTCCTTGTCCCAAGGCCACGACACCGGCACACCCGCCGAGCTGCTCGACCAGGCCATCACCTGGGCCGTGCGCCTGGGCTCCGGCAGCGCCGACCGAAAAATCCGCGACGCCTGCGGCGCATGGCGCGCCGCGCACCCCGCGCACGAGGCCGCCTGGCAGCAGGTGCAGTCGGTGGAAGACGCCTTTCGCCAGGTACCGCCGATGGGCGCCGGCGGCGGCGCGCTGGCCCACGGCGCGCTGCAGGCCGCCACC
>NZ_MOWM01000333.1 GCF_016082275.1 Variovorax sp. E3
GCGGATTCAACCGGTCGATGCAACACACTAACCACCGCATAGGCGGAAGGAGTGTTGCAGATGAAGCGGCGACCAAGAATCTACTATTCAGATAGCCAGAAGGCATTGATGTGGGAGCGTTGGAAGCAAGGCTGGACGTTGCATGAGATCGGCAAACTCTTTGATCGGCCTCACACGTCGATCCATCGAATACTTGCGGAAACGGGCGGATTCCGGCCGCCTCAGCGATCGCGCGCATCGGCTGCATTGACGTTGGCCGAGCGCGAGGAAATCTCGCGGGCGATGGTGGCAGGCGAGTCGATTCGATCCACTGCAGCGCGACTGGGGCGAGCACCATCGACGATCAGTCGAGAGATCAAGCGCAATGGCGGTAGCGATGGCTACCGTGCCAGCCTGGCCGATGAAGCGACTTGGGATCGAGCGCAACGTCCCAAGCGTTGCAAGCTGAGTGAGAACCGCACATTGGCTCGCATCGTGGCGGGCAAGCTGCGCATGCTATGGTCGCCGGAACAGATCGCAGGTTGGCTCCGGCATACTTATCCGTGCGACGAGAGCCACCACGTGTCACACGAGACCATCTACCGCAGTCTGTTCATTCAAGCGCGTGGCGCCTTGAAGAAAGAGTTGTTGGAGCACCTGCGGCGCACCCGTGGAATGCGCCGGTCACGCCACTACACGCAGAAGACGGCAATTCACGGAAAGATCGTCGATGCTGTTTCGATCAGCGAGCGGCCCGCCTGCGTTGAAGACCGAGCAGTGCCTGGTCACTGGGAGGGCGACCTGGTCTTTGGCAGTGGCAACAGCCAGATCGCGACATTGGTTGAACGTCAAACGCGATACGTGATGTTGGTGAAGCTGGATGGCAAAGACTCGCAGACGGTCGTCAACGCACTCATCAAGAACGCCCGCAAACTGCCGCAGGAGCTCTACAAGTCATTGACTTGGGATCGAGGCACGGAGATGCACGCGCACAAGAAATTCACGATGGCCACCGACATCCGAGTCTACTTCTGCGATCCGCAAAGCCCATGGCAACGCGGAAGCAACGAGAACACCAATGGCTTGCTCAGGCAGTACATGCCCAAGGGCGTGAGCCTCGCAGGCTTCTCACAGCTTCAGCTCAACGCGATCGCGAGACAATTGAACGAGAGGCCGCGCAAGACGCTCGGCTTCCAGACACCCGCTGAGATGTTCAGCGAATGTGTTGCATCGACCGGTTGAATCCGCC
>NZ_MOWM01000334.1 GCF_016082275.1 Variovorax sp. E3
CAAGGTCGACCCGGCCGTGCGCGCCGCCGCGCAAGACGCGGTGCAGGCCGCGCTCGCCAAGCTCGAGCAGGAAACCGCCGAAGGCCACGGCAAGGCGAGCGCCGGTGCGGCTGCCGCCCTGCGCGCCGTGCTCAAGGAGCACGGCAAGCTGGTCGATGCGCCGCTCGAAGCCCGCGTGCACGCCGCGCTGGTGGCCGCCGGTGAACTCGAAGGCTGGCAGCGCTGGAGCGCCGACAAGGTGCGCGAAGACCTCGTCGCCAAGGCCGAAGGCCTGCTCAAGCGCCCCGAAGGCCAGGCCCTCGGCGGCCGCAAGATGCAGGAAACACTGCGCGCCCTGCGCGACCAGTGGAAGCAGGCCGACCAGGGCGGCGTGCCGAACCACGCGCTCTGGAAGCGCTTCGACGAAGCCTGCAACGAAGCCCACAAGGTGGTTGAGGCCTGGCTCGAAAAGGTCCGTGCCGACGCGGCCGAGCACCGCGCCCACCGTGTCGCGCTGATCGAAGAAGTCAAGGCCTGGGCCGCCGAGCATGCCGGCGCCACCGACCTGAAGGCGCACAACCGCGCGCTGCACCAGTTCGCCGACCGCTGGCGTGACGCCGGCCATGTGGGCGAGAAGGTGTTCGCCGAACTGCAGCCGCAGTGGAACGAAGCCTTCGGCGCCGCCCGCGCACCGTTCGAGACCGCCCAGAAGGCCAGCGTCGAACGCCGCCAGGCCATGATCGCCGAGGCGACCGAACTCGGCGCCCAGCCGATGCTGCGCATCGACGCCGTCAAGGCGCTGCAGCAGCGCTGGCAAGCCGAAGCGCAAGGCGTGCCGCTCGACCGTCGCCACGAACAGAAGCTGTGGGACGCCTTCCGCGCCCCCATCGACGAAGCCTTCAACCGCAAGACGGCGGAGCGCGAAAAGGCCTCGGCCGCCATGAGCGAGCACGACCGCTATGTGCTCGACGCCTCGAAGGCGCTCGACGCCGCCAATGCCGGCGGCGACGTGCAGAAGATCCGCGCGGCCATCGCCCGCCTCGAAGGCGCGCTGCGTGGCGAAGCACCGCCCCCGGCACCGAAGGCCGAGCAGATCGCGCGCGTGAGCGACGGCCCGTCGGTCGGCGCGACCGAAATCGTGGCCGAAGGCCAGGCGGCCGCCGAGTTCGGCGAAAGCGCCGAGCAGGCGCCGAGCCCGAGCGATGCGGAAGCCGCGCCCGGCACGCATGCCGAGGCACC
>NZ_MOWM01000335.1 GCF_016082275.1 Variovorax sp. E3
CCCGACAGCGGGGGTGGCGGCGGTGGCGGCGGGAGCGGCGGCGCGGGTGGCCCGGACGGAGCCGGCGGCGCGCCCAATTCCTCCCAGCCGGACGACCCGAACTCGTCCTCGTCCGAGCCCTGAGGCGGCGCCGCATGCAAGTCGTCAAGCCGCAGGCCATGGGGTTGAGCACGAGGCCGATCGAATACCGCCGGCGTTCGGCCTGTGCATCACCGCGGCCCTGCACGTGCCTTTCGCGCAGGGCGAGCAGGGCACGCTCTGGGGCGAGCAGTCGATGTGGGACTTCCTGGCCGCGGAAATGGGCGAGCCCCTGATCGACGAAGGCGTGGCCAAGCTCACGCCCGAGTTCCTGGTGCACGGCAAGGCCTTCGCGCCGTCCGGGCAGGAGGGGGCGTGCGCGGTGCGCGCCAGCCTCGGGGGCACGCACAAGACGCTGCTGGTGTATGGCGACCGCTTCTGGGACGGCACCCGCGCCAGCGCGCCGCGGCCCTTCGGCGAGGGCATGCCCATCGACTGGGCGCATGCCTACGGCGGAGCGACCTGCCCCTGAACCCGGCCGGCATGGGCCGGCAGCCGCGCGACGGCCAGCGCCCGCTGCCCAACATCGAGCGCGCGGACGATCCGCTGCACCACCCCGACCAGGCCGCGCAGCCGGCGGGCTGGCATCGGCTGGACCCGGGCCACCCGCAGCGCCTGCAGTACCGCGGCACCTACGACGCCGACTACCTGAAGCTGCATGCACCCGGCTTCGCGCCCGACCTGGACTGGCGCTATTTCAACCTCGCGCCGGCGGACCAGTGGCTGGACGCGCCCCTGCGCGGCGACGAGCCCTTCGTGCTGGAAAACCTGCACCCGCGCGAGCCGCGCATCGAAGGCCGCCTGCCCGGGCTGCGTGCGCGCGTGTTCGCCAGCTACGCGGTGGCCGGCAGCGAGCCCAGGCTGCGCGAGGTGCCGATGCGGGCGACCACCGTGTGGTTCTTTCCGGGCGCGCAGCGGCTGGTGCTGCTCTTCCACGGCCTGGCCGAGGTGGCCAGCGACGACGGTGCCGACGTGGTCGGCCTCACCGGCGCGGTCGAGCGGCTCGGCCAAGCGAAGGACGACGCCCATTACCTGCGCGTGCTCGCCCAGCGCGCCGACCCGCGCCTGGGCGCCGTGCACAGCCTGCGCGACAGCGACCTGCTGCCCGCCGGCCTCGACGCCGTGGACCCGGCGGCGGT
>NZ_MOWM01000336.1 GCF_016082275.1 Variovorax sp. E3
CCGGCTTAGATGTCGAGGATCTTGGCCACAACGCCCGAACCCACGGTACGGCCGCCTTCACGGATGGCGAAGCGCAGGCCCTCTTCCATCGCGATCGGGTTGATCAGCTTCACGGTGATGCTGACGTTGTCGCCGGGCATGACCATTTCCTTGTCCTTGGGCAGCTCGATCGCGCCGGTCACGTCCGTCGTGCGGAAGTAGAACTGCGGGCGATAGTTGTTGAAGAACGGCGTGTGACGGCCGCCTTCGTCCTTGGACAGGACATACACCTCGGCGGTGAAGTGCACGTGCGGCTTGATCGAGCCGGGCTTGCACAGCACTTGGCCGCGTTCGACTTCTTCGCGCTTCGTGCCGCGCAGCAGCACGCCCACGTTGTCGCCAGCTTGACCCTGGTCCAGCAGCTTGCGGAACATTTCCACGCCGGTGCAGGTGGTCTTGACCGTCGGGCGGATGCCCACGATTTCGATTTCTTCGCCGACCTTGATCACGCCGCGCTCGACGGCGCCGGTCACCACGGTGCCGCGACCCGAGATCGAGAACACGTCTTCCACAGGCATCAGGAACGTGCCGTCCACGGCGCGCTCGGGCGTCGGGATGTACGTGTCCAGCGCTTCAGCCAGCTTCATGATGGCTTCTTCGCCCAGCTTACCCTTGTCGCCTTCCAGGGCGAGCTTGGCCGAGCCGTGGATGATCGGGGTGTCGTCGCCAGGGAACTCGTACTTGTCCAGCAGCTCGCGCACTTCCATTTCGACCAGCTCGAGCAGCTCGGCGTCGTCGACCATGTCGCACTTGTTCAGGAAAACGATGATGTAACCCACGCCGACCTGACGGGCCAGCAGGATGTGCTCACGCGTCTGGGGCATCGGGCCGTCGGCGGCCGAGCACACCAGGATCGCGCCGTCCATCTGGGCGGCGCCCGTGATCATGTTCTTCACATAGTCGGCGTGGCCGGGGCAGTCGACGTGTGCGTAGTGGCGGTTGGCCGTTTCGTACTCGACGTGCGCGGTGTTGATCGTGATGCCGCGGGCCTTTTCTTCGGGCGCAGCGTCGATCTGGTCGTAGGCCTTGGCTTCGCCGCCGAACTTGGCCGACAGCACCGTTGCGATTGCAGCGGTCAGCGTGGTCTTGCCGTGGTCGACGTGACCGATCGTGCCCACGTTGACGTG
>NZ_MOWM01000337.1 GCF_016082275.1 Variovorax sp. E3
CTTCGAGGCCCGAGCCCGCGAGCAGGCGCGCGAAGCCTTCGCGCACCGCGTGGCTGCCCTGCAGGCCCGGCGACTTGCGGCCCTGCACGAGCGCGGAAGGCATCGTGATGCTCACGCCGGCGGCGGCGGCAAGGTGGAGAGCGCATCGTCGAGCGCGCCGGGCGCGATGCTGTAGAGCTTGCGTGCGCCGGCCTGCGCTGCCGATGCATCGGCGCCGGCGGGCGGTGTCTGCGCGCTGGCGCTGCCGGCCGCGCAGGCCATGGCGAGCAGTGCGCCCTGCACTGCGCGCGTGATCTGTGAATCGAAGGGAAGCGGTCGGCGACGGGCCATGAAGTGATCTCTCGCAAAGGGTGTGAAGTTGCTGTTCCTCAAGGCTTCACACGCGAGAAAACAAAAAGGGACACGGCGCGGCAATAAATTTGCACGGGCCACCGTCGGCCGTGCGCAACGCGACGCTCAAGCGCCCGGCGCCACCACCGTCACCCAGTAGCGCGTGCGGTAGAGCACGTCCACCGGCAGCGCCTGCGGCAGGCTGTCGAGCACCGGGCCGGTGTCGCCGAGCTGGAACACGCCCGACACGCGCAGGTCGGCCACCGCCGCGTCGCAGCGCAGCACGCCGGGCCGGTAGCGGCCGAGTTCGGCGAGAAAGTCTTGCAGCCGCATGTTCCTGGCGCGCAGCACGCCGCGCGACCAGTCGTCGGCGTCCGGGCCCACGGCCGTGACGGCATCGACCGCCGAGGCCGAGAAGCCCGCCTGCTCGCCCGCGCGCACCACCACGGCCAGGCCGCGCGCATCGTCGGGCCGCACCTGCACCGCGCCTTCGAGCACCGCGACGTGGCTGCGCCGGTCTTCGAGCTGCCGCGCCATGAAGCGCGTGCCCAGCGCCTTCAGCCGGCCTTGCGCGGTCTCGACCACGAAGGGGCGGTAGGCCGGGTCGCCCGAGGCCACGCTGTCGGGTGCGGTGTCGATCCATACCTCGCCCGCGCGCAGCCGCACGAGGCGCAGCTTTGTGTCGTAGGCCACGTCGATGGCGGTCGCGGTGTTGAGCTGGATGCGCGTGCCGTCCGGCAGCCGCAGCTCGCGGCGCTCGCCGGTGGCGGTGCGGTGGTCGGCCAGCCATTCGCGCGCCGGCGAGGCACGCCATGCGAGCCAGCCCGCGGGCGCG
>NZ_MOWM01000338.1 GCF_016082275.1 Variovorax sp. E3
GCTTCGAGGCCGCTGCCCGCGAGCAGCCGGTCGAGCGCGCCGGGCACGGTGAAGCTGCCCTGCAGGCCGGGGCTTCGCAGGCCCTGCGTCAGCCCCGGGTCGATGGCGACCATCACGTTGGCCTCGCGGCCGAAGCGGCCCAGCACGCTGTCGAGCGAGCCCGCGTCGATGGCGTAGGCGCGGCTCGCGCCCGCCACCGGCGCGCCCGGCTGCGGCTGCTGGGCCCAGGCGACGGGCGTGCCGGCGGCCAACGCGGCGGCAAGGCAACTGGCGCGGGCGACGAGCGCCAACGGGGAAGGCCGGAACTGCGGTCCGGGCCGTGCGGGGAATGCCATGGTGATGAAACTCTCTGTGATCGTTCGGATGGGAGGGCGCCGCGCCGCCTGTCTTTGCGGCGCCTTCTTCCGTTGATGCGCGAGATCCGCAAACCTGCCGGTTTCGACGAAAAAATTTCGCGCCGGTGAGCGGGCGGCGTTATCGCGCCGCGACCGTCACCCAGTAGCGGCTCATGGAACGCAGCCGCACGGGCAGCGTTTCCTCGAGCATGGCCAGCACGGCGTCGGTGTCGGCCAGCGGGAACGCGCCGCTCACCAACAGGCCGCCGACCTCGGGGTCGCAGCGCAGCACGCCGCCGCGGTAGCGCCCCAGTTCACCCAGAAAGTCGGCCAGCCGCATGCGCTCGACCACCAGCGTGCCGTCGGTCCAGGCGGCCGCGCGTTCGTCGGCGCGGTGAAGCTCGCCGATGCTGGCGCGGCCGAAGCGCACGCGGCTGCCCGCCGGCACGCGCGTGACCTGCGACTGCTCGCCCGCGCTCAGGTCGACCTCGCCTTCGAGCACGGTCAGCTCACTGGCGCGCGCGCCGCCCGTGTCGTCATCGAAGGCGCGCACCACGAAGCGGGTGCCGACCGGCACCATGCGCCCGTCGCGGCCGAGCACGATGAACGGGCGCCGCGCCGGGTCCTTGCCGGTGGTCACCATGATCTCGCCGCCCAGCAGCCGCAGGGTGCGCGCCGAAGCGTCGAAGCGCACGTCGACGGCGCTGCGGGTGTTGAGCATGAGCCGCGTGCCGTCGGACAGCACCACGTCGCGGCGCTCGCCCACGCCGGTGCGGTGGTCGGCGCCCAGCGCCGCGATGTCGTGCCGCAGCGCCCAGGCCCCCCA
>NZ_MOWM01000339.1 GCF_016082275.1 Variovorax sp. E3
CTTCCGCGTTCGCCGCTGCGTTCACCGCCGTTGCGCTCGCCACGGTGCGTGCCGCGCCGCGTGCCAGCGGCGGCCGCGCCGGCCGCGGGTGCCGCCGGCCGGTCGACCGAGGTCTGCACGCGCGCGCCATCCTTCAGACGATCGCCGCCTTCGGTCACGACCTGCTCGCCGGCCTGCAGGCCCGACATCACGGCCACGTTGTCCACGCTCGACTCGCCGCGCGTCACCGGACGCTGCGACACGGTGCTGTCGCTGTTCAGCACATACACGTAGTCGCCGTTGGGGCCGTGGCGCAGCGCCGTCACCGGCACCACCACCGCGCTGCTCACGGTGCGCAGCAGCAGCCGCAGGTTGACGAACTGGTTCGGGAACAACGCGTTGTCGGCGTTGGTGAAGCGGGCCTTGGCCTTGACGGTGCCGGTCGCGGTGTCGACCAGGTTGTCGAGCGTGGCGAAGGTGCCGGCGGCGAGCCGGCGCGTGCGCGTGCGGTCGAAGGCGGTGGCGTCGAGCTTGGCGCCCTGGGCCAGGCGCTCCTGCACCTCGGGCACGCGGTCTTGCGGAATGGCGAACTCGACGTCGATCGGCGCGATCTGCGTGATGGTGGCCACGCCGTTGGTGGCGCCGGTCGAGATGTAGTTGCCCCCGTCCACCGGCCGCAGGCCGATGCGCCCGCTCACCGGCGCGGTGATGCGGCTCCAGGTGAGGTTGAGCTTGGCGGTGTTCTCGTTGGCGCGGTCGATGGCCACGGTGCCCTCGAGCTGCTTGACCAGCGCGGCCTGGGTGTCGACTTCCTGCCGGGCGATGGAGTCCTGCCCGAGCAGCGTCTGGTAGCGCTGCAGCGTGACGCGCGCCGCCGCCAGTTGCGCCTCGTCGCGCTGGCGCGCGCCCGAGGCCTGGGCCAGCGCGTTCTGGAACGGCTGCGGGTCGATGGTGGCCAGCACGTCGCCCTTCTTGACCATCTGCCCTTCCTGGAAGAGCACCGCCGTGAGCACACCCGACACCTGCGGCTGCACCACCACGTTGGCCAGCGGCGTGACCGTGCCCAGCGCCTCGAGCTGCACCGGAATGTCGGACTGCTTCGCCGTCGCGATGCCCACCGTGCTGGTCGCCGCGCCGCCGCCCCCGCGCCCGCGCGCCCG
>NZ_MOWM01000340.1 GCF_016082275.1 Variovorax sp. E3
GCACCGGCGCGCAAGCCGGCGCCACGGGCAGCGGCGGCAACGGCGCCGCGTTCTCGGCGGGCGGCGTCACCGTGCAGGCCGACGCCACCACCAACACGCTCATCATCGCGGCGCCCGAGCCCATGTACCGCAGCCTGCGCCGCGTGATCGACACGCTCGACCAGCGGCGCGCGCAGGTGCTGGTCGAGAGCCTGATCGTCGAGGTGACGGAGCGCGATGCGTCCGAACTCGGCATCCAGTGGATGGCCGGCGGCGGCAACGGGCGCGGCGTACGCGCGGGCACCAATTTCGGCGGCGCCACGCTCAATGCCAACGCACGCAACACCATCGAGGCGATGCCCCGCGGGCTCAACATCGGCATCGTCGACGGCACGGTCAACCTGCCGGGCGTGGGCGAGATCCTCAACCTCAAGATGCTCGCGCGCGCGCTGCAGGCGAAAGACGGCGCCAACATCCTCTCGACGCCCAACATCCTCACGCTGGACAACGAGGCCGCCTCCATCATGGTGGGCAAGACCGTGCCCTTCGTGAGCGGGCAGTACATCACCAACGGCAACAGCAGCACCAACCCGTTCCAGACCATCCAGCGCGAGGACATCGGGCTGAAGCTGAACATCCGGCCGCAGATTTCCGAAGGCGGCACCGTCAAGCTCGACATCTACCAGGAGGTGTCGACCATCGACGCGCAGGCGTCCGACATCTCGGGCATCGTCACCAACAAGCGCGCGCTGGACACCAGCATCCTGGTGGACGACGGGCAGATCATGGTGCTCGGCGGGCTGATGGAAGACAGCGTGGCCAACGGCACCGAGTCCGTGCCCGGCCTGGGTTCGCTGCCGGTGGTGGGCAACCTGTTTCGCTACGACAAGCGCCAGCGCGTGAAGACCAACCTGATGGTGTTCCTGCGGCCCTACGTGATTCGCGACGCCAACGCGAGCCGAGGCCTCACGCTGGACCGCTACAACTTCATGCGCATGCAGCAGGGCCGCGCGCGGCCGGTGCCGCACGGGCTGCTGCCCGACGTGGGCGGCCCCGCGCTGCCGCCGGCCGACGTGCCGGTTGCATCAGCGGTCGGTTCGGTTGGCCGCGCCCCCGAGGTCGACCTGCGCCCGCAGAACTGGGA
>NZ_MOWM01000341.1 GCF_016082275.1 Variovorax sp. E3
GAAGCCGGGCAGCTTGGCGATCTCGCCGATGTTGGCCAGGTGCTCGATGTCGAACAGCATGTCCTTGAGGGGGGCGGTGTAGCTCATGTCTTGTCTCCAGATACAGCGGATACGAAAAGGGCATCGCGAACGATGCCCTCTGGCTCAGTGCAGCGATGCGATCAGAGCGCCTTCACCAACTCGGGCACGGCCGTGAACAGGTCGGCCACGAGGCCGTAGTCGGCCACGCTGAAGATCGGCGCTTCTTCGTCCTTGTTGATCGCCACGATGACCTTCGAGTCCTTCATGCCGGCCAAGTGCTGGATCGCGCCCGAGATGCCGGCTGCGATGTACAGCTGTGGCGCGACGATCTTGCCCGTCTGGCCCACTTGCCAGTCGTTCGGGGCGTAGCTGCGTCCACCGCTGCGCGGCTGGCGCCAAGGCCAGCGTTCAGCTTGTCGGCCAGCGGGGCCATCACTTCGGTGAACTTCTCGGCGCTGCCCAAGGCGCGGCCGCCCGAGACGATGATCTTGGCAGCCGTCAGTTCGGGGCGTTCGCTCTTCGTGACTTCACGGCCCACGAACGCGCTCTTGCCGCTGTCGGCCACGCCTTCAGCCGTTTCGACCGTTGCGCTGCCACCGGTGGCGGCTGCTGCGTCGAAGCCGGTCGTGCGAACGGTGATCACCTTGGTGGCGTCGCTGCTCTGCACGGTGGCGATTGCGTTGCCGGCATAGATCGGGCGCTCGAAGGTGTCGGGGCTGTCGACTTTGGTGATGTCGCTGATTTGAGCGACGTCGAGCTTGGCGGCGACGCGCGGGGCGACGTTCTTGCCGTTGGCGGTCGAGGGGAACAGGATGTGGCTGTAGTTGCCGGCAATGGCCAGCACTTGGGCGGCGACGTTCTCAGCGAGGTTCTCGGCGAGGCTCGGGCTGTCGGCGGCGATGACCTTGGTCACGCCTGCGATCTGCGCAGCGGCCTTCGCGGCTTCAGCGGCATTGGCGCCTGCGACAAGAACGTGCACATCACCACCGCAAGCCAATGCAGCAGTCACGGTATTGAGAGTGGCCGGCTTGATGCTGGCGTGGTCGTGTTCGGCAATAACAAGTGCGGTCATGTTCAGATCACCTTCGCTTCG
>NZ_MOWM01000342.1 GCF_016082275.1 Variovorax sp. E3
GGTTGGCGCACACCAGCACCAGGCCGCGCGCGGCCGCGCCGTCGAGCAGCGGTTGCAGCGCGGCGGGCGGCATGCCGTCGGGCAGGCTGGCCAGCAGGATGAAGTCGGCCCGCGCCACCGTGTCGACCGGCTCGAGCGCCAGACCCTCGACCATGGGCGCGTCTTCGGCCGGGTTCACGAGCAGCACGCGGCGGCCCAGCGTGCTCCACGCGCGCGGTCGCGCCGGTGCAGCATCTGCCAGCACACCTCGCCGGAACTGATGACGCCGTCGTACAGATCGGGCGTGACGCCGAAGCGCGCCAGCCGCGCGCTGTTGTGCGCGGCGCGCTTGCCGGAGTTGCTCAGCACCAGCACGCGCTTGCCGTGGGCCCGCAACTGGCGCAGCGCCTCGGCCACGCCGGGGTAGGGCGCGTGGCCGTCGTGCAGCACGCCGAACTGGTCGAGCACGAAGCCGTCGTGGTGTGGGGCCAGTTCGGCCAGCCCTTCGGCCCAGCGCGTCATGCCGAGGCTCCCTGGCGCGCCAGCAGCGCCGTGCCGCAGGCCGCGTCTTCATGCAGCGGCGCGACCATGTCGATGCCGAGCCGGCGCGCACGCAGTTGCGTCCACGCGGCGTTGCGCGCGCCGCCGCCCACGGTGAACACGCGCCGGGGATACGGCGCGCCGAGTTGCGCGATGCGGTCGTAGGCCATGCGCTCGACGCCGGCCACGCCTTCGAGCAGCGCCTGGAAAAAGCGCAAGTCGTCGCTGGGCCGGGGCTCGGTGCGCGAGCGCTGCTGCGGGTCGCTCAGCGGAAAGCGCTCGCCGGTGGCGGGCAGCGGGTAGTAATCGAGCCCGGTGGGCGCATCGGGCTGCAGCAGCGGCGTGAGCCGTGCCATCTGCTCGGCGCTGAAATGGCGCAGCAGCGCGGCGCCGCCGCTGTTCGACGCGCCGCCGACCAGCCAGAGCTCGCCCAGCCGGTGGCTGTACACGCCGTGGGCCGGCGCGAACACGGGCGCGGCGCCCAGCAGCTTGACCACGAGCGTGGTGCCGAGCGAGGTCACGGCGTCGCCCGGCCGGTGCGCGCCGGTGGCCAGGAAGGCGGCCACGCCGTCGGTGGTGCCGGCGACCAC
>NZ_MOWM01000343.1 GCF_016082275.1 Variovorax sp. E3
GACGCCGATCCGCTGGCCGCGCTGCAACGCGCCGCGCCCGCCACGCCGCAGCGCGCGCCGACCATCTGCCGATCGACCAGTTCGGCTTCACGCCACCGAAGGCGGTCGCGCCGCCGGTGCCGATGCCGCCGGTCGCGAAGTTCGACGACATGACGGGCCAGCCGATCCGCATCAGCGGCCCCGACACGGGCGGCAAGCCCATCGATGCGCCGCCGGTCTACGTGGCCCCGCCGCCGCCCGTGCAGCGCCCGGCCGCGCCGCCCCCGCAGCGCACCGCTTCGGACGACGAACTGCTCGCCGCCTTCCTGCGCGGCCTGGCCAGCACGCACCAGCCGCCCGAGATGCTCACGCCGGGCCTGATGGAGCGCATCGGATCGATGCTGCGCAGCGCCACCGAAGGCACGCTGCAGCTGCTGCTCACGCGCCAGGAGTTCAAGCGCGAGGTGCGCGCCGAGGTCACGATGATCGCGGCGCAGGCCAACAACCCGCTCAAGTTCTCGCCCACGGTCGAGGTCGCGCTGGCGCATCTGCTGGGCCCCGGCGTGCGCGGCTTCATGCCGCCCGAGGCCGCGATGCGCGACGCCTTCGACGACCTGCGCGCGCACCAGTTCGGCGTGATGGTGGGCATGCGCGCGGCGCTGGCCCATGTCATCGCGCGCTTCGAGCCGGCCGAGCTCGAGAAGAAGATCAGCGCGAAGTCGGCGCTCGACGCGCTCTTCAGCGCCAACCGCAAGGCCAAGCTGTGGGACCAGTTCGTGGCGCTGTACGGCGGCATCGCGAGCGAAGCGGAGGACGACTTCCACAGCCTCTTCGGCAAGGCCTTTCTCGAAGCCTACGAAGAGCAGATGGCGCGCCTGAAGTCCGCGTCCGGCCGGGCGCCTGACAAGAACAACGCAAGACAACAACAACCCAGCACCCGCGAGGCACCCCGCTTGGAAATCGAAATCGTCACGCTCTCCCGGCAAGGCGGCCGCAGCTACAACGAGGACGTGCACGGCCACTGGCACGACGAGCGTTATGTCGCCTGCCTGGTGGCCGACGGCGCGGGCGGCCATGGCGGCGGCGACGTGGCGGCGGCCG
>NZ_MOWM01000344.1 GCF_016082275.1 Variovorax sp. E3
AGCTGGCTGCCCGGCGCGGCGGCCGCGGGCGGCGTGGGCCTTGCGCTCGCGTGGCTGGGCTTGGGCCAGTTCCTGGGCCGCACGGTGTTTCGTCCGCTCGACGAGGCGCTGCACGTGGCGCGCGCCATCGCGGGCGGCGACCTCGCCAAGTTCGAGATCCGGCCCGGCGACGAGATCACGGGGCTGCTGCGCGCGCTGAACCAGATGAGTGCCAACCTCTTCGCGATCGTCGCGGATGTGGGCGCCAACGTGGCGGGCGTGATGTCGGCGTCGAGCCAGATCGCCTCGGGCAACCACGACCTGTCTTCGCGCACGGAGCAGCAGGCCAGCTCACTGGAGCAGACGGCGGCTTCGATGGAGGAGCTGACCTCGACCGTCAAGCAGAACGCGGACAACGCGCGCCAAGCCAATCAACTCGCCGTGTCGGCTTCGGAAGTCGCGGTGAAGGGCGGCAGTGTCGTCTCGCAAGTGGTCGACACCATGGGCTCGATCAACGCGTCCTCGAAAAAGATCGTGGACATCATCGGTGTCATCGACGGCATCGCGTTCCAGACCAACATCCTGGCGCTGAACGCCGCGGTGGAAGCCGCCCGCGCAGGCGAACAGGGCAAGGGCTTCGCCGTCGTCGCGTCGGAAGTTCGCAGCCTCGCGCAGCGCTCCGCGTCCGCCGCCAAGGAAATCAAGACGCTGATCGGCGACTCGGTCCAGAAGGTCGAGGCCGGCAGCAAGCAGGTCGCCGAAGCGGGTCGCACGATGGAAGAGATCGTGGGCAGCGTGCGCCGCGTGACCGACATCATGGGCGAGATCACGACCGCGAGCCAGGAGCAGACCTCGGGCATCGAGCAGATCAACCAGGCCATCGCGCAGATGGACCAGGTCACGCAGCAGAACGCCGCGCTGGTCGAAGAGGCTTCGGCCACGGCCCAGTCGCTGCAGGAACAGGCCGACGGCCTGGTGAAGGCCGTGCGCGTGTTTCGCGCCGAGCCCGCCGAGATCCACTAATTTCAAACCGGAGAAGAACAGATGCTGACCAAGGCAAAAGACCCCTTGCAACAAGCCGCCTCGGCGCCGTCCCCCT
>NZ_MOWM01000345.1 GCF_016082275.1 Variovorax sp. E3
TGGGCTGCTGCCGGTTTCAAAGACACCTTGTTAAGGTGGAAGATGAAACCGGAGGTGGTTTATGGGAACGAGAAGGCAATTCAGCCGAGAGTTCAAGCTTGAGGCAGTCAAGCTGGTGAAGGAACGAGGCGTGTCGGTGGCACAGGCTGCACGTGACCTCGATGTACACGAGAACGTGTTGCGCAAGTGGGTGCGCGAGGCTGCGGTCGACCCGCAGCAGGCGTTTCCTGGTCAGGGCGTGATGAAGCCCGAACAGGCGGAGCTGGAGCGCTTGAGGAGGGAGAACGCCAAGCTGCGCATGGAGCGCGACCTATTGAAAAAAGCGGCGGCCTACTTCGCCAAGGAGTCGATGTGAAGTTCGGCTTCGTTGCGAAACACCGAGGGACGTGGCCGTTGGCAATGATGTGCGAGGCGCTCGGTGTCTCGCGAAGCGGCTTCTATGCGTGGCTCAGCAGGCCCCGAAGCCAACGCAGTCTGGAAGACGAGGTGCTCGGCAGCCAGGTGCGTCAGAGCTTCCTGGGCAGCGACCGCACCCATGGTGCTCGGCGCGTGTGGCATGACGTGCTGGCACTGGGTCAGCGATGCGGATTGCACCGCATTGAACGGCTCATGCGTGAGCAGGCCCTGCGCGCGAGGCCGCGACGTCGAGGCTTGCCGCAGGACCGAGGCCAGCGCAGCGCTATCGCCGACAACGTGTTGGACCGCCAGTTCCAGGCTGATGCGCCCAACCAGAAGTGGGTGGCCGACTTCACGTACATCTGGACGGCCGAGGGCTGGCTATATGCCGCTGCGGTACTCGACCTGTACTCGCGTCGCATCGTCGGCTGGTCGATGCAGGACAGCATGACCACGCAGCTCGTTGCCGATGCGCTGATGATGGCAGTGTGGCGCCGGGGCAAGCCGGTCGCATTGCTGCATCACTCCGACCAAGGAAGCCAATACACCAGCGAGCAGTTCCAGGAGCTGCTCAAGGAGCAAGGCATCACCTGCAGCATGAGCCGCGCGGGCGAGGTCTGGGACAACTCGGCCATGGAGAGCTTCTTCAGTTCATTGAAGACCGAGCGCA
>NZ_MOWM01000346.1 GCF_016082275.1 Variovorax sp. E3
CACGGTGGCGCTGCTGACGGCCGCGGGCGGCGGCCTCTGGGCCGACCGGCGCGCGCCGCTCACGGCGTGGTCCGCCGACCTGCGCACCGACACGGCCGAACGCCGGCGCTTCGTACTGGAAGACGGCAGCGACCTGCTGCTGAACGCCCGCTCGGCCGCCGACCTGTACTTCAGCTCGACGCAGCGCCTCGTGCGGCTGCGCGCAGGCGCGCTCATTGCCAGCGTGGCGGCCGACGCGTTGCGGCCCTTCGTGGTGCAGACCGCGCAGGGCACGGTGCGTGCGCTGGGCACGCGCTTCATGGTGCAGCAGGAGGCCGGGCGCACGCTGGTCTCGGTGCTGGAACACAGCGTGCGGCTGGCCCCGCGCGACGAAGGCGCCGGCATCGAACTGCCGCAGGGCGCCAGCGCGTGGCTGCACGCCGACCGCGTCGAGCCGCTGTCCGCCGCGCGCGTCGACCCGAGCGCGTGGTCCAGCGGCGTGCTCGAGGTGCACGACCAGCCGCTGGCCGATGTGCTCGACGCGCTGCGCCCCTACACGCCTGCCGTCTTGCGCGCGAGCCCCGAGGCCGCGCGCGTGCGCGTCTACGGCGTGTACCCGCTGGACCGGCCGATGCAAGTGCTGCAGGCGCTGGTGGACACGCTGCCGCTGCGCGTGCGGCGCTGGGGCGACTGGGTGGTGTACGTCGACGTTCGCGCCACATGAAGCACACATCGGCATCGATGGACTGACGGGTTTTCGAGTCCTCGCGGGACATACAGGGTTGAACGCTCCGATCAACCAGAACCGACGAGGAAGTCCGACGTGACGCTGCCCCTTCTTCCATCCACCCGCCTGCCCACTCGCCTGCCTGCGCGCAAGGCCACTCTGGCGCTGGCCGCCCTGCTCGCCTGCGCCACCACGCCGTTCGCGCAAGTGGCGCCCACGGCAACGACGGCCGCGGCGACGGCGCATGGAATGGAACCTGCCGGCCGACGAACTCGGCATCGTCCTGGCGCGCATTGCCCGCCAGGGCGGCCGCACCATCAGCGCGGCGCCCGCCCTCGTGGCCGG
>NZ_MOWM01000347.1 GCF_016082275.1 Variovorax sp. E3
TCCATCGATGGCGGCGCGGCTGGTCGACGAAGCGACGACCGAAGCGGGGCCGGCGTGGCGCCGTCGGCATAGGGGTTGTCGGCGTGCGCGGCGGCCACGGCTTCGGCGCGCACGTCGGCGCGGCTGGCGGAAGCGGTGACCGGATGCACGCCTCGTAGGTTTCGGCGTGTACCGCGCCCGCGGCGCCCAGCATGGCGAATGCGATGGCGGAAAGAGCGATGCGTTGCTTGGAGTTCATGGTGCGAGTCCCTTCGAGTGTCGGTGTGGGCGGCGGACATTCGTCGTTGCCACGCATGCAGTGTGAAACCGCGGCGCGCGCGGCGCTGTGCGTTTGCGCACCGCTTTGGGCAACTACAGGGCGGCCGTCGCGTGCGGCGCGCAGAGCACCGAAAGCGGTTCGGAACGGCCGCGCACGGTGAGCGTTTCAACGGCGCCCATGGCGTCCGCCACACCGGCCTGCTCGGCCGCGAACAGCGACACCACGAGGCGCGAGGCCGCCAGCTTCGAATGGTCCTGCAGCCGGCTCGCGGTGTTCACCACTTCGCCGATGGCGGTGAAGGTGGTGGTTTCCAGGTAGCCCACTTCGCCCACCGCTGCGCGGCCCGCGTGCAGGCCCATGCCGAACTCCAGCCGCTGGCCGAACTGCGCTTCGAAGCCTTCGCTCCAGGCGTCCATGCGCTCGCCGATCAGCGCGGTCGCGCGCAGGGCCTGCCTGCATGCCGTGGGCAGGTCGCAGTCGAGCCCGAAGATGGCCATCACGCTGTCGCCGATGAACTGGTTGGGCACGCCGCCGCTCTCGCGCACGGCCGCGCCCACGGTGGCGAAATAGCGGTCCAGCACATAGGCCAGGTCGAAGGGCCACTGCCGCTCCGACAGGCCCGACCAGCGCCGCAGGTCGACGAACAGGATGGCCACGTCGCGCTCGCGCCCGAAGCTGCGACCGGCGCGGGCCGGCCCTCGTTGGGCAGCGGCGCGAACAGCGGCGTCACCTCGATGTCGCCGCGCGGGCGCAGCTGGCAGGCCAGCCGCACGTCGGCCGGGG
>NZ_MOWM01000348.1 GCF_016082275.1 Variovorax sp. E3
GGGCGCAGCACGGGTTCGATGCGCGGCGCCGGCGGTACGGCGGCGACGGGCGCGGGGGCCACGGGAGCAGGAACCGGAGCCGGAGGCTGCTGCACGCGTGCGGCCTCGACCGGGCGCACGATCTTCTCGCCCGTCAGCAGCGGCCAGACCTTGGGCGCTTCGGCCTCGGTTTCCGGCGGCGCGAATTCCTTGTAGCCGTGGGCATCGCCGCCGAACTTGCGGAACAGGCCCGCGATGTCTTCCGGGGTCGGTTCGTCCTGGCTCATGACGGCTCCTTCGCCAGCCGCAGGTCGATGCGCGGGCCGCCTTGCGCGTCGGGCGGCAGGGCCAGCACCCGCAGCGACGACGGCATCTGCTGCGCGTCGAACCAGGCCTGGTAGATGCCTTCGAAGAAGCCGACGCTCCAGTTCGTGGCGTCGGGGCCGAACGCCACGGCGATCGGGCTGCAGGCGTGGGTGATGAACACGCAGTCGGCGTCTTCGCTCAGGCTGGTGAAGCCCCAGTCGATGTCGTCCCAGCGCGCGTTGAACTCGGCTTCGAGGTCGCCCAGGGTGTCACAACGCGGGATCGGCATGGCGTGCGCGAGGCGTTGGCCGATGCGAAAGAACAGCTGCCGCAGGTCTTCGGGCGGCAGGCCGGCGCTCAATTCGGCGGCCATGCCCCGATTGAATTCCAGCCACTGCGAACTGCACGAATTTTTCTCGTAATACTGAATAAACGTCGCGGCTGTTTCCATGTCCGAGCATTCTCTGGGATCAGTTAACCGTTGACAACAAATGTGAACTTTTCAATGCACCATCGGGCCTGAACTGTCTGAATTCGGGGACGGATTGGCGGCGCAATACCCAGTCCATGGGACGGAACCCATGTGTACCAATCCTGACGGTACGGCGCAATACGCTATTCGGATTCAAATCCGGATGGCGAGCGGCTCAATCCTCGATGCTGTCCGGTGCTGCCGGCGTGTCCACCGTGCGGGTGCCGCGCGGTGCGTGTGGCGCTTGCGGCGCGCGCGGCGGCCGACCCGCGCG
>NZ_MOWM01000349.1 GCF_016082275.1 Variovorax sp. E3
CGCTGCGCCACCGCCTCGGCGGCGGGCCGGGCCGTGTCCCACAGCCGCGTCATCTCGGCCATCGCCTGCGCGTGCAGCGGGCTCTGGCCGCACCAGCGCTTGAAGTCCTGTGCGTCCACCGTGGTGGCCCGGCCCGACGTCAGGCGCACGAGCCAGTCCCGCGCCTGGGCTTCCAGGGCGGCAAGGTCGTCGGGCGGGGTGGTCATGGCCGTCATTCTTCTACTACTGACTGTTTTCCCGCCCCGGGACCGAACCTCTGGATCACATCTCGCCCCAAACGGCCCGCGCAATGCACCAGCGCGGCCTTCACCTCGCGCTCGACGATGCGCACCGAAACGCCGTAGCGCAGTGCGATGTCCTTGTGCGGCGTCTCGTCCACGCGCGAGGCCAGGAAAATTTCTCGGCGGCGGCGCGGCAGCTCTTCGAGCGCGCGCTCCAGCGCCTGCACTTCGCTGCGCGCTTCGGACACGCGCGCGGGGTCGCGGCTTTCGTCGGCAAAGTGCAGCAGCTCCTCGACCTCGACGAAATCGAGCAGGCGGCCGTTGGCAATGCGCTTGTCTTCCGCCACGTTCGACGCGATGCGCAGCAGGTAGGCCATCGGGCTTTGCACCGGGCCGGGGTCGCTCATGCGGTTCACGCGCAGCCAGGTCTCGTGCAGCACGTCGTCGGCCACATCCTCGGAACCGAAGCGCCGGCGCAGGCGGTTGCGAAAATCGAGGTAGCGGCTCGTCAGCAGGCCGCGCAGGAAGCCGGGGGTGTCTTGCGAATCCACGGCGCGCTCAGGGCGAAGCGGCGGGCGCCACGCCCGCGCAGACGTCGGTGCTGCCCTCGGTGCGGGGCAACAGCAGGATGGTGAGCGGCTCGTCGGCGGCGCCGCCGTCCGCGGGCGGGGTCAGCACCAGCGTGTTCATCGCGGCCTCGAGGGCCGCGTCGCGTTGTGGGGCGCCGGTCGAGGTCAGCAGGCGCGTGCGCCGCACGTGGCCGGCCGGGCCGACCCACAGCTGCACCAGCGCGCGATAGCCG
>NZ_MOWM01000350.1 GCF_016082275.1 Variovorax sp. E3
CGACACGGTGGCGGCGCCGTCGCCGCCGGCCGTCATGAGCTGGGCGTTGCTGGTGCCCAGGCCGTCGCGCACCGAGGTTTCGAGGGCGCGCATGGCGTCGTCGCGGTTCAGGCGCGGTTGCGACTGCAGCGCCTTGGCGCGGTGCTGCAGGGTGGCCATCTGCTGCAGTTGCGCATCGAGCTGGGCGTGTTCGGCCGGGGCCGCGGCCAGCGTGCGCAGCGCGGGCGCGAGCGCGATCCACCAGAGCAGGGCCAGCGCCACGAGCGCGACGGCGGCGACGACCATGCGGCGTTCGCGCGCTTCCAGGGTGGCCCAGCGGGCCTTGAGCTGTTCGCTGAAATTCATCGGGTGGCCTCGGCCTGGACCAGCAGCAGGTCGCCTTCGGTGCGCACGTTGTAGCCGCGCGGCGCCAGTGCGTTGGTGATCTGCGAAACCTCGGAGGGCTGCAGGCCGAGCCCGCGCAGGCGCAACTGGCCGGCGCTGTAGTCGACGGCGCTGGGCGTCTTGCCGGGCGGGAGGTTGGTGGCGAGCGCGCCGACCATGGGTTCGAAGTCGCTGCCGGCCACGTCGCCCACGGCCTGCTGCAGCGCGGCCACTTCGCGCTGCATCTGCAGCGGAGCGTCGACCACGATCTTCACCGAGGGGAAGGTCTGCGTCAGCATGGCCCTGGCGGCCTGGCGCTTGGACTCGAGCGCGTTGCGCTCCTTCCAGGCCCAGGCGTTGAGGCCGACCAGCTGCGTGAGCAGCAGCACGACCACGCCCCAGCGCGCGGCGCGCCACTCGGGCGCGTAGCGCAGTGTTTGCAGCACCGACGCGAACTTCTTGCCGGCGCGCGCGCGGCCGGTCACGGCGAGGTCGAACTGCGCCAGCTCCCACGGCGTCGCGCGGCCTGCAGCCAGCGCTGCGGCGTCTGCACGATGGGCACGCGGCGCTCCAGCAGGTGCTCGGCGGCCTCGGCCACGGCGGGCTCGGTGGTGATGACGGCGGTGGTCCAGCGGCAGGCCGCCCGACAGCGCCAGCC
>NZ_MOWM01000351.1 GCF_016082275.1 Variovorax sp. E3
CGGAATGCTGATGCGGTGGAATTCGCGCAGCCCGTGCGGCAGCTTGGCCAGTCGCAGCGCGATCAGGTTGGCCAGCGAGCCCAGCACGCAGCCGAAGCCGCCCACGCTCACGCCGGCGGCCAGCGCGGGCAGGTCGCGCACGTGGCCGTCGAGCAGGATCGCCGCCGGCACGTTGCTGATGAACTGTGAAGTGACCACGGCCGCGAGGTAGGCGCGCCAACCCTCGGCAATGGGCCAGTGGCCCAGCAGCGCGGCCACGGCGGGCAGCTCGGCCAGCTGCCGCAGGTCGACGAACATCAGCGCGATGATCGCGAGCAGCGCCCAGTCGACGCCGCGCAGCACGCGCGGGTACGACAGCAGGAACACGCCGAACACCACGCCCAGGCCCGCGAGCAGCCAGTGGCGGTCGAGCGCGACCACGAAGCCCACGAACAGCACGCCCGACAGCGCCAGCAGCCGGGGCTGTACTGGCGCGGCCTTGGCGCCGCCTTCGGTGTCGGCCTTGATCGCGATGGGCGTGCGCGGCACCAGGAACCACACCGCCACGAACAGCCAGAACAGCATGACCGCCACGGTCGGCAGCATCATGCCCATGAAGCCGACGAAGCTCTCGCCCGACCGGTGCCAGAGGTACAGGTTCTGCGGATTGCCGATGGGCGTGAGCGCCGAGCCCGCGTTCACGGCCAGCGCCTCGAGCACCACCAGCCGTGCCAGCGGCAGGTGCGCCTGCGTGGCCAGCACGCGCGTCAGCGGCACCAGCAGGAACAGGCTCACGTCGTTGGTGACCAGCGCCGACAGCAGCGCCGCGCTGGCCGTGAGCAGCAGCGCAAGACTGCGCTGCGTGGTGGTGCGCGCCAAGAGGCGCTGCGCGGTGGCCTGCAGCATGCCGCTTTTCTCGACGCCCTGCGTGATGGCCAGCACCCCGCGAGCGCGCCCACGGTCTGCCAGTCGACCAGCTTCAGCCAGTCCATCGGCGCGCGCGGGC
>NZ_MOWM01000352.1 GCF_016082275.1 Variovorax sp. E3
CCCAGGGCCAGCGACAGCGCCGAGGTCGACCACGCCGCGCCGTCCGACAGCAGCGCCACCAGCGAGGCCTGCTCGCCGTCGATGGGCGGCGCAAGCACGGCCACCGTGCGGCCGTCGCGCGGCTGGAGCACGAAACCCCGCGCCGTCGCCTCGATGCCGGCCAGCGCCTTGACGAGCCCGCGCAGGCGCCCGATCTCGACCCGCAGGCGCGCGCGGTGCGTCTCGTCGGGGTGGCGGGTGCGAAACGCGCTTTCGATCAGCGCTTCGCGATCGACATCGCCGGGCCATGCCTCGGCCAGCGCGCGCGCCAGCGAGAACAGCACCGGGCGGCGCGCCAGCGGGCGCCATGCATCGCCGGCACCGATGCCCCGGCGGCAGGCGTCGACGACCAATGCGTCCGAAGCCAGCAGCGCCGCCACGTCTTCGAGGCCCAGCGACTGCTCGCCGCCGGCGGAAAGGCGCCGGGCCGCGGGGTGGTCGAGCGCCGTGCGCAGTTCGGCCACTTCCGCCAGCAAGGCCGGCACATGCGCCCGCTCGGCGGCGTCGTGCGCGCGGGCCAATGCGGCCTTGGCCTCGCCGATGTGCAGCGAGCGCAGCGCCAGTTCGGCCGCCGTCAGTTCGGCCACGGCCGCCAGCGAAGGCGGCTGGCCGCGCACGTCGAGCTTTGCCAGTGCGGCCGCCGCTTCGTCGAGACGGCCCAGCAGCAGCAGGCGACGCGCTCCGATCAGCCGCGCCTGCAGCGCATTGGCGTGATCGGCGCGCGCTTCGAGCGTGGCCGCCGCCGACGCCAGCGCGCGCGGCGAGCCACCGAGGTCGCGCATGGCCATCGCCACCTCGGCCTCGGCGACCACGCAGCGCGCACGCGCCAGTTCTTCATGGCTGCCGAAGCCGCGTGCGGCGCGGCGCAGCAGCTCGCGCGCACGCGGATGCTCGCCGAGCTGGGCCATGGCAATGCCGCGCAGCGCGAGTGCCGGCGGG
>NZ_MOWM01000353.1 GCF_016082275.1 Variovorax sp. E3
AGCTCAGCGCGGCGCGGTCGCCTCGCGGCGGCGAACCAGGTGGTCGAAGACATGCGCGCGCGTGCCGCCCGTGACGGCGAGCGCGAGCTCGGCCACCTCGCGGTGGTAGACGGCCGTGACCCGCGCGTCGTCGAGGAAGTCGCGCACGGCAGTGGGTGCATCGCGCAGCACGAAGCCTTCGCGCTCGATGTCGGGCGGCGCGGCGGCGGCGCGGGCGTCCGCGATGGGCACGGGGCGCAGCGCGTAGCTGCCGCTTTCCCAGGGCGTGCCCGGCGGCGGCTCGAAGGCGTAGCTGACGGGGCGCAGGGCGGACGGCTGGAGGTAGTTCAGGCCTGCGGTGACGGTGCTCGGTGTGGTCATGCGGTGGGCTCCTTTGGACGGGTCCATTGGAGCGAAGCGGCGGGCGCGGCTCAAACGACTTCTGGGCGCCTTCGCATGACCTGAAGGAATAGGAAATTCCCCGTGACGAAGAAAAACAGCTTTCTTGTCGCGGCCCGCTGAATACTGTATAAAAATACAGGTAACAGTCTTCACCATGGGCCTCCCTTTCCTCGACTCCTTTTCCGCTGCCGCGGGCCGTGGCGTCTGGCATGCCGACGAACTCGGCCTGGCCGACGCGCAGGTCACGGCCACCGGCCACGCCGCGCTCGACGCGGAGTTGCCGGGGGGCGGCTGGCCGGTCGGCGCAATGACGGAGCTGCTGCAGGCCGCGCCCGAAGCCCATGTCTGGCGGCTGCTGCTGCCCGCGCTGGCGCAAGCGGTGGCCACGCGCGGCGGGCCGGTGGTGCTGATCGGCGCGCCTTACGAGCCCTGCGCAGCCGCGCTCGCGGCGCAGGGGCTGCCGGTGGAGGCGCTGATGTGGGTCAAGAGCGACGCGCCGCCCGCGCGGCTGTGGGCCTGCGAGCAGGCGCTGCGCTGCGCCGACGTGGCGGCCGTGGTGGCGTGGC
>NZ_MOWM01000354.1 GCF_016082275.1 Variovorax sp. E3
CGCGAACGGCTCACGCCGCGCGGCGTCGAGCCCAGCAGCGGCAGCGTGGCCGCGCGCTACGAGCAGAGTGGGCGGGCGCGTGGTGTGGGTCGGCAAGCCGCATCCGCTGATCTACGACGCCTGCCGCGAGCGGCTGGCCGCGCTCGGCGTCACGCGCATCTGTGCGGTGGGCGACTCGCTGGAACACGACGTGCTCGGCGGCAGCGGGCCGGCTTCGACACCTGCTTCATCGCCGGCGGGCTGCACGCCGGCGATTTCGCGCGCGCCGGGCCGGCGGGCGCCGCCGCCGAGCTTCAACGCCTGCTCGCCGCGCCCGGTGCCCATGGCGCACCGGCGCCGACCTGGGCCCTGCACACCCTCCAGTGGAAGACCACCCCATGAACGCCACCAGCACCCTCCCCGCCTACTCCCCCGCCTGCCAGCTGCTGGCCGAAGCCTCGCAGCGCATCGGCCGCGACCCGCTGCTGATCCAGGCCGCGGGCGGCAACACCTCCGTCAAGGAAGACGACACGCTGTGGGTCAAGGCTCGGGCCTGTGGCTGCGCGACGCGCTGCGCCGGCCGATGTTCGTGCCGGTGTCGCTGCCGCAGGTGCGCGCGCGCGTGGCCGCCGGCGAAGCGACCCGGTCGGCCCCACCGTGCGGCGCGAGCTGGCCGTCGAGGGCCTGCGCCCGTCGATCGAAACCACGCTGCATGCGCTGATGCCGCATGCCGTGGTGCTGCATGTGCACTCGGTCGACGCCATCGCCTGCGCCGTGCAGCCCGAGGCCCGCACCGCGCTGGCCGGGGCGCTGGACGGCGTTCGCTGGGGCTGGATCGACTACCACCGCCCCGGCCTGCCGCTGACCCTGGCGGTGGCCGCGCTGGCGGCCGAGCGGCCCATCGACGTGCTGCTGATGGGCAACCACGGCTGGTGGTCGGCGGCGACAGCGCGGCGACGCGGCGAGGCGC
>NZ_MOWM01000355.1 GCF_016082275.1 Variovorax sp. E3
CGGAATCGAGATGTCGTGCTTGATGTTGAGACCTTCCTCGGCCTGCGCCAAGGGAATGCTCTCGCGGATGTGCCACAGCTGGTGCGCCTGCGTCAGGTTCTCGGCCACCACGGCGTCGCTCACGCAGCCATCTTCAAAAGCCGTTTCCAGCAGCGCCTCGAAGCGCGCACGGGCATGGTCTTCGGACTCGCTGTCGGAGTTCTCCAGCAGCACACAGTACGGCACGGCCTCGTCCTGGATGAAGGGCACGCGCAGTTGCGGCATGTGCTTGTCGACCAGGCTCAGCGCGAACTTGCCCATCACCTCGAAGCCCGTCAGGCCCGAGCCCAGGTGCTTGTGCGCCAGGCCCAGCAGCGTGACCGCGTGGTCGAGCGAGGGCACCGCCGCCCAGGCCGTCAGTTGCGCGGCCGGCAGCGGGTACAGCTTCATGGTCGCGGCGGTGATGATGCCCAGCGTGCCTTCGCTGCCCACGATGAGGTCGCGCAGGTCGTAGCCGGTGTTGTCCTTGCGCAGGCCGCTGGTGCCTTCCCAGATCTCGCCCTGCGGCGTGACCACTTCCAGGCCCAGGCACAGGTCGCGCGTGTTGCCGTAGCGAACCACCTGCGTGCCGCCGGCGTTGGTCGCCAGGTTGCCGCCGATGGTGCAGCTGCCTTCGGCCGCAAGGCTCAGGGGAAACAGGAAGCCGGCCTTCTCTGCCGTCTCTTGCAGCGTCTGCAGGATGCAGCCGGCCTCGACGGTCATGGTGAGGTTGGCGCCGTCGATGGTGCGGATGGCGTTCAGGCGCTGCAGGCTCAGCACGACCTGCGTGCCGCTGTCGTCGGGGATGGAGCCGACCGCCAGGCCGGTGTTGCCGCCCTGCGGAACGATGGCCGCGCCCGCTGCCGCGCAGGCCTTGACCACGTCGGCCACCTGCTGCGTGTTGGCC
>NZ_MOWM01000356.1 GCF_016082275.1 Variovorax sp. E3
CGCCAACACGCAGCAGGTGGCCGACGTGGTCAAGGCCTGCGCGGCGGCGGGCGCGGCCATCGTTCCGCAGGGCGGCAACACCGGCCTGGCGGTCGGCTCCATCCCCGACGACAGCGGCACGCAGGTCGTGCTGAGCCTGCAGCGCCTGAACGCGATTCGCACCATCGACGGCGCCAACCTCACGATGACCGTCGAGGCCGGCTGCATCCTGCAGACGCTGCAAGAGACGGCAGAGAAGGCCGGCTTCCTGTTCCCGCTGAGCCTTGCCGCTGAAGGCAGCTGCACCATCGGCGGCAACCTGGCGACCAACGCCGGCGGCACGCAGGTCGTTCGCTACGGCAACACGCGCGACCTGTGCCTGGGCCTGGAGGTGGTCACGCCCCAGGGCGAGATCTGGGAAGGCACCAGCGGCCTGCGCAAGGACAACACCGGCTACGACCTGCGCGACCTCATCGTGGGCAGCGAAGGCACGCTGGGCATCATCACCGCCGCGACCATGAAGCTGTACCCGCTGCCGGCCGCGCAGCTCACGGCGTGGGCCGCGGTGCCCTCGCTCGACCACGCGGTCACGCTGCTGGGCCTGACGCACAAGCACCTGGGCTCGGGGCTGACGGGCTTCGAAGTGATGGGCAAGTTCGCGCTGAGCCTGGTCGACAAGCACATGCCGCAGCTTCGCGTGCCCTTCATCCAGGACGAGGCCGTGCCGTACTGCGTGCTGCTGGAGAACTCCGACAGCGAGTCCGAAGACCATGCGCGTGCGCGCTTCGAGGCGCTGCTGGAAACGGCTTTTGAAGACGGCTGCGTGAGCGACGCCGTGGTGGCCGAGAACCTGACGCAGGCGCACCAGCTGTGGCATATCCGCGAGAGCATTCCCTTGGCGCAGGCCGAGGAAGGGCTGAACATCAAGCACGACATCTCGATTCCC
>NZ_MOWM01000357.1 GCF_016082275.1 Variovorax sp. E3
CGTTGGCGCTGGCGCTGGCAAGCTGACCGGCACGAAGACGGTCTTAGGCTGTTGCGCGTTGGCTCCAGTATCGACGTCTGTGCGCACAAACTCGCTTGGCTTCATCTCAGCCTCGTGCACCGAACGCCGCAGCAGGTCGGCGCTCATGCCGTGAGCCATTGCCACTGCCGCCATCGACCTACCAGGCTGCGCGCAGGCCGCCAATGCAATAGCGAGTGCAACCGTAAATGCGCCTCTAACACCGCGTCGCGTGGCCTAGCGAATCAACCCGCCCCTTTGAGATAAATGTATCGCCTTCGATCCATTTTTAACAAGATTAGATCGCAGACGGTCCATTTCTTTGCGTTGGGCGCCGAATCCTCACTAAGCTCCACCCCATCGAACATCAAACGGAGCAAGCTCGATGCAGCACGCCACAACCGCAGATCCACTGAAACGAACGCCCAGGCAGCAACTCGCGCTCAGCTTCACGGCGGCGCTGCGGGTCGCAGGTCCGGCGCGTGATGGCAAACCCCACAAGCTGCGTCAAGCCGATGTCATACGCCGCACCGGGATGTCGCGCAGCACGCTGCGCCCGCTGCTGGACACTTCCGACCCCAGTACTCGCAACCCCGATCTCGCAACGCTGCACAAGCTTGCGCAGGCGATTGGCGTTCCGCTGGCTTTCGTGTTGATGACACCCGCGGACTGGCGCGTGCTGATCAAGGCGATCGGCTCCATCCCGCTTCACCAGACGGCGGCACGTGGCCTCGTGACAGACGCGCTTGGTGGCCCTGCGTTGGCTGAGGCCGTCTTGAAGCAAGGCAAGGTCCATCCAGAGCGGCCGCCACTTGGCGTGGCGCCTGACCCACCAGAAATTGATCGGCTCGAGGGACGCAACGAGTGGCGACGCCGGTGCAGTCTGGTGATGGCCGCTTTGGCT
>NZ_MOWM01000358.1 GCF_016082275.1 Variovorax sp. E3
ACGCCGATGATGAAACCGAACAGGCTGAACGTCACCGCGGTCAGCACGAGAAACGCCACCATCCACACCGGGTGTGCGATCCCGTACGGCACGAACAACCGGGCGGTGACCAAGATGATGGTCCCGAGGATGATCGACTTGCTCGCCGCCGCGCCGACGTAGCCGCACACCACCTCCACATACGAGACGGGAGCCGACAGCACCTCGTAGATGGTGCCCGAGAACTTGGGAAAGTAGATGCCGAACGAAGCATTGGCAATGCTCTGCGTCAGCAGCGACAGCATCACCAGGCCCGGGATGATGTAGGCGCCGTAGGCAATGCCGTCGACATCCACCATGCGCGAGCCGATGGCCGAGCCGAACACCACGAAATACAGCGAGGTCGACAGCACGGGCGAGGCTACGCTCTGCATCAGCGTGCGCCACGTGCGCGCCATCTCGAACATGTAGATGGCGCGGATTGCGTAGATGTTCATGCTTGCCCCTTCACGAGGCTGACGAAGATTTCTTCCAGCGAGCTCTCGGAGGAATACAGGTCCTTGAATTCGATGCCGAGCTCGCCGAGCTGGCGCAGCAGGCCGGCGATCTGGTTGTCGTCGCCCTGCTTGTCGAAGGTGTAGACCAGCGAGTGGCCGTCGTCGGTCAGGTCGAGCTGGTAGCTGCCGAGCGCGTCGGGAACAGCGGCCAGCGCGTGCCGAAGGCTCAGCGTCAATTGCTTCTTGCCGAGTTTTTTCATCAGCGCGACCTTGTCTTCCACCAGGATGAGCTCGCCCTTGCGGATCACACCGATGCGGTCGGCCATCTCCTCGGCCTCTTCGATGTAGTGCGTGGTCAGGATGATGGTGACGCCGCT
>NZ_MOWM01000359.1 GCF_016082275.1 Variovorax sp. E3
TGCATAGCTGCCCATCGTGGTATGCGCGCTTCAGACTGAACTCGGTCACTCGCGATCGATGTGAGAGCCTGATGCCGGGTCGGCTCGAACACCGTGAGCTTGCCGTCGAGCTTCACCCGCTCGTACTCCCGGTACCAGCCCTTCAGCGCATTCTTTGTCGGGTAACCCAGCTGCCGAAGGGTTGCCCCGACGCGTTTCCCGAGCTTGATGTACAGCTCGACCGCTCGAATCCTGTCTTCGTACGAATACATGAACTACCTCCTGATAGTCCAAGTTTTTGTCCGCATCCCCTTCTACTTCGGCGCAGACATCCAGTTGGATTGGATCACCTTCACCGGGCGCTTGAGCACGACCGACCAAGGGGCTGGGGCAACTGCTACCGAAAGAGCGGCGCCAGCCCCTACAACCCGCTGAAGAGTTCGCCAACTGAGAGCCCAAGCGCCGCAGCAAGGGTTTCAATCGCGGCAAGAGAAGGGTTGCGAACTCCCCGTTCGATCCCACTGACGTACGTACGGTCGAAACCGCATTCGGCTGCAAACGCTTCTTGCGAGAGTTCTCGCTCTTTTCGCAACTCCCTCAAGCGTTCGCCGAACCGAATAGATAGTGACTTCACCCTCCTATTGGCGCGGTTTGTAGACTAAACAGCCACGGACTAATCGTCACATGTTATTCTGCAGACTAATCGTCACACCCGAGGCAGTAGTGCTTACCAGTATTCGATATTGCATCGACTCGTCCGGACTTGCTTTCGATGCCGCAAAGGTTTGTGAATGACTCAAAGCCGGATTGCTTCACCGTTTCCCACTGCGCGGCCACTCAGGTTGCCGGCGTCGGTGACGCGCGCTCGGAC
>NZ_MOWM01000360.1 GCF_016082275.1 Variovorax sp. E3
CCACCGGAGTCACCGATGCCGCCGTTGCCGCCGGCGCCCACCGCGGTCGCGCCATCGGCGGTGACGGTCGCCGCGGCGCCACCCGCATTGCCCATGCCCCCGGGGTTCGGCACCCCCGCGCTTCCGCCCGTTCCGCCGGCGAAGCCATCGGCAAAGGCGCTGCCCGCGGCGAGCAGGGCGATGGCGGACAAGCAGCGGAGCGTGCGCCGCAACCGCCGCCGCCGCCCTCCGGTTACTTCGGATGGGGCGCCGCTGGCATCGGCCTGAATGAGCATGGTGTTTCCTGCGATGAAGAGCGAGAAGCGGACGGCGAGCAATCCGGACGCGGGCGAGCGTATCGTTGCGCCCCCAGCGGGGCCATACCCGAAAACAAGTAAATCGGAGGCCGGCTGTACCTGCCTTGTTCAAATCGCTACCGCGACAAGACCGGCAACGACCTCAAGATGCGGAACACGCAGCGCGTGAAGGCGATCAGGGACCGCCGTCGGGAACTTCAGGGCCAGCGGTTCAGCCATGTGTTCGCAGCCCTGCGCGGGACGCAGCAATCGGCTGCGCCTGGGCAGGCCACGCGGGCCATGCGACTGCTGGCATTCAAGGCGGCCTGGACCGGATGGGGCTGAACGCTGCACCCGCAAAGCCAGCGCAGTAATGGAGGGGCCTCAAACAGTGCGGCATCTCCACCAAAGCTCGAACAGGATGGGCCAGCGCAGCCAATGGGGTACTTCGAAAGCTGGTACTCGACGCCTTGTAGACGCCTTGATCGAGATCGAGACGATGAGTTCGGCGCATAACTCGTGCTGTGCTCGAATGCGGCAGTAGCAAAAGTTCGCGTCTAGGGAAGG
>NZ_MOWM01000361.1 GCF_016082275.1 Variovorax sp. E3
GCTGCAGGTGCGGCCGCCGGAGCAGGAGCCGGTGCTGGCGCGGGGCTCGCGGCAGCGGGCGCGTCGTGGCTGCGGTAGACGGTGCGGGAACCGGGATGCCCGGCGTGGCGGGCGCGGCCGCGGGTGCCGACGAACCGGCGCCTGCGTTGGCCTTGAGCTTGTTCAGCTCTTCGATGTTCTTCGACAGCTCGGCGACGCGGTTGTTGCTGTCCTGCGCCTGGCGGGTCTGCGCGACCTTTTCGTCGGCGGCGCGGGTGGAGGCGCTGCCCTGCGAAATCGTGAGCTTGTCGGGTGCGCTGGCGGCGGCGTTGCGGTCTTCGACGTTGGCTTGCAGCTTGCCCGAGGCTTTTCGGCCCGCGGCGGCTACGTTCGACGTGGGCGCGTTCTCGGCCAGGCGTTGACGGTACGAGCCGAAGTCGCGGCTCTGGGCCGTGACCGTGCGGCGTGCCTCGGCGGCCGGAACGGCGGAGGCCTGGGCGGCGCTCGGCAGGTCGAGCACGGCGCCGGCGCGCATGCGGTTGACGTTGCCACCGACGAATGCGTCGGGGTTGGCCTGCAGCAGCGCGACCAGCATCTGGTCGAGCGACACGTCGGCGGGCTTGTGGGCACCGGCGATCTTGCTGGCGGTGTCGCCGCGCTGCACGGTGACTTGTTCACCGCCACCGCTGCCACCGCTGGCACGGGCCGGCGCGGCTGCGGCCACGGCGGCACGGGGTGCGGCTGCTTGCGCAGGTGCGGGTGCGGCGGCAACCGGTGCCGACGGC
>NZ_MOWM01000362.1 GCF_016082275.1 Variovorax sp. E3
CGCGCAGGCCGAGTCGGCGCTCAGTGCCGACATGCCGGCCGAGCTGTGGGGCCAGCTCGCGGGCGCCTACGCGGAAATCGGCGACGCGCCGCGCGCGCTGGCCATGAGCCGCCAACTGCTCGCGCGCTCGCCCACGCCGAGCATCAGCGACCGGCTGCTGTACGCGTCGGTGCTGCTCAAGACCAAGCAGGACGTCGAGCTGTCGGCCGTGCTGCGCCAGCTGGCCAGCGTCAACATGACGGCCAGCCAGCGCAGCGACTTCGACAGCCTGCGCATCGCCTTCGCGCTGCGCCAGACCGACGCGCTGCGCGAGGCCGGCAACCTGGAGGCCGCCTACAACGCGATGGCCCCGGTGCTGGCCGAGCGCCCGAACGACCCGCAGGCCATGGCCGCGCTGGCCCGCCTGTACTCGGCGGCGCGCGACGAAGGCCAGGCGCTGGCGCTGTACCAGCGCATCCTGCAGCGCAACCCGACCGACCTCGACACGCTGCTGGCCGCCGCCGCGAGCGCCAGCGCGCAGCGCGAGCACGGCGAGGCCGAGAACTACGTGATGGCCGCGCTGAAGCAGGCGCCCGACCAGTCGCGCGTGCTGGCCGCCGCCGGCCGCGTGTACCGCAACGCGGGCGAAAGCCGCAAGGCCGAGCAGTACCTGCGCGCCGCCGTCGAAGCCGAACGCCAGGTCGCCTCGAGCGGCTTCGCGGCACCGGGCGGTGTGCCGTCGCAGATGCCGGCGGCCAACCCCTTCGCGGGCATGACCGGCGGC
>NZ_MOWM01000363.1 GCF_016082275.1 Variovorax sp. E3
GCCGCGCTGCGCGATGTGTCGGGCGCGGCCTTCTGGAGCGTCACGCCGATGGGCGAGCCCGCCGCCATTGCCTTGCGCGTGCGCGCCGACAAGCCCTTGCCCGCCGGCCTGAGCCTCGACTACCCGGCCGCGATCCGCGCGGCCGACGACGCCTTCGCCGCCGACGTGCGCTGGACCGACCTGGGCGCCTCGGGCCAGCGGCTCGAGCTGCTCACGCCGCTGTTCGGCGCGCGGCTTTCCACCGTGGTGCTGCCCGACATCGCCGCGTTGCGCCGCCGGCTGCAGGCGCTCGCGCAGCTCAAGTGGCTCGCGCAATTGCAGGCCTACGGGCAGGACGGCAGGCTCGACGGTTTCGACGCCGTGCTCGAAATATGGAATGCCGACCGGCTGGTGCGCGGTGTGCCCGTGGCGCAGGCCGCGAGCGCGCTACCGGTGCTGCAGGCCGGCGAGCGCCTGCGCCTGAACGTGCGCAACACCAGCGGCCGATCGCTCGACCTCGTGGTGGCCGGCATCGATGCGCGCGGCAACCTGCAGCCCGTGTACCCCGACGCATCGGGCGAGACCAACCGCTTCAAGCGCGGCACGCAAGAGCAGCCCGCGGCCCGCCGCTTCGACCTGCCCTGGCTCGACGCGCCCGGCGACGACGCGCGCCTGCTCGTCATGGCCGTGCCCGCCGCGCCCTACAGCGCGCCGCGCATGTTCGGCGCGGCGTCGGCGTCGGCGCAGGCCGAGGTGTCGGAGGTGCGCGTGCGCGGCGG
>NZ_MOWM01000364.1 GCF_016082275.1 Variovorax sp. E3
GGGCCGCGCTCGCCGTCTCGGCACGTAGGGTGGTACAGGGCCTGGCCCGGCGTGGCGGCCAGCACCGCGTGGTTCAGCCGCTCCAGCAGCGCGGCGCGCGGCGGCGGTGTGGCGCCGGCCAGCTCGCCGGCCTGGGCCAGCAGCGCCAGCAGCCAGTCGATGTTGAGCGTGGCCGCCATGTGCGACATCAGCCGCGCGCGCACGTCGGGCAGCGGCATCATCATGGTGTAGCCGGCCTCGGCGTTCGGGCGGATGAGGTCGCAGCCCTCCACGGCCCAGCCGTGCATGCCCGTGCTGCCCAGCACCGAGCAGCCGACGTGCAGCAACCCTTGCGGGCCGTAGGCGACGCCGCCGCCGCCCAGCAGCGTGGCGGGCACGTCCATCGGCGGCAGCACCACCGGCGTGCCTTCGCGCAGGCCGGTGGCCAGCGCGGCCTGGCGCGACAGCGGCGCATGCGCGGCGCCGGGCACGACCACGGCCGGCAGCAGGCGCCTGAGCTCCGGCAGGCCGAGCAGCGACAGCACCTCGTCGTCGTAGGCGCCGCTTCGGTAGTTGCCGAAGGTGAAGGTGCCTTCGGCCTGGCAGGTGACGCGCTCGCCGGTGGCCTTGAAGTAGAGCCAGTCCTTGCCGTGCATGGCGGTGGCGGCGCGCGCCAGCCGCTCGGGCTGGTGGTGGCGCAGCCACAGCAGCTGGCCGCTTTGCATCGACGGGTTCAGCGCGGTGCCGGTGCGCTGCGCGATCGGCGCGGCGG
>NZ_MOWM01000365.1 GCF_016082275.1 Variovorax sp. E3
CCGCGGCCAGGGCGCCCGCGAAGGCGGCCGTTTCGGCGGCGCTTGCACTGCCGCCGCTGCCGCTGCGGGTGGTGCCCGATTCGTACAGCGGGTTGCCCGGGTCGAGGTCCTTGCCCATGTCGACCACGCGGGTCCAGTCGGAACCGAGACCGCCGGTCAGCTTGTGCACTTCGGTGGCCAGGCTTTCGTAAGCGCGCACGTCGCGACGCTTGGCGTGGATTTCGAGCAGCTTGAGGTGGATCGCGGTGCGGTCGGGGTTCAGGCGCAGCGCTTCGCGCAGGATTTCTTCTGCCTGCAGGTCGCGGCCGTAGGCCAGGTAGACGTCGGCTTCGGCCACGGGGTCGACATCGCCCGCGTCGAGCTGGCTCGGCGAGTACGACAGCGAGGACACGGTGGAATCGCCGCGGTGCTTGGTGTCGACCGATTCGCCGCCGCTGGCGCCGAAGAACGAGTCCTTCGGAATGCGGCTTTCGAGGAACACGCTTTCGCTCATTTCCTCGCGCCGGCGACCCAGCACGCGGTACAGCAGGAAGCCGACCAGCAGCGCGATCAGCGCAGCGCCGGCGAGCATCAGCGGGTTGTCGAGCAGTTCTTCGAAGACGTGGGTTCCGGGGGCGGAGGCGGCGGTGCCACGACCTTCTTGGGGGCCGGCTTCGGCGCGGCGGCCGTTGCTGCTGCCGCTGCGTCGCCCGTGGGGGCGGCCTGGGAAGCGGCTGCGGCGTCGGCGGCTGCAGATGCGGCGGGTG
>NZ_MOWM01000366.1 GCF_016082275.1 Variovorax sp. E3
CGCCGATGACCGCGCCAGCAAGACTGCGACCGAGCAGGTCGACCGTCGAGCGACCGCCCACATGGCCGTAGTCCATGCCTGCATAAAGCTCCGCCCCGCTCTGCCCCGCGGCCCAGCCGATGTCGTTGCGGATGAGCCAGCCGCGCTCGCCCAGCAGGCTCGTCTCACCGTCGAAGCCGCGCACCGTGTAGCGCCCGCCGATGGAGAAGCGGTCTTGCGGCGTCAGCGGCGTGCGGTTCCACTGCGCGCGGATCAGGCCCGAGTAACGCAGCTTCTGTTCACCGAGCTTGAACGGGGCATTGAGGTTGATGTCGGCGGTGTACAGCTTCAGGCGCGACGTGCCTTCGCCGAACTCTTCTTCGGGTGCGACGCGGGAGCCGAAGCCGCCGGTGCCGCGCTTGTAAGCCAGCGTGCCTTCGAGCGTCGCATCGCCGATGAACTCCTTGTGGTTGACGCTGAACTCCACGCCGCCGACCACACGGTGCTGTACCTCGACCTCGGTGTCGTCCACGAAGTTGCGCGACTCGCGGCGCCATCCCTTGATGGCCAGCGTGGTCTTGCGGTGCTGGTCACGATAGATCAGGCGCGAGAGCTTGACCTCGGCGTTGTTGCTCTTGCCGGCGTAGATGTAGTCCTGGTTCAGGCCGGCCACGCTCTGGTGGTATTGGCTGTTGGAGGCGGTGAAGCCGAGGAGCCAGTAGCCGTACGGCAGCGAGTAGTGAACGGTCTGGCCTTCGGTGCC
>NZ_MOWM01000367.1 GCF_016082275.1 Variovorax sp. E3
GCCGGCCCTGCCGACGGCGCGCCGGTGATTCTTCTGCACGGTTGGCCGTACGACATTCACATGTTCGTCGACGTGGCGCCCGCGCTCGCGGCGGCGGGCTTTCGTGTCATCGTGCCGCACCTGCGCGGCTACGGCACCACGCGCTTCCTGTCGGCCGACACGCCGCGCAACGGGCAACAGTCCGTGGTCGCCGTCGACATCATCGCGTTGATGGATGCACTGAAGATTCAAACCGCGACCGTGGCCGGCTGCGACTGGGGTGCGCGCACGGCCTGCATCATGGCCGCGCTGTGGCCGCAGCGCGTGAAGGCGCTGGTCTCGGTCAGCGGCTACCTGATCGGCAGCCAGGAGGCGGGCAAGACGCCCCTGCCGCCGCAGGCCGAGTTGCAGTGGTGGTACCAGTACTACTTCGCGACCGAGCGTGGCCGCGCCGGCTACGAGAAGAACCGTCACGACTTCGCCAAGCTCATCTGGCAGCTCGCATCGCCGAAGTGGAACTTCGATGCGGCCACGTTCGATCGCAGCGCCGTGGCGCTGGAGAACCCCGACCACGTTGCCATCACGGTCCACAACTACCGGTGGCGCCTCGGGCTGGCTGACGGCGAGGCCAAGTACCAGGCGCTCGAGGACCGGCTGGCCAAGGCACCCGTGATCGGCGTGCCGACCATCACGCTCGAAGGCGACGCCAACGGCGCGCCGCATCCGGAACCCAGCGCCTACGCGAAGAAGTTTTCGGGG
>NZ_MOWM01000368.1 GCF_016082275.1 Variovorax sp. E3
CCGAGCCCGAGCCCAACGCCACCCCGCCGCTTTGCTGCACCACCGCGCCGAAGCCGATGGCCGTGCCCTTGGAGACGCCCTGCGCCTGGCTCAGCGGCGTGCCGCCTGCGTCGGCCCCGTCGCCCAGCGCCACGCCGGCGCCGCCCGCTCGCGCATTGAGACCGAAAGCCTCCGAGCCCGTGGCCAGGGCCCCGGCACCGATGGCGATGGCATTGGCCCCCGTGGCCTGCGCGCCGAAGCCCACCGCAATCGCATTGGTCGCCGTCGCCTGCGCACCGTTGCCCGCCGCGATCGCGTTGCTGCCGCTGGCCACGGCCTGCGGGCCGATCGCCACCGAGTCGCTGCCACTCGCCGTTGCCGCGGCGGCTGTCGAATTCGTCTGGAGGTACTTCGTGCCCTGGTTGTAGATGCTGCCCACGGCCGTGCTCAGGCTGCTCACGTTGCCGCTGACCACGTTCAGGCCGGTCGAGAGGCTGCCGATGCCCGTCGAGGCCGAAGCCGACAGGCTGACGAGATTGCTGTTCGTCGAACTCAGGCCGGTGGACAGGCTGCCGACGCTGCTGGTGAGCGTGCCGAGCCCCGTGGAAGTCGAGGCCGAGAGGCTGCTGATGCCGCTGGTGACGGTGCTCAGGCCGGACGAGGTGGAGGTCGACAGGCTGCTGATGTCACTCGTCACGGTGCTCAGCCCCGTCGACGTGGACGACGACAGGCT
>NZ_MOWM01000369.1 GCF_016082275.1 Variovorax sp. E3
TTGGCCCGCTCGACGTGCTGGGCATCGCGGGAGCGGCGCGCACGATGACGCCGCAGGAAATGCAGCGCGAACTGGCCCCCGTCGCCGCGCTGTTCCGCTCGCTCGGCGCCCGCGTGCTGCATTACAAGACCTGCTCGACCTTCGACAGCTCCCCGCACATCGGCTCGATCGGCGCCGCGGTTCGCGCCTTGCGCGGCGCGGTCGAAGCGCCTTGGACGGCGATCGTCGGGGGGCAACCGAATCTCGGCCGGCATTGCCTGTTCGGCAACCTGTTCGCAGCGGCGGGCGCCGGCGGCGAGGTGTTCCGCATCGACCGCCACCCGACGATGAGCCGGCACCCGGTGACGCCGATGCACGAGGCGGACCTGCGGCTGCATCTGGCCAGACAGGGTCTGGCCGGTGTGCACTCCATCCCGTTCACGGCCGCGTCCAAGGGCGGCAAGGCACTCGAAGAAGCGCTGCAACGCGCGCTTCGCCCCCTCTCATCCGCAATGTCTTCAGACGCGGTGCTGTTCGACGTGGCCGATGCCGCACAGCTCGCGACCATCGGACAGGTGCTGTGGGCCCGGGCACAGCGCCACACTTTGCTCACGGCAGGACCCAGCAGCGTGGTCGACGCACTGGCTCCTGCTTTGGGCCCGTGTACCGGCATTGAACCGATGCAGCGTGTCGTCGCGCCCGCACGAGGTCCCGTGCTTGTTCTTGCCGGAA
>NZ_MOWM01000370.1 GCF_016082275.1 Variovorax sp. E3
TGCCGGCAAGAACAAGCACCGGACCTCGTGCGGGCGCAACGACACGCTGCATCGGTTCAATGCCGGTACGTGGGCCCAAAGCAGGAGCCAGTGCGTCGACCACGCTGCTGGGTCCTGCCGCAAGCAAAGTGTGGCGCTGTGCCCGGGCCCAAAGCACCTGTCCGATGGTCGTGAGCTGTGCGGCATCGGCCACGTCGAACAGCACTGCGTCAGGAGACATTGCGGATGAGAGGGGGCGAAGTGCGCGTTGCAGCGCTTCTTCGAGTGCCTTGCCGCCCTTGGACGCGGCCGTGAACGGGATGGAGTGCACATCGGCCAGACCCTGTCTGGCCAGATGCAGCCGCAGGTCCGCCTCGTGCATCGGCGTCACCGGGTGCCGGCTCATGGTCGGATGGCGGTCGATGCGGAACACCTCGCCGCCGGCGCCCGCCGCTGCGAACAGGTTGCCGAACAGGCAATGCCGGCCGAGATTCGGTTGCCCCCCGACGATCGCTGTCCAAGGCACTTCGACCGCGCTGCGCAAGGCGCGAACCGCGGCGCCGATCGAGCCGATGTGCGGGGAGCTGTCGAAGGTCGAGCAGGTCTTGTAATGCAGCACGCGGGCGCCGAGCGAGCGGAACAGCGCGGCGACCGGGGCCAGTTCGCGCTGCATCTCCTGCGGCGTCATCGTGCGCGCCGCTCCCGCGATGCCCAGCACGTCGAGCGGGCCGA
>NZ_MOWM01000371.1 GCF_016082275.1 Variovorax sp. E3
GGGCGCTCCGCCCGCCCCCATCCCAGCCTTCCCCCAAAGGGGGAAGGGGCAAGACAACTGCGCTTCTTGCAGGCGCTGCTCGTGCTGTGGCTGCTCCTGTGCGGCAGCCTCGCCTTCGCCACGCAGCGCGCCTTGCTCGTCGGCGTGTCCGAACTCGTCAACCAGCCGCAGGCGCTGTGGCTGCAGGCGCCGCGCAACGACGTGATGCTCGTGCGCGACGCGCTGCAGCGGCAGGGCTTTGGCGCGGCCGACATCACCGTGCTGGCCGACGGCGTGAGCGGCGCCGCGCTGCCCGAGTCGCAGGCCATCCACGAAGCCCTCGCGCGGCTGCTCGCGCAGTCGAAGAGCGGCGACTTCGTGCTGCTGTACTTCTCCGGCCACGGCACGCGCCTGCGCGACGTCGCCAAGCGCTACCAGGAGCCCGACGGCCTGTCGGAGAACTTTCTCGCGCGCGACGTGCGCGGCACGCTCGGCAGCGACGTCGTGCTGAGCGGCGACCTGCGCGATGTCGACTTCGACGGCTGGATCCAGTCCTTCCTCGCGAAGAACGTGTTCATCGCCTCGGTGTTCGACACCTGCGCCGCCAACTCCATGCGCGCGGCGTCGCCGACGCACCGCCCACCGCCGAGGCCCGGCCGACGACGAGGTGCGCTGGCGCGGCCTGCGCGCGACGCAGCTTGGCGG
>NZ_MOWM01000372.1 GCF_016082275.1 Variovorax sp. E3
CGCTCTGGGCTGTGAGCCTGCGCCGCGCGCTGTGGCAGCGGCTCTGGGCGCGGCACGCGGGGCGCCGGCAGGCGAGCCTGATCGACGGCCAGCGCTGGCTTGCGCTCGCATTCGCCGCGCGGCTGAAGCCGGCGCATACGCAGCTGGTGGTCGAGCAGTCGCTGCTGCCGCACCTGCAGCGCATCGGCGCGCTCGACGGCCGCCGCGTCACCGTGCTGGCCAGCGCTTTGCCGATGGCCGAGATCGAGCGCCGGCTCGATGCCGCCGCGCAATGCTGGCCCGACGACGCGACCTTGCGCGACTTTCGCGCCGATGCGGTGCTGGTGCGCGCCGAAGCGCAGGCGCTGGCTCGCGCCGTTGCCGTGGTCACGCCGCATGCCGACGTCGCACGGCAGCTCGAAAAGCTCGCGCCGCGCGCCGTGGCGACACGGCTCGACTGGGTGCTGCCCAAGGCCAATGCCAAGGCCGTGACGGTCGACCTCACGGCCCCGCCGCTCGTCGTGTTCGCCGCCAGCGCCTTGGCGCGCAAGGGCGCGCGCGAACTCGCGGCCGCGTTGCAGGGCTGGCCGTGCCGCCTGCGCGTGCTGGGCGGGCCGTCGGACGCGCGCGGCTCTGGCAAGGCATCGGCCACGTCGAGCACATGAACTGGCAAGGCGATGCGTTGGCGGGCGCCCGCGTCGTCG
>NZ_MOWM01000373.1 GCF_016082275.1 Variovorax sp. E3
ATCGCGCCCGAGCCGGGGCGCATCGCGCTGCGCGGCGTGGGCGGCGCGTTCACGGTGCTGTCGGGCACGCCGCTCGGTGCGCAGGACCCGCGCGCCGACTACCAGGCGCTGTACCGCAACGCGGGGCTGCAACTGGGCAGGGCGCTGGTGCAGCCGGAGGGCGAATCTCCAGCCTCGGCGCCGCGCCTCGGCCCATGCCAGGGCCCGAGGGCGGATGGTGGGGCAGCATCCGCCGCTGGTTCGGCGCCGAAGGCTGGCTGCGCCCGGCCTTCGCGGTGCTGGCGCTGTGCGTGGTGATCCAGAACGTGGGGCTGCTCGGCGGGCGCGACGCGGCCGAAGAAGACGAGGTGCGTTTTCGCGCCGTGCCCACCGCGCCCGCGCCGGTGCGCGCCGACCTGGTCGTGCGCTGGAAGGACGGCGTGCGCATGGACGAGGCCGACCGGCTGCTGCAGTCGATCTCGGCCGATGTGGTGGGCGGGCCCGGCGGCAACGGCGCGTGGCGGCTGCGCGTGCCGGAGCCGGTGGATGCATTGGCGGTGCTGGCGGCATCGCCGTTGGTCGAGTCGGCCGGGCCGGCGCCGGAGCGGCCATGACAACACCGCGCCGCATGCCCCCGCGTTTCTCCCTCCCCTTCCGGGGGAGGGCAGGGGTGGGGGCACGCGGCGCTCGCG
>NZ_MOWM01000374.1 GCF_016082275.1 Variovorax sp. E3
CTTCGTTGGCCGCTGTAGTCGTCACTGTGTGCACCAACCCTGAGTCCGCGTCCACGCCGATGTGCGCCTTCATCCCGAAGTGCCATTGATTGCCCTTCTTCGTCTGGTGCATCTCAGGGTCTCGTTCGCCGCTCTCGTTTTTGGTGGAACTGGGCGCCGCGATGATCGTGGCATCCACGATGGAGCCTCTCTTCAGAAGCAACCCCTTCCTGGCCAGATGGGCGTTGACCTGCTTGAAGATGTCTTCAGCCAAGTCGCTAGCCTCCAGCAGATGGCGAAAGTTCAGGATCGTCGTCTCGTCGGGAATCGAGTCCATGTTCAGGCCTGCGAACGTGCGCAGCGAGGTGATCTCGTACAGGGCTTCCTCCATCGCCGGGTCGCTCAACGCGAACCAGTTCTGCATCAAATGCACACGGAGCATGGCTTCGAGCGGATACGGTCGACGCCCGCGGCCTGCCACGGGGTAGTGCGGCTCGATGACCTTGAGCAGCGCCTTCCAGGGCACAACCACTTCCATCTCGGCAAGGAAGACTTCCCGGCGTGTCTTCTTCCTCTTGCCCGCATGCTCGGCATCCGAAAAACTGATCTGGCTCATCGCTGGCGCTCCTTCAGCATGCGTGATCAACGTGCAGAGCGGCCATCCGTGGACTTGA
>NZ_MOWM01000375.1 GCF_016082275.1 Variovorax sp. E3
CCAGCGGAAAGTCGTTCACGTAGCCATAACCGCCCAGCGTCTGGATGGCCGCGCTGCACACGCGCTCGGCCATCTCGCTGGCGAACAGCTTGGCCATGGCCGCTTCTTTCAAACACGGCCGGCCGGCGTCGCGCAGGCTCGCGGCGTGCCAGATCAATTGGCGCGCGGCTTCGAGCTGCGTCGCGCATTCGGCCAGGCGAAAGCCCACGGCCTGCTGGTCGAAGATCGAGCCGCCGAAGGCTTGGCGCTCCTTGGCATAGGCCAGCGCCACGTCGAAGGCGCTGCGCGCCATGCCCACGCTCTGCGCGGCAATGCCGATGCGGCCGCCCTCGAGCGCACCCAGCGCGATCTTGTAGCCCTCGCCTTCGGCGCCGATGAGGTTCTCGCGCGGAATACGGCAGCCGTCGAAGTTGATCTGCGCGGTGTCGCTGCTGTGCTGGCCCAGCTTGTCTTCCAGCCGCGCGACGTTGTAGCCCGGAGCGTCGGTCGGCACGATGAACGCGCTCATGCCGCGCTTGCCCGCGCCCTTGTCGGTCACCGCGATGACGATGGCCACGTGGCCGTTCTTGCCGCTGGTGATGAACTGCTTCACGCCGTCGATCACGTAGCGTCGCCGTCCTTGCG
>NZ_MOWM01000376.1 GCF_016082275.1 Variovorax sp. E3
CCAGACGCTGCGGCGCCACACGGGCCTGGCGCTGCACGGCCACCGCAACGGCTACGGCGCGCTGTCGCGGCACCCGCTGCTGGGCATCTCGTTCCAGGCGTACCAGACGCTGTGGCGACTCGCGGGCGTGGACCACATGCATGTGCACGGCCTGCAGGGCAAGTTCTCGCAGTCCGACAGCGAGGTCATCGGCTCGGCGCGCGACTGCTTCACGCCATTGACCGACGCGGCAGACGACCGTGTGATGCCCGCCTTCTCCTCGGGCCAGTGGGCCGGCACCGTGCCCGCCACCTGGGCCGCCATCGGCAGCGATGACCTGCTCTTCATGGCCGGAGGCGGCATCCTCGCACACCCCGACGGCGCGGAAGCCGGCGTGACCAGCATCCGCCAAGCCTGGTCAGCCGCGCGCGCGGGCACGACGCTGCAGGACGCAGCGAAGAGCGCGCCCGAACTCGCGCGCGCCCTCGCCTTCTTCGGCAAGCCATGACGCCGGGCCCGGCCGTCGTCTACTACGGCGACGATTTCACTGGCGCGACCGACACGCTCGGCACCGCGGCCCGCGCGGGCCTGCGGGCCCTGCTGTTCCTGAAGACGCCCGACGCCGAACGGCTGGCACGCA
>NZ_MOWM01000377.1 GCF_016082275.1 Variovorax sp. E3
CCGACAGCGTGGCGCTCGGCAACGGCGCGGTCACCAACATGCCCAACAGCGTCGCGCTGGGCGCGGGCTCTGTCGCCAATGTCGGCGCGCTGACCAACTACATCGCCTTTGCGCTGGCAGGTGCGCAGAACTCGGCCGGCGAAGTGAATGTGGGCAATCGCCAGATCACGGGGGTGGCGCCGGGCAGGGACGACCAGGACGCCGTGAACGTGGCGCAGGTCAAGAGCATCGCCGCGTCCCTGTCGAGCAGCGTGGGCACCACGGCCAGCAGCATCGCCAGCCTGTCGTCGGGCCTGAGCACGACCACGAGCAGCGTTGCAAGCTTGTCGACCTCGACTTCCAGTGGCTTGAGCACGGCGACCAGCAGCGTCAACAGCCTGTCGACTTCGACGTCGAGTGGCCTGAGCACCACGAATAGCAGTGTCTCCAGTCTTTCCACCTCGACGTCGTCGGGTTGAGCACGGCGACGAGCAGCATCAACAGCTTGTCGACTTCCACGTCGAGCGGCCTGAGCACCACGAACAGCAGCGTCTCCAGCCTCTCGACCTCGACGTCGTCGGGGTTGAGCACGGCGACGAGTGGCATCAACAGCCTGTCGACTTCGAC
>NZ_MOWM01000378.1 GCF_016082275.1 Variovorax sp. E3
TGCCGCTAGTGACGGCATCCAAGCCCGAAGACATGGTGGTCGACAGGCTGTCGATGCGTCCACTCGCCGTACTGAGGCCATTCGCGACAGTGCTCAAGCCTGAAGACGTCGAAGTCGACAAGTTACGGATGTCTTCGCTCACGGTGCTCAAGCCGCTCGTGACACTGCTCAACCCTGAGGACGTCGAGGCCGACAGGCTCACGGTCATCTCGGTGCTCGCGCGCAATGCGGTCGATGTCGAGGCGGACAAACTGCTGACGCTGCTGGTGACAGCACCCAGCCCCGAAGACATGGATGTCGAGAGGCTGTCGATGCGCACGCTCGCAGTACTGAGGCCATTCCCGACCGTGCCTAAGCCTGATGACGTCGAGGCTGACAGGCTGCGGATGTCGCCGTTCACCGTGCTCAGGCTGCTCATGACACCGCTCAACCCCGAAGAGGTCGAAGCCGACAGGCTCATCACCACGTCGGCGCTCGTGCGCAGAGCTGTAGATGTCGAGGCAGACAAACTGCCGACACCACTCGCAAGAACACCCAAGCCCGAAGACATCGAGGTCGACAGACTGCGTACGTCGCCACTCACAGTGCTCAGGCTG
>NZ_MOWM01000379.1 GCF_016082275.1 Variovorax sp. E3
CTTCGTTGCGCTCGAACAGCCGCAGCCGCGCCAGCGCGACCAGGGCCGTGGCGCCCTGCGCGCCGCGCATGCGGGCATCGGGCACGGGGTTGGCGGCGAGCAGCAGGCGCATCAGCGTGAGCCGCCCGCCCCACAGGCGCTCGCAGGCCGAGACTTCAAGCATCAGCGCCTCGTCCTGCCAGGCGACGTGGGGCGTGTAGTGCAGCGCCCACCAGCCGAGGGCCTCGGGCGTGGGCAGCACCGCGGCGTCAAGGGTGTCGACGTCAATCGACCACTGCAAGGCGATCCAGTGCACCGGGGCCTCCTTTCCACGCATCGATGCGCACCACCTTGGCCGAGGTTGCCGTTTCGCCGGCAAGCTCGGTGCCCTGCTGCTGCAGCCGCAGCTTGCGACGCAGCCGGGCGGCGGCCAGCAGCGCGGCCATGCGCGCGTTGCGCGCGGGCAGCATCACCGGCGTCGACAGCGGCGGCCCGCGGCGCTTGAGGATGTGCAGCTCGATCTGCGACGCGTCGGCCTCGCAGCGATCGGCGCGAATGCGCAGCCGCGCGGGCGAGGCCGACAGCGCGACCG
>NZ_MOWM01000380.1 GCF_016082275.1 Variovorax sp. E3
CGACTGCAAGAGCCCCGCGAGCTCGTCGCGCAGCGCGCCGCGCGGCACCTGCAGCAGCGCGGGCGCGGCGTCGACCAGCCGGCCGCGCAGGCGGTCGACTTCGAGCAGCGCCAGCATCAGCGTGCCAGAGCGGATGTGCTGCTGGCCCAGCAGCATCGAGCTCATGAGCCAGGCCTCCTGGAACAACGGCGCGAAGTCGGGCGCCAGGCTCGGCGTGCGGCCGTTGCCGCGCTTGAAGGTGTCCAGCGACTTCTGCAGCTGCGCCTGCACGGTGTCGGGCCGGATGCCGAAGCGCCCGAACACCAGCCGCAGGTCGGGCGCCTCGTTGTCCACCAGCTTCAGCAGCAGGTGCTCCAGGTCGACGTTGTAGTGCGTCTGCTGCACGCACAGCTCGGCCGCCTGCTCCATGGCGCGCTTGCACTCCGGGTTGAGCCGGCCGAGCAGGGTGCGGATGTCGATGTCCATAGGGAAAAGGAAAGTGCGTCTCAGGCGGCGGGCGTGTCGCCGCCGTCGCTGGTCAGGGTGTGTTGAACGGGGGGCAGCGGGCCCGGAAAGAAGGG
>NZ_MOWM01000381.1 GCF_016082275.1 Variovorax sp. E3
CACCGCCGCAGGCGATGGCGCCGACGCGCAGAACCCGGCCACTCCCTTCGCCGTGCAGCAAGCGGCCGCCGTCACGGCCTCGGCCGAACGCAGCGGCGACGCGCAGGCCACGCGCCCGGCCGTGCACACCATCGCGCCCGAAGTCGGCAGCGAGAAGTGGGCCCCGGCCCTGGGCCAGCAACTGGCGCGCATGAGCACCAGCGGCCACCACACGGCCGAGTTGAACCTCAACCCCGCCGGACTCGGCCCGCTGAAGGTCACGCTCTCGATCGGCGACAACCAGGCGCAGGCCATGTTCGTGTCGGCCCACGAGAGCGTGCGCAAGGCCGTGGAGGCCGCGCTGCCGCAGCTGCGCACGTCGCTGTCGGAGCAAGGCATCACGCTGGGCCAGACCTCGGTCGGCGCGGACACCCGCCAGCCCTTCGGGCAGGACGCCGCGTTCGCCCAGCAGCAGCAGCAACAACAGCAGCAGAACGCCTCGCGGCAAGGCGCCCCGGCCTACCCGGGCACCGGCCGCGCCGCCAGCGTGGCCACGGC
>NZ_MOWM01000382.1 GCF_016082275.1 Variovorax sp. E3
CCGCCGGCCAGCGCGTGAGCTTCACCGCCGACGCCGTGGGCGCGCTGTCGCCCGTGGGCCCCGGCGCCGGGCCTGGGCGCGCGGCGTGCTGTACGCCGAGGACATGCCGCTGGGCGAGCTGCTCGCGGAAATCGGCCGCTACCGCAGCGGCGTGCTGCGCTGCGACCCGGCCGTGGCGGGCCTGCGCGTGTCGGGCGCGTTCCAGCTGGGGGACACCGACCGCATTCTTTCGGTGCTCGCGCAGACGCTGCCCGTGCGCGTCGATGCGCGCACCCGCTACTGGGTGACCGTCGGCGCGTTGAGCCGGGCCTGAAAAAACTTGCCGGCGCGTGTCCGGTTTTCGCGCCTTGCCTGTCATGTCGATTGAAACCCCTCCCTCGACCTGATTCGCGACAAGGACCTCTCGCCATGATTTCCCGGCCTTCCGTTTCTTCTTCCGCATCACGGCGCAGCCGCGCCGCCCGCGCCGTGCAGGGCGCGCTGTGCGCCTTCGGCCTGGGTGCCGCGGGGCTCGCGCCGCTG
>NZ_MOWM01000383.1 GCF_016082275.1 Variovorax sp. E3
CCGGCGGCATCGACCAGCCAGGTGCCGTCGCCTTGCGCGGTGGCGGCCAGCGCCGCGGTGCGCGCGGCCAGTCCCGGCAGCTCCAGCGCCAGCGCGCGCAACGTGGCGGCGGTGTCGGCCCAGGTGCGGTCCATGTCCTGCTCGGCCGCGCCGTGCTCGCCGAAGGTCACGGTGTTCGGCGTGCTGGCTACGGCGAGCTGGCGGCCCTCGAGGTCGAAGGCCACGGCCTTGATGACCGAGGTGCCCGCGTCGATGCCGATGATGAGGTCGCGGCCCATGGCGTTCAGCAAAGATCGGCGCCGTGCAGCACGGCGAGTTCGCTCTGGCTGTCGAACAGGTGCAGCGCCTCCAGCGGCAGGCCCAGCGCGACCATGCCGCGCTCGGGCAGGTCGGCCGCGCCGTCGGTCACCACCAGCAGCGTGTGCGCGCCCAGCTCGACGCCGATGTGGCTCTGGTCGCCCTGCCACTGGTTGAAGGCCAGCGGGCCGCGCGCGGCGATGCCGCCGGCCGCCAGGCCGCCC
>NZ_MOWM01000384.1 GCF_016082275.1 Variovorax sp. E3
TCGACAGCGTGGCGCTCGGCAACGGCGCGGTCACCAACATGCCCAACAGCGTTGCGCTGGGCGCGGGCTCTGTCGCCAATGTCGGCGCGCTGACCAATTACATCGCCTTTGCGCTGGCAGGTGCGCAGAACTCGGCCGGCGAAGTGAACGTGGGCAATCGCCAGATCACGGGCGTGGCGCCGGGCAGGGACGACCAGGACGCGGTCAACGTGGCGCAGGTCAAGAGCGTCGCGGCTTCCTTGTCGAGCAGCGTGGGCACCACGGCCAGCAGCGTTGCGAGCCTGTCGACGTCGACCTCCAGCGGTCTGAGCACCACCAACAGCAGCCTCGCGAGCCTCTCCACCTCGACGTCGTCGGGGTTGAGTACGGCGACGAGTGGCATCAACAGCCTGTCGACCTCGACCTCCAGTGGCCTGAGCACCACGAACAGCAGTGTCTCCAGTCTCTCCACCTCGACGTCGTCTGGGTTGAGCACGGCGACGAGTGGCATCAACAGCCTGTCGACCTCGACAT
>NZ_MOWM01000385.1 GCF_016082275.1 Variovorax sp. E3
CTGGACGGATAGCCCGCGTCCTCGGTCGCCTTGGTCAACTTCTGGACGTTGGTCTTGGCATCGTCGAAGGTGACGACGGCCTGGCGCTTGTCAAACTTACGTCGGTCTTGCTCACGCCCTCAACCTTGGAAAGCGCGTGCTTGACAGTGATCGGGCAAGAGGCGCAGGTCATGCCAGGCACGGACAGCGTGACGGTCTGAGTGGCGGCGAACACGGGGGCAACGAAAGCGGCGAGAGCGAGGGAGGCAAACAGCTTTTTCATGATGAACTCCTGATTAGTAGAAAAATGGCATGACGTAGGGAAAACCAAGCGCGACCAAGACCAACACGGCGACGAACCAGAAAATGAGCTTGTAGGTGGTGCGCACTTGCGGAATCGCGCACACCTCGCCCGGCTTGCAGGCTGCGGTCGGTCGGACGATGCGCCGCCAGGCAAAGAACAGTGCAACCAGCGCCGCGCCGATGAAGATCGGCCGATACGGCTCCAATACCGTCAGGTTGCCGATCC
>NZ_MOWM01000386.1 GCF_016082275.1 Variovorax sp. E3
GCCCGAGGCAGACGGCAACGCGCGGCGGCAGTCGCCGGCGCTGTGGTGGGCCGGCGTGCAGCAGGCGCTGACGGCGCTGTTCACGCACATCGAGCCGGCCCGCGTGCGCGCGCTCGCGGTGGACGGCACCTCGGGCACCGTGCTGGTGACGGATGCCGAAGGCCGGCCGCTGTCCGACGGCTGGATGTACAACGACGCCTCCTGCGCCGACGAAGCCGCGCAGGTCGGGCAACACGCCCCGCCCGAATCGGCCGCGCACGGCGCCAGCTCCCCGCTCGCGCGCATGCTGCGGCTGCAGCAGCTGTACCCTTCGGCGGTTCACCTGCTGCACCAGGCCGACTGGATCGCCGGGCGGCTCGCGGGCCGCTTCGGGTTCAGCGACACCCACAACGCGCTGAAGCTGGGCTTCGACCCCATGGCCGAACGCTGGCCCGACTGGATGGGCCGCCTCGGCGTGCGCCACGACTGGCTGCCGCGCGTGCAGCGCCCCGGCACGCCGGCCGGC
>NZ_MOWM01000387.1 GCF_016082275.1 Variovorax sp. E3
GACACCGTGGTCTCGGTCGACGAAGGCCCGGGCAAGGTCAAGCTCGACAAGATCCCCACGCTCAAGCCCGCGTTCAAGAAAGAGAACGGCACCATCACCGCCGCATCGAGCTCGTCGATCAACGACGGCGCCGCCGCGCTGGTCATGATGACCGAATCGCATGCCAAGAAGATCGGTGCGAAGCCCATCGCCCGCATCGTCGGCCACGCCACGCATGCGCAGCAGCCCGAGTGGTTCTCGACCGCACCCGTGGGCGCCGTCGCCAAGCTGTTCAAGAAGACCGGCTGGGCCGTGAAGGACGTCGACCTGTGGGAGGTGAACGAAGCCTTCGCCGTGGTGCCGATGGCGCTGATGCGCGAGCTCGACGTGTCGCACGAGATCGTCAACGTGCACGGCGGCGCCTGCGCGCTGGGCCACCCGATCGGCGCCAGCGGCGCGCGCATCATGGTCACGCTGATCCACGCGCTGAAGGCGCGCGGCAAGAAGCGCGGCGTGGCCAC
>NZ_MOWM01000388.1 GCF_016082275.1 Variovorax sp. E3
GCTGTGCATTGGGGGAGGCGAGGGTACCGCCGTGGCGATTGAACTCATCTGAAAACATGCTGCTCACCTCCGACCAAGAAGCCATTCGCGACGCGGTGCGCGATTTTTCGCAGGCCGAGTTGTGGCCCCACGCCCCGAAGTGGGACCGCGAGCACAGCTTTCCCAAGGAGGCCCATCAGGGCCTCGCCGCGCTGGGCGCCTACGGCATCTGCGTGCCCGAGGAGCATGGCGGCGCCGGCCTCGACTACCTCACGCTGGCGCTGGTGCTCGAAGAAATCGCGGCCGGCGACGGCGGCACCAGCACGGCCATCAGCGTGACCAACTGCCCGGTCAATGCCATCCTCATGCGCTACGGCAATGCGCAGCAGAAAAAGCAGTGGCTCGAGCCGCTGGCGCAGGGCCGGATGCTCGGCGCCTTCTGCCTCACCGAGCCGCAGGCCGGCAGCGATGCGTCGAGCCTGCGCACCACGGCG
>NZ_MOWM01000389.1 GCF_016082275.1 Variovorax sp. E3
CTCGGGGCTCGACACCATCACCAGCGGCTTCAGCAGTCTTTCTGCCTCGACCTCTTCAGGGTTGAGCGGTGTCACGAGCAGCCTGAGCACCGTGAGCGGCGACACCCGCAGCCTGTCCACCTCGATGTCCTCGGGCTTGACTGCGTCGCGAATGGAATCAGCACGGCAAGCGGCCGCATCGACAGCCTCTCGACCGCCACGTCCAGCGGACTGAACACGGTCTCCATCGGCATCGCCAGCCTGTCCTCGGGCCTGACCGCGACCAATGGCAACGTCAACACGGTGAGCACAAGGCTCGGCGACATCGACCAATCGGGCACCCGCTATTTCCGCGACAACTCGACGCGCCCGGCGCGGTGGCGAGCGGGCAGGAGGCGGTCGCCATCGGCCCGCGGTCGGAGGCCAGCGGCGACAACGCGCTGGCCGCCGGCAACGGCG
>NZ_MOWM01000390.1 GCF_016082275.1 Variovorax sp. E3
GCCACGCACCGCCACGCACCGCCACGCACCGCCACGCACCGCCACGCGCCGCCACGCGCCGCCACGCGCCGCCCCTGGGTGTGCGCGTGGCTTTGGTCTTTGCGCCTCTCGTCAGCGCCTCAGGACCTCTTCCACGCGGCCCGCGTGGGAGCGTCGAGGGAGGTCCAGCCGCGCTGCAGCGCGCGCCCGAGGCGGGCCTCGGCCTGCAACGAGGTCGGACCGGCCTCGCGCGGCAGCATCCACGCCGCCGAGGCGCCGATGAGCGCCGAGGCCCCGCACAGCAGGGCCGCCCCCATGCGCAGTCTCCTGGGCCTGACGTGGCCGACGCGCGCGCTCCGTTCGGCCGTCGGTCCCTGGATCTGCCGCGCCTGCGCGGCGGC
>NZ_MOWM01000391.1 GCF_016082275.1 Variovorax sp. E3
AAGAGCGTGACCAGGTAGGGCTCGATGAACAGGTTGCCCGACAGCGAGTGCCCAAGCAGCTCGTAGCGGTAGCCGGCCACTGCCCCGACCCGCTCGACCACGAGGCCCTGCCCCGCAGGAACATGGCAGAAGTCGGTGCGGCGTGCCTGGTCGCCGAAGAAGCGCGAGACCGGCACGTCCAGGCCCCGAGCGATGCGCTCCAGCGTCTCCACCGAAGGCGAGACCAACCCGTGCTCGATGCGCGAGAGCATCGAACGCGACACCCCCGAGGCGCAAGCCAAATCTCCCCCGGACCGCCCAGCGGCCATCCGAAGCGCCCTCACCTGCTCCCCGATACGCGACGCGGACGCGCTGCGCACGACAGGCGCCGGCCGCCTC
>NZ_MOWM01000392.1 GCF_016082275.1 Variovorax sp. E3
GGCGACCAGCAGCATCGACAGCCTCTCGACTTCGACGTCCTCCGGCCTCAGCACGGCAACGAGCGGCATCACGAGCCTGTCCACTTCGACCTCGAGCGGCCTGAGCACGGTGACCAGCGGCCTCGGCAGCCTGTCGACCTCGACCTCGTCCGGCCTCAGCACCGCGACGAGCAGCATCGGCAGTCTGTCCACCGGCATCGGCAGCCTGTCGAGCGGCCTGAGCACGACCAACGTCAACGTCACCAGCCTGAGCACGACGGTCAACGGCATCTACAACAACGGCACGAAGTACTTCCACGCCAATTCGACGGCGGGGGACTCGCAGGCGCTGGGCCAGGAGTCGGTGGCGATCGGGCCGCAGTCGGTGGCCAGCGGCG
>NZ_MOWM01000393.1 GCF_016082275.1 Variovorax sp. E3
CCACGGGCGGCAACCGCCTGGAGGTGGTGACCTTCAAGCTGGGCGAAGAGGAATACGGGATCGACATCCAGAAGGTGCAGGAGCTGCGCGGCTACGACGCGGTGACGCGCATTGCGAACGCGCCGGAATACATCAAGGGTGTGGTGAACCTGCGCGGAATCATCGTGCCGATCATCGACATGCGCATCAAGTTCAAGCTGGGCGACCCGACGTACGACCAGTTCACGGTGGTGATCGTGCTGAACATCGGCGGGCGCGTGGTGGGGATGGTGGTGGACAGCGTGTCGGACGTGATCACGCTGACGGCCGAGCAGATCAAGCCGGCGCCGGAGATGGGTTCGGTGCTGGACGCGGACTACCTGAT
>NZ_MOWM01000394.1 GCF_016082275.1 Variovorax sp. E3
CCGCGCGGCTGGTGCGCGGCGGCGGCGACGGCCGCGGCGCGCTCGGTCGACCACCAGTGCCAGCCGCCGCCCGCGATCGCGCAGACCAGAAACAGGTTCAGCGCCAGCGATGCCAGCAGCCAGCGCCTTGGCTTGGCTTGTTCGTTCATTCCTGGCTCCAGTCTGAATAAAGTTCGGTGAAGGCCGAGCCGTGCACGGGCCACTCGCCGGTGTCGGGCGGGGCGATGTACTTCAGCGCGATCGACACCGCGAACGCGCCGGCCAGCGAGCCCGCGAGCCCCGCGCCGGCCAGCCCCGCCACGGGCCACAGCGCATGCCAGCGCGAGCGCAGCCGCGTCCAGGCGCTTCCGCTCCTGGCAGGC
>NZ_MOWM01000395.1 GCF_016082275.1 Variovorax sp. E3
GCCAGCGCCTGCTCCACCTCGCCCTGCGGCGCCTCGTAGTCGCGCCCCGCCGCGTACGCCGGCTCCGGCAGCGCCTTGCGGTCCACCTTGCCGTTGGCGTTCAGCGGCAGCGCCTGCAGCACCACGATCGCCCCGGGCACCATGTACTCCGGCAGCGCCGCGCCCAACTGCTCGCGCAAGCTCGCCGCTTCCAGTTGCGCCTGGCCTTCGTGGCCGCACACGTAGCCCACCAGGCGTGCGCCGCTGGGGCCCTCCTGCGCCACCACCACCGCCTCTCGCACGCCCGGCTGTGCCAGCAGCTGCGCCTCCACCTCTCCCAGCTCGATGCGAAAGCCGCGCACCTTCACCTGGTGGTCCAGGC
>NZ_MOWM01000396.1 GCF_016082275.1 Variovorax sp. E3
GCACGGGCCCCGGAAAGAAGGGCCCGCGACCCACGAGGTCCAGCCCAGGCGCATCGGGTTCGCGGCGCCGAGCACGCTGCTGCGCGACGCGGTGGTCGCAAGGCTCAGTTCCATCTCGACCTTCAGGTCTTGCGGAATGAAGCGGCGCACCAGCCACTTGGCCAGCGCATGGTCGGCGCGCGCGGCAGCAGGTCGCGCAGGCGCTGCGGGCTCAGCTCGCTGAACGAGAGGCGGATGCCGGCGCCCTGGTCCCACACGCGCCGGCCCAGCACGGCGCCGCCGCCCAGCGGCGTGCGCATGTCCAGCCGCGCCGATGCATCGGGCTCCAGCGCGAGCCAGCGGCCAC
>NZ_MOWM01000397.1 GCF_016082275.1 Variovorax sp. E3
GTGTCGCGCATTCCGGCGTTCGTGCAAGAGACCGATGCGCTGCTCAAGCGCGAGATCGAAGGCGTGCGGCTGGTGAACTTCGGCCACCTGGGCGACGGCAACCTGCACTACAACGTGCAGGCGCCGGAGAACATCGACACCAAGGCGTTCCTGAAGAACGAGGAAGAGCGCATCAACACGCTGGTGTACGACGCGGTGGAGAAGTTCGGCGGCTCCTTCTCGGCCGAGCACGGCGTGGGGTCGCTGAAGTCGACAAGCTGGAGAAGCACAAGTCGCCGGTGGCGCTGGAGATGATGCGGGCGATCAAGCGGGGGCTGGATCCGAAGAACATCCTGAACCC
>NZ_MOWM01000398.1 GCF_016082275.1 Variovorax sp. E3
GGCGACTTCTCTTCGCTCTCCGCGCACGACCTGGGCGGCGCCGCCATCAAGGCCGCCGTCGAGCGCTCGGGCATCGCGCCCGACACCGTGGGCGAAGTGCTGTTCGGCAACTGCCTGATGGCCGGCCAGGGCCAGCCCCGGCGCGCCAGGCGGCCTACAAGGGCGGCCTGCCCGACAGCGCGGGGGCCGTCACGCTCAGCAAGATGTGCGGCTCGGCCATGAAGGCCGCGATGCTGTCGCACGACCTGCTGCTGGCCGGCACCCACGACGTGATCGTGGCGGGCGGCATGGAAAGCATGACCAACGCGCCCTACCTCATGCTCAAGGGCCGCGGCGGC
>NZ_MOWM01000399.1 GCF_016082275.1 Variovorax sp. E3
CGAGCGCAGCGACACCGGCACGCCGCATTTCGCGTCGGGCGCCGACGGGCTCGCACCGGCCGACCGCGCGCAGCTCGACCGCATCGCCGAACAGGTGAAGGGCCGCGACGGCCTGCGCTTCGAGATCGTGGGCCACACCGACACGCAGGCGCTGAGCGCCAGGTCGCGCGAGCGCTTCGCCGACAACCACGCGCTGGGCCTGGCGCGCGCGCAGCAGGTGGCGCGCTACCTCACGCAGCGCCTCGGGCTGCCCGAAGACGCCGCATCGGCCGCCTCGCGCGGCCCCGACGTGCCCGTGGCCACGCC
>NZ_MOWM01000400.1 GCF_016082275.1 Variovorax sp. E3
TCAACTCGTAAGTTGGCTTGATGGCGAGCGCGCGTATTTGGTGGTTGCGCTTGCGGCGCCCGTCTCGCCGATCGCCCCATGCGTTTGAGAGCCCCTGCGGCTCTTCACGCCGTCTGCGGACGCACCTGCCCCAGCATCGCGATCAGTTTCTTCCTGGCCATCCACAGATTCGACAACGCAAACAGCGTGATCACATGCGCCGTGTTCTTGGCCAGTCCCTTGAACCTCACTTTCGCGAGGCCGAACTGCCGCTTGATCACGCGGAACGGGTGCTCCACCTTCGCGCGGATGCTGGCCTTGCAG
>NZ_MOWM01000401.1 GCF_016082275.1 Variovorax sp. E3
GGCGCATCGAGGCACCTGGGCCCGCCCGCCAGCGCGGCCGACGAAGCCGCCGATGAAGCGGCCGTGGACGCGCTCGACAAGAGCATGGCGCAAGCCCAGCAGGCGCTGCGCCGCGCGCGGCCGCGCGCGCCGGTGCCGTGGTTCCTGTTCTTCGGCGACGCGGCCGCCAACCTGCCGGGCCTGCTCGCGGCCGGGCACGGCGAACGCATCGGCGACGCGTGGTGGCAGCTGTGGCTGACCGGCGCGACCGTGGCCGTCGAGATTCCCGCCGGCGCGGTCGGCGACGCCGCCGGCACGCC
>NZ_MOWM01000402.1 GCF_016082275.1 Variovorax sp. E3
CAGCACCGCGACGAGCGTGCCGCCGCGATACAGCGCGAGGCGCGCGTCGACCGGCGCGGCGAGCGGCTCGTCGGCGCTGGTGGCCGAACGCGCCACGGTGCCCACGAGCGCCGGCAAACCTTCGATGTCGCCACGCGCATGGCGCACTTCGCCGCCCGAACCCGTGAAACTGAAGGACGTCCACCGGTCCAGCGCCGAGAAGGACGCGGGGCCCTGCGAGCGTGCGGGCTTGGCGGCGGCGGCGGCACGCGGCGCGGGCGAGCGCAGGGCGCCGGAGGCGTCGGCG
>NZ_MOWM01000403.1 GCF_016082275.1 Variovorax sp. E3
ACGTCGAAGTCGACAGGCTGGTCACGCTGCTGTTCGTCGTGCTCAAGCCGGACGACGCGGACGTCGACAGGCTGTTGATCCGGCTCGTGGCCGTGCTCAGCCCGCTGGAGGTGGAAGTCGACAGGCTGGTGACGCCGCTCGTCACCGTGCTCAGGCCCGAGGACGTGGAGGTCGACAGGCTCGACGCTGCTGTTCGTCGTGCTCAAGCCGCTCGACAGGCTGCCGATGCTGCTTGTCGCAGTACTCAGACCCGAGGACGTCGAAGTCGACAGGCTTGC
>NZ_MOWM01000404.1 GCF_016082275.1 Variovorax sp. E3
TTTCGCGCGAAGTGGACGGCGGCATGGAAACGCTGACGCTCACGCTGCCGGCCGTCATCACGACCGACCTGCGCCTGAACGAGCCGCGCTACGTCACCTTGCCCAACATCATGAAGGCCAAGAAGAAGCAGCTGGACACCTTCAAGCCTGAAGACCTGGGCGTGGACGTGAAGCCCCGCCTGAAGACCCTGAAGGTCTCGGAGCCGCCCAAGCGCGGCGCCGGCATCAAGGTGCCTGATGTTGCAACGCTGGTGGACAAACTGAAGAA
>NZ_MOWM01000405.1 GCF_016082275.1 Variovorax sp. E3
AGAACATGATGAGCACGTTCTTCGGCCGTGGCGCGGAAATCGCCGCCCTGACCGATGGCGCGCTGCACCAGGTCAAGGTCGCCGCGCTGGACGTGGCCGGCTTCCCCGGCGAAGCCGTCATGCGCTGGGCCGAGCGCGGCCACATCGCGGGGTAAGTCATGGCTCTGCGCGCGATCCCCATCCGTAGGGCCGGCAACCGAGAAAACCTGTTCATGGGCGGGGATCGTGAGCTGGTGATGTTCTCGGGCCTGCTGGCCGGCGCGC
>NZ_MOWM01000406.1 GCF_016082275.1 Variovorax sp. E3
CTCGAAATGGCGCCAGTTCGGATGAGCCGTGCACCACACGCTCGAACACGTCGTCCGAGCCCATCTGGCCACCCTTGAGCATGATCTCCAGTCCGTCGAGCGCGGCGTCGTCGCTGTGCACGCGGCACAAGGAGGTGCCGGCGCCGATGTCCGCCACGTACGAAAGCCCCCAGGCGTCGAGCGCCTGCACGCCATGGCTCGAGGTATCGCCGCCGGCAATGCCCACGCGTTGCAGGGGGACCATGGCCAGCACGC
>NZ_MOWM01000407.1 GCF_016082275.1 Variovorax sp. E3
ATTGACGCTGCTCGTCGCCGTGCTCAACCCGGACGACGTCGAGGTGGAAAGACTCGCGACGCTGCTGTTCGTGGTACTCAGGCCGCTAGAGGTCGAGGTCGAGAGGCTGTTGATGCTGCTGGTCGCCGTGCTCAGGCCGCTCGACGTGGAAGGTCGACAGGCTGTTGACGCTGCTGGTCGCCGTGCTCAAGCCGCTCGATGTCGAGGTCGACAGGCTGTTGATGCCGCTCGTGGCCGTGCTCAGACCGG
>NZ_MOWM01000408.1 GCF_016082275.1 Variovorax sp. E3
CTGCCGCGCAAGGCGCGCGACGCGCGGCCGCAGGGCCTGCTGACCTGGGCGCTGGTCGAGGCGCTGGCGCGCAAGCCCGCCACCTGGCGCGACCTGTTCGACGGCGTGCTCGCGCTGTACCCGCCGGTCATCGAGGAGCTCGCGCAGCGCTTTCCCACGCGCGAGCTGCCGTCGCCGGTGGCCGAGGGCAACCTCGATGCGCCGCTGTTCGCCAACAGCGGCGCGCCCCGCGTCCACGCGGCCC
>NZ_MOWM01000409.1 GCF_016082275.1 Variovorax sp. E3
CACCGTTGTCACCCAGCAGGCCGCCGACCAGGCCGTTGTCGCCGAGCAGGCCGCCAGCGACACCGCCCAGCAGGCCGTTGTCGCCACCGAGCAGGCCGCCCAGCGGGCTGTCGGTGATCAGGCCACCCACCACGCCGTTTCGCCGAGCAGGCTGTCGACCAGGCCGCCGTGGCCCAGCAGTTGGCCGGTGAGGCCGTCGCTGCCCAGCACGTTGGCCAGGGTGCCGTTGCCGCCGAGCAGGC
>NZ_MOWM01000410.1 GCF_016082275.1 Variovorax sp. E3
GCCTGTCGCCGGTCACGGCGCGGCAGGTCGCGGCGGCACGGTCGTTCGACACCGTGTGGCTCGATGCGTCAGTGATGGCGCAGCGGGATGCCGCCACGCTGGAACGCCATGCCCGAGACATCGCGAACGGCCTCGCCAGCGGTCGCAATGTGCTGGCCTGCACCCGCCCTCCCGATCCTTTGCCGGTCGACCGCGACATCAACGCCCAGGCCCTCGCGCGCGCCGGCGGCGAACTCTTGGCGC
>NZ_MOWM01000411.1 GCF_016082275.1 Variovorax sp. E3
GCCTGTCGCCGGTCACGCGCGGCAGGTCGCGGCGGCACGGTCGTTCGACACCGTGTGGCTCGATGCGTCAGTGATGGCGCAGCGGGATGCCGCCACGCTGGAACGCCATGCCCGAGACATCGCGAAAGGGCTCGCTAGCGGTCGCAATGTGCTGGCCTGCACTCGCCCTCCCGATCCGTTGCCGGTCGACCGCGACATCAACGCCCAGGCCCTCGCGCGCGCCGGCGGTGAACTGTTGGCCC
>NZ_MOWM01000412.1 GCF_016082275.1 Variovorax sp. E3
TACCGCATGGGCCACGACCGCATCTTCGACCACATGATGCTCGACGGCCTGGAAGACGCCTACCAGCCGGGCCGCTCGATGGGCACCTTCGGCGAAGACTGCGCGGCCAAGTACAAGTTCACGCGCGAGCAGCAGGACGCGTTCGCCATCGCCAGCGTCGAGCGCGCCAAGAAGGCCGCCGAAACGGGCCTGTTCAAGGACGAGATCGTGCCCGTCACGGTCAAGGGCCGCGGCGGC
>NZ_MOWM01000413.1 GCF_016082275.1 Variovorax sp. E3
CCGGCCGCCGCGCACGCCGGCAGTGCTGGGCTTCATCAGTGCCCGGACTGCGCCCGCATGCCCAGCGCGCTTGCCGGCATGGCCACAAGCATGAGCAGCGCCGACAGCACCAGCGCCCCGCTCAGCACATACAGGCTCACGGTGAATCCGCCCGTCAGCGTCTTGAGCGCGCCGACCATCATCGGCGCCACCAGCCCCGCGCTGCCGCCGATGGTGCTGATCAGCGCAATGCCCG
>NZ_MOWM01000414.1 GCF_016082275.1 Variovorax sp. E3
GGAAAGCGCTTGGCGCCCAGCGTCACGGCCTGGTAGAGCCGCACGCGCTTGCCGATGACCGCCGTCTCGCCGATCACGACGCCCGTGCCGTGGTCGATGAAGAAGCCCGCGTCGATCTGCGCGCCGGGGTGGATGTCGATGCCGGTCTGCCCGTGCGCCAGCTCGGCCACGATGCGCGCCAGCAGCGGCAGGCCGAGCTTGTAGAGCTCGTGCGCCAGGCGGTGGTGAATCATCG
>NZ_MOWM01000415.1 GCF_016082275.1 Variovorax sp. E3
ATCGCCCGCGACCTGGCGCGCAGCGGCATCCGCAACATGACCATCGCCCCCGGTATCTTCGGCACGCCCATGCTGTTCGGCATGCCGCAGGAAGTGCAGGACGCGCTGGCCGCCAGCGTGCCCTTCCCCTCGCGCCTGGGCACGCCCGAGGACTACGCCAAGCTGGCCAAGCACATCATCGAGAACGACATGCTCAACGGCGAGGTGATTCGTCTGGACGGAGCGATTCGA
>NZ_MOWM01000416.1 GCF_016082275.1 Variovorax sp. E3
CGCGAACAGCACCACCGCCAGCACCGCGCCGATGGCAATGCCGAGCACGGCCCAGCGCCAGCCGCGGCGCGGGGCGGGCTCGGAGATGGAGGGGCGCGTCACCATGCGAAGTGGCTCAGCGCGCGGCGGGCAGCGCCATGACGACGGTGCCGTCCCAGCGGATCTGCGGCGACGACGGCGTGTTCTTGCCGCCCGCAGCGGGTGCCGGTGCCGCGGCGGGAACGCGCGTC
>NZ_MOWM01000417.1 GCF_016082275.1 Variovorax sp. E3
TCTCGCAGAACTCGCTTCGCTCAAACAGCTGCGAGCCCTGATCCGCGAAACGCTCCGCTCCTCGGCGCAGCCAGAAGGGCTTGGGGAACCGAACGCGCCATTGCTTCGCTCGGCGCGAACGGCACAGCCGCGCAGCGGCTGTGCCGCGTGGAGGCCAAGCGCAGCGATGGCCCGTGTGGTGTCCAACTCCCCTCTGCTGCGCCGAGGAGCGGAGCGTTTCGCGG
>NZ_MOWM01000418.1 GCF_016082275.1 Variovorax sp. E3
GCGTACCGCGACAGCGTACAGACGCAGCCCCCGGGACCCCCTTGTCCAGCAGTCCGGCAAGGGACTTGCCAATCGCACCAAGTCCCGCGATCCCAACCTTCAAAGGGGTCGTAGCAAACAAAGAAGTCATTTGGATTTCCGAGCGAAGACCCCACGGGCAGCAACACGGTGCGCAGCGTCGGCCTGGGGCTGTTCATCGGTCAACGAGATCGCCAA